>UQDJ01000026.1 GCA_900539675.1 uncultured Coriobacteriaceae bacterium | reverse complement strand
GGCAGAGGCCTGCAAAGCCTTTACCCCCGGTTCGAATCCGGGCGTCGCCTCCATATGAGCGTTCAACAGCCGAAGGAAAACTTCGGCTGTTTTTTTAGCCTAAAAGCCGGGAGATCTACAGGTAAACGAAATACATCCTTGCGTTATATATTCGCTTTATACCTGATGGTAATAGGCGAAAAAATCACTCATTTTAGTCATGGCATCCCGAAGAATCTCGATACGCGGTAAATACACAATACGAAAATGATCCGGTTCCTGCCAATTAAAACCACTGCCTTGCACGATAAGGATCTTTTTATTGACCAACAGATCGTGTGCGAACTTTTCATCATTGACAATGTTGAATTTTTTCGTGTCTATCTTCGGAAATGCATAAAATGCCGCCTTAGGCTTCACGACACTGATGCCCGGAATGTCATTAAGGGCGTTGTATACGTACTCACGCTGCTCATAAATACGTCCTCCCGGAACGATATAATCGTTGACACTTTGATGGCCCCCCAAAGCTGTTTGAACCACCGATTGAGCGGGTACGTTAGAGCACAAGCGCATGTTTGACAACATGTTGATTCCCAAAATGTAGTCATGAGCCACCGCTTTATTGCCCGATAAAATCATCCAGCCAATACGAAAACCTGCAATCATATGCGATTTCGAAAGGCCACTGAAGGTGACACAAAATAAATCAGGTGCAAGCGATGCAATAGATACATGCTCCTGACCATCCATTACCAAACGATCATAGATCTCATCAGAGAAAATCATCAGCTGATGTTCGCGAGCAACATCAACGATTTCCTGCAGTACTTCGCGCGGGTAGAGTGCACCCGTTGGGTTATTGGGATTAATGATAACAATAGCCTTGGTTCGAGGAGTGATCTTCTTCTTGATATCATCGATATCCGGATACCATTCAGCCTGTTCATCGCAAAGATAATGAACAACGTTGCCACCGGCAAGCGTTGCGCATGCGGTCCACAGAGGATAATCAGGCGAAGGAATAAGGATTTCATCCCCAGCATCCAAGAGTGCTGAAAGGGATAAATTGATCAGTTCGCTTACTCCATTGCCGGTGTAAATATCATCCATCGTAACATTGGGAATATGTTTGAGCTGCGCATACTGCATGATTGCTTTGCGGGCACTAAAAAGACCCTTTGAATCCGAGTAGCCTTCGCATTCGGTCAGCTGTTGACGCATGTCGTAAATCACTTCATCCGGCGTACGGAATCCAAACGGTGCCGGATTACCTATATTGAGTTTTAGAATTCGTGTGCCTGCTTCTTCCATACGTCGCGCCTCATCGACAACTGGTCCACGAACATCGTAAAGAACGTTATCAAGTTTGGACGATTTCTTAAATTCACGCACATGTTGCATGATTTCACCTTTCTGAGCAGGCGAATTAGTTACAGTCTCGCCTGAAGTACCCTGTCCCGTTAACAGCCATGCCGCATCCACCTGCAAGACTGAAGCGATCAGTCCTAATGTATCGCTTCGCGGAATAGTCTTACCACTAACATATTGGCTTACCTGGCTTTTTCCTAGTTTTACTCCCCGTTGAGCAGCAGCTTCGATTAAGTCACTCTGACGCATAGCGCACTTGGCAAGCGCTTGCTTTAAGCGTTTTCCAAAGGATTGCTGATCCATTGAATCACCCTTCTCTATATAAGTTCAATATGGGTGTTTTCGAATTGAACTGTACCTCATAGTTTTAACGTACTATAGGTGAACAGAACTATCTCATATGACATTCATTTAGTATGGTTCATTTTTATTGAACTATACAGAAGCAAGCTTTGAACTTCACCTATAATAGATATGCTAAGGATAAGCGGTAGCTCATTGACGCGAACGGTTGATGACTGCCTCAATAAACAAGATCAACACCCAATCAATACTGGCTCAGCCTCAGGACACCAGCTTGGATTCCTCCACCTTGTTCAGATACCAGTTCACCAACCGGATTAACGGTTTACGCAAAACGAGACCTAAAAGCACAAACGGAATTAAGAACAAAAGCAAATAACCCAGTTCAAACCAAATATCTCCCTGATATACACCCATCATGGCAGCACGTAACGCATTGATGGCATGTGTGGCAGGCATAAGCGGACTTAACGCTTGAATAAAATCGGGCAATGTTGGCAGCGGATAGCTGCCACCCCCAGCAGTTATTTGGAAGATCAAAATCAATACCGCTATAGCCTTACCTAAATTGGCAAAGGACACCACAAGCGTATAGATGATAAACGTAAAGACCAGGCCGGCAATCCAATACACCAACATAAAAAGTAAAGGTTCGGCAACCGTCAATTGCAGAAAGAATAAATTACCCAATCCTAACAGTGTCGATTGTAAGAATGACAACAGAGCAAATATGAGAAAGCGGCCTAAAAACACTTGATGAAGCTTAGGATAACCTACAGCTTCCATACTCCTTTTAGAGACGACCACTTTAATGGCAACCGCCAGGAGCAGAGAGCCAATCCATAGACCGACCATCGTATACAACGGAGCCATCTGAGCACCAAAATTCTGAGCGGGAAATACTGCATTGCGCTCCACGCTCACCGGAGAAGCAAGGGATGCTGCCAAATGGGATGGATCTGATCCAAGGATTTGACGTAGTTGATCTGCATCACCCGAAGAAAGCGCATAGGTAAGCGCCACGCTTAGATCGTGCATATCTTGAGCTGATTCATTAAGATGCTCAGCGGTTCGCTGCAACTGTGACTGAGTTTGATCTAAGGTATCCAACATGGATTCAGAAGAACCAGCCATATCATCCCCAAGGGATGCAAGTGAAGCGGCATTCTGCAGCAGAGAATCTGCCCCGCTCGATACACGCGACTGCAAATCATCCAGTTGTGGCCTGATAGAGGAATTAAAATCCTGCGACAAATCAGAAACACTCTGCTTAGCCTGTGCTGCTAAGTCAGAAACTTCCTGATGCTTTTCTTGGACTTGAGCATTGTTGGAACGTATCAATTCTGCAGCGTTGGAAAGCGAATCTGCCAATTGCTGCTGTGCATCAGCAGAAGATGTTAGCTGCTCAACGAGTGCATCCAGTGTTGATTGATACTCCGCTGGAACTGAAAGAGCACCAATCGATTGCGCCAGAGCACGATACTGTTGCGCTTGACCTGCAATCGCAACAGATTGATTATCTAATGCATCAGCAGATGTGGCACTTGCATTCCCCGCTGAAGCAAATGCAGTATCAATCGCTTCAGAAACGCCGCTATACCCCTCAGCGCTTTGTGAAAGAGCATCTCCTAAAGCGGCGTTCGAAGATGAAAGAACTCCCGATAATGACGACAGTGCATCTTTGCTTTCATTCGCTGACTGCACCACCCCATCAGCGCTCGCTCCACTGGCTTTCAGTAAATCGGCAGTACCCGAAATTACTCCCTTGGTGGAATCCAATATTGCACCATAACCAGAAACCACTTGTGAAGTTTGCGTCAAGCGCGAACTCATACTGTCTATATTTTGCGCCAGTTGTCCAAGTTTGCTGGCAACACCGTTTTTGTCACTATAGTCCACTAATTGAGAGGCAACATTGAGCCCTATTTCAGAAATCTTCTCAACAAAGATGTCATTGATGCGACCAGCCGCATCATCCGCACCCTGCTGTGTCAGCTTCGGGGCGACTACATTTTTCTTATCGTTGGTGTAATAGAGTAATTTTGCATGTTCGACATCGGGCGAATAAAACGTCATCATGTCTTTACTAAACGTGGGCGGAATTACCACAGCGGCATAGTATTTACCCGACTTGGCGCCATCCACGGCATCCTGTTCATCGGTAAATACCCAATTCATTTCCTTGTCATCCAGCAACGAAGAAAGCACCTGTTCGCCCATATTTATTTTTAAAGGAACCAGGTCACTTTGATAGCCTTCATCGTTGTTGGCCACGGCAACCTTTAAGTTGTCGGTATTATCAAACACATCCCAACAGGCCAGCACGTTATACCAACTGAAGATTGAGGGTAGCACCACCAAGCCTACAACGATAATCAAAGACACCACGTTACTGGTAATGCGCTTAACATCATCACGAAATAGTTTAAGAATCATTGTCATACTTATTGCTCACCTCCCTTATCAAAAGATGAGGAAGAAGAGTCACCTTGAGGCGATGGTGTATCGCGCATCGAAGAGGACGAAGCCCTTTGTACCTGATGAGCTTTTCGATGAATATCAAACAGATTGCGCACTTCATCCTCACTGAGAGCTGAAAGCGCTTCTTCGTGCATCAAACGATCTCGAATGAATTCGACAATCAAAACGAAAAGGAGCAGTAAAACCAGCCATACCAGCCACAACGTAAGGAGCGCCACCTTGCTTGCTCCCATCAATACCATGACAACGGTAAGCGCAACCGCTATACCGAACCCTACTACTGCAATCGTGCGACGCACATGGTCATAAAAACGCATGAAGCGATTAACCGTACCTATGATTTCAGTGCGAAATTCACGGCGGTTCATCATGGCGCCCATAAGCTTTTCTACGCGATAACGACGAGCAGGTAGTTGCGCTTCTTCGCCATTAAAAATATCACTATCTTTAATCTGGCGAGCAAACATACGATTCAGGTTGATGAACAATGGTCTAAAGACCAATCCGATAACCAAAAACACTGCCATAAAGGCAAGCATAATGCCCCACAACTCCAACCATTGCAGACCGTAGAAGCCAGCAATGGTCTCGCGTAAAGCATTGATGCCATACGTAAACGGAAATGCCGGATATATCGCCTGAAAGAATGCCGGTGTCATTTCGATCGGATAGAGCCCTGTTGCGCCCGGGATTTGAACAAAGATCAGCACGACACATAAGCCCTTACCAATGTGTTGCAGCAAAACAGCCAAAGCATACTGAATAGCCAGATAGGTCCACGAAGCGGTCAAAGCCGTGAGGTAAAACAGCGGCACACTTGCAACCTGCACCCCTATAATCAAATTACCTGTGCAGACCGTAAGGGCTTGTAGTGATGCAAAGACGCCAAGAAAAATCATGCGACCTAAGTAAGCTTGACGAGCTGTCAAACCCGGCAAGCCTTCCCTATCAACCTCGATGCGCATAATAACCAGTAACATGAAAACGCCAATCCAAAGCGTCAAATTCATGAATAAAGGAGACATTGCCGTTCCATACGAATTGACCGTATACAGAGGAATAGTTTGCACCTGAGTAGGCGCCAACATGAAATCGGCAATTTTAGAAGAATCTGGCAGCGTACCTCCGAAAAGTTCAGAGAGAGCCTCTGAGGAAGTGAGTGCTGCTACATCAGTTTTAATCGAATCAATATCGGATGTGACTCCAAGAAGCAATCCATCGGTGTCACCCAAGGTAGATGCAGTTTGATCCAGCGCAGCAGCAAGCTGATCTAGAAGTCCAAGCGCTTGATCCACCAACAACATTTGGTTGGAAACAGCACCAGCCAATTGATACGTTGTCGACGAAAGCTGTGTTGTAGCGTTGTTGAGAGCAGGAAAGGTAGTACTGGAAAGCTGCGAGCGGTACTCATTCGTATTGGAAAGGGTAGTTTGTATCGCATCATTTACCTTATTGCTGGCACTAGCAATATCACCTGATGCGCCATTGACCGCATCATAGCTCGACTGCATGCCATCAACAGAAGCCTTTAAGCTGTCATTTTGGCTCTTCAGGGTTTCAATCGTCTGATTGATTGCATTTTTTTGATCGCCATCAGGTATACCTGCAGCAATCGAATTCAGTGTTTCAATAATACCTTCGTTAAGATTTACCAGCGCTTTGCCTTGATCCAAAGCACTTGACACCGTGCCCTGCGCTTCACTAACCACTCCCGTCACCGCGCCCACAGACCCGTTGGCCTGTGAGACCGCTTGCGATGCCAAGATCGAAGAAGAATCGAGCGTGCTCATTAACGAGACCGTAAAAGGCCCCAAGGCTTCTTGGGTGCTGGAAAGAAGTGATGCGGCATCGTTTAATTCACCGCTCAGGTTTGAGAGCTCATCTTTAGCCGACGAAAGATTATCTTTTGCATTGCGCGCTTTTTGAGCAACCTGACTTGCTTGGTCACCCAAATCGGAAACCGTGCTCTGTGTTTCTGATAAGGAGTCACTCACCTTGTTAAGACGCGCAATGACGCTGTTCTGCGCAGATGATATATCGCCTTGCGCCTGGGTGACTGCCGAATCAAAAACCTGAGTAACTACCCCACTTACCGTTGACACAAACGTTGAATTGATAGTTTGCTGAAGGGTTCGAGACCCGGTGTCAGTGACCTTCGTTGATATACCGCCCGCTTTTTCGTTGACGTAATAGTCCAATGTAGGTTGATGAAAATCACCTGTTAAAAGCGAAAGAGTATTGGAGGTGAAATCTGAGGGAATAACAAATACCGCATACGCTTTACCTGAACGCACTTCATCCATGGCAGTGACACGGTCGGTAAACACCCATCCGAGTTGATGGTCATCATGAAGCTCGTCAACCACTTCATCACCCATATTAATTTGACCGGTTATATCAGACGAATCACCGGTATCTTCATTCACCACGCAGACGCGCAAGTTGCCCGTGTGGCCATAGGGATCCCAAAAGCCAATAACGTTAAACCATGTATAGAAGCAGGGCAGCACCACTAAAACAAGAACAACAACCAGTACTGCAGGAGATTTAATCAAACGCGAAAAATCGCGCTTTAAGAGGTGAAGCACATTTTTCACGTCGCTCTCCTTTCCCTGGATTCTCGATAGTCACAACGTGCTGTAACTCAACTCGCAATTATTACCCAAGTGTGGATTATGATTCAATTGGTGATTACGAAGTCTTCACACTCCTTTTAATTCACACTTCCTTTTATAAAAGCATCAACACAAGCTCCACCATCCTGAACAGGTTTGCTCATGCACATATAGCCTTGCTGCAATCAACAGGACTTACCCGTGCACAGTACACAGAAATGCCCGTTAAATTATCAGTATAACTAGGGCACTATCAACGAGCAAGACATAAGATCTTTTTTGATCACCCATACAGCAGGACCATCACTACAACCGGGCAACGAAACCAAGTTTTAACCAAAAACTGCTTATAAGAAAGGCTAGTCTAGCAACTGAAGCCTATAGTTTTGGCTCATGAGATAAGGTACTGTCAGCCAAAAATGAATCGAGGCCGTAAGTATATGGCAGATTTTCGTATCACCATTGCGGGAGATTCGGCAATCAATCTAGTGTTTGCCAGCACGATTTCGCCAGAAACAAGTGCGCTCATCCGTTTGATTGCCTCCAACTTAGAAAAAAATCCTTTGCCTGGCATCGTAGAGGTAGTCCCTACCTTTTGCTCGCTTATGGTGTGCTACGACCCTGTAGTCATAGGATATGATGAGCTCTGCCAGCGCCTTCGCTCCAAACTTCGTCACGTTGATGTATCGCACAATACCATTAAAACCATTATCGAAATTCCGGTTTGTTATGGAGGCGACTTTGGACCCGATCTACCCTATGTAGCAAAACATGCCAATCTTTCTGAAGAAGAGGTCGTTCGTATACATACGGAACACGATTACCTCATAGATATGCTGGGATTTATGCCGGGTTTTGCCTATTTGGGAGGCCTAGATCCCCGCATCCGCACCCCTCGCCTGGCAGTTCCCCGTACTGCTATTAAAGCGGGATCGGTTGGCATTGGCGGAGAACAAACTGGCATTTATCCGCTTACCTCCCCTGGCGGCTGGCAACTGATTGGTCGCACCCCCTTGCGCCCCTACGACCCCGATCGCGAAAAGCCTATTCTCTACGAAGCAGGCCAATATCTACGATTTGTCCCTATTTCACCGGAAGAATATACGGCCATTGAACAACAGCTGGCTGCGCACACGTATCACTATCAAATTCATGTTGTGGACACCTCATGCGACCATGACTCGTCGTGCAGCTCCGGCAAGGAAGGTTAACTATGGGTATTGTGGTTAAGAAACCCGGTGTATGTACCACGGTTCAAGACCTGGGACGAATTGGCTATATGTCCAGCGGCTTTTCCCCTAACGGTGTTATGGACCGTCGTGGGGCGTCGACTGCTAACATTCTAGTCGAAAATGATCGTAATGCCCCGGTTCTGGAATTTATGCTGGCAGGTCCAGAATTGCGCTTTACCACCGATACCTTTATTGCGCTGTGTGGGGGCGATTTTCATCCCACACTTGATGGGATCACCATCCCTCGCAACAAGGCAATCCGCGTTCATAAAGGTTCTATCTTAGCTACACGCAATGCTCGAAGCGGTGTGTTTGGTTACCTTGCTGTGGCAGGCGGAGGGCTCGATGTTCCGCTGGTGATGGGAAGCGCCTCCACAAACATAAAATGTCATTTGGGCGGATGGAAAGGACGACCTCTTGTACTGGGTGATTATGTGCCGTTCAAACACACGATGGACTTTTTAGCCAATCTCCCCAGCCACAGTATTCAAGAAGAATCCTATTTCACACCGGAAGAAGACGGTTGCATTCACGTGCGCGTTATCCCCGGACCCCAAGAAGACATGTTCACTGATGAAGGATTGCGAACCTTTTATGAGCAAACGTTTACCACCACATCAAAATCAGACCGCATGGGTTACCGCCTTGACGGACCGGAAATAACCACGAAACACGGCTCAGATATTATTTCAGACGGAATAGCATTTGGTGCAGTTCAAGTGCCTAGTCATGGCAGACCTATCATCATGCTTGCCGATCGACAGGCAACTGGCGGTTACGCCAAAATCGGTACGGTTGCTAGCGTCGATATTCCAAAACTGGTGCAATGTCCGCCGGGCACTCCTATCAGTTTTAATAGCGTATCGGTCCAAGATGCTCAAGAGTTACTTAAGCGAGAAGCGAAACGCTACCACATCATGGCAACCCAAGTGCGCAGACCCGCAACGGGAGGCGATTCGCCACGCCGAGCAGCGCGTCGTTTAACCCCTCTGCTTGAAGCTCAGGCTAAAAAATTCAGCAATGAACCTAACTGGTTAATCAGTTCTTTCACCAAGGAGTAAAACATGAACAAAGACGAAATCAAAGAACTCATCGCCATTATGGATGAAGCTGAACTCACGTCTTTGCGTATCGTAGAGGGCGACAAGGAAATCGCCCTTGAGCGCAAGCCGGCAGCTGGTATTACTCCTACAACACTTCCTGGTCTTGCCGAACGCGTCGAAGCGCTGTTAAGCGGGAAAGCTCAAGCACATGAAAGTGCTGCCATTGCGGACGATATCACCGACGATGACAACACTGTTTTGGTACGCAGCCCCATGGTAGGCACCTTCTACGTTGCTCCGAGCCCCGATGAGGAGCCCTTCGTAAAAGTTGGTCAAGAAGTAATTACCGGTCAGACGATGGCCTTAGTTGAAGCTATGAAAATGATGAATGAAATAACAGCCACAGCATCAGGCACCGTTACTGAAATTCTGGCTGCCAACGGAAAACAGGTGGAATACGACCAACCCCTGTTCCGAATTCACGTTAACTAAGTTGAGGCGTTTGCCATGTTTGACAAAATCCTCGTCGCAAATAGAGGCGAAATTGCTGTACGCATTATTCGCGCTTGCCGCACAATGGGCATAAAGACAGTTGCCATTTACTCGACAGCCGATAAACATTCTTTGCACGTTTATCTGGCTGATGAAAGCGTATGTATTGGCCCAGCTGCCGTACGAGAAAGCTATTTAAATATTCCGGCAATCATTGAGGCGGCCAAAGGAACCGGATGTCAGGCTATCCATCCTGGCTACGGATTTCTTTCCGAAAAGAGCACCTTTGCAAAACAGTGTGCCGAAAATGGACTGGTATTCATTGGCCCCACCCCAGAAACCATCGAACGTATGGGCAATAAAAGTCAGGCACGTCGTAGCATGATGAAGGCGGGTGTCCCTGTTGTCCCCGGCACCAAAGACGCGGTTCATTCAGCTGAAGAAGCACTGCCCGTGGCACGTCAAATTGGTTGGCCCATCATGATTAAGGCCTCTTCAGGCGGGGGCGGTAAAGGCATGCGTGTCAGCGAATCGATAGATGATTTTACCGACATGTTCAATATTGCTCAGCGTGAAAGTGTTAACGCTTTCGGAGATAACACCATGTATCTGGAGCGGGCCGTTATAGATCCTCGCCACGTTGAAGTTCAGATCATTGGTGATACCTATGGCAACGTGATTTCCCTAGGTGAACGAGACTGCTCCATTCAGCGCAATCACCAAAAGATGATAGAAGAAAGTCCCTGTCCCTTTTTGCCTGAGCATATTCGCAAAGAGATGGGTGAAGCGGCCGTGCGCGCTGCAAAAGCTGTGGAGTACCTAAGTGCTGGCACCATTGAGTTTTTGGTTGACAAGGAATTCAACTACTACTTCATGGAAATGAACACGCGCATCCAGGTGGAACACCCCGTAACTGAAATGGTGACCAATTTCGACTTGGTTCGGGAAATGATCCGTGTTGCAGCAGGTGAGCCCTTAAGCGTATCTCAAGATGACATCCGTCTTTCAGGACATGCAATAGAGTGTCGCATCAATGCTGAACAGCCCGAAAAGAACTTTATGCCCTCGCCGGGAACCATCACTCAGATGCATTTACCGGGAGGCAATGGTGTTCGTATTGATACTGCAGCTTTTGATGGTTCGACTGTTCCGCCATTTTACGATTCCATGTTTGCCAAACTGATTGTACGCGGCGTTGATCGCAAAGAAGCCATCGCGAAGATGAGTGCCGCCTTAGAAGAAATGGTCATCGTAGGCATTCATACCAACTTGGACTTCCAATACGCCATTATGAATAACGAAACCTTCAAGGAAGGTCGCGAAGTAAACACGGGCTTCATTGAGAAATTCCTGAAGGGAGAACTGTAATTATGTCACCTATCCTCTCATTATCAGATCTCAAAAACGCAACGCCGGTTCAAGTGCGCCACGCTATACGCGAAGGTAAGTTTACTGATCCGACCAGCGGGTTGTGCCCTGGGTATGCCCAAGCAAATTTAATTGTTCTGCCCAAAGAGGACGCCTATGACTTTTTGCTGTTTGCTCAGCGCAACCCCAAGCCCTGCCCTTTGATTGAGGTGACCGATATTGGCGCCCGTCAAACTAAACAGTGCGCATCAGACTGCGACATTGCAACCGACTTTCCACGTTATCGCATATATCATAGAGGAGAACTCGTTGATGAACTAACCGATGTGAGCTCCTACTGGCGAGATGACTTGGTGAGCTTTGTGATTGGATGTTCGTTCAGTTTTGAAAGTGATCTCATCGAAGCAGGCATTGAGATGCGCCACAACACAATGCACCGTAATGTATCAATGTATCTGACAAATATCGACTGCGTGCCAGCAGGTTCAATGTCGGGCAAGATGGTAGTATCCATGCGCCCTATTCCCTATAACCAAGTGGTTAAAGCAGTTCAAATTTCAGGCGCTATTCCAAAAG
Organism: uncultured Coriobacteriaceae bacterium; assembly: GCA_900539675.1. GTDB lineage: Bacteria > Actinomycetota > Coriobacteriia > Coriobacteriales > Eggerthellaceae > Anaerotardibacter. The sequence continues at coordinate 13,072 of UQDJ01000026.1, read as the reverse complement.
TCCACGGTGCACCAATCCACATCGGTGACCCCTCCGTTATTGGCATAAAGGACCTATCGAAGCCTGATTTTGGTGATCCCGTCGACATTCATCCAGGTGAAGTTCCTGTATTTTGGGCTTGCGGTGTGACCCCACAATCCATCGTTATGAACTCCAAGCCAGAATTTGCCATCACCCATGCACCGGGATGCATGCTGATAACCGACACCAAAAACATCGATCTGCGCATTCAATAACATCAAACAGCAACGGCAACGAAACACCTCTCAGAGAAGGAAAGGAACCTTATGTCTATCGATTTGAACTGTGATCTTGGCGAAAGCTTTGGCAATTACACCATCGGTTGCGATAAAGACATTATTCCTTTAATATCCAGCGCCAATATTGCCTGTGGATCACATGCGGGAGACCCGGTGGTAATGCGTAACACCGTGCATCTTGCCGCTAAAGCGAACATTGCACTAGGTGCGCATCCAGGCTATCCCGATTTACAGGGCTTTGGCAGACGTAACATGGCACTCACTGCCGATGAAACCTATGCGTTCGTCCTGTTTCAGATCGGTGCTCTGGCGGGATTTTGTAAAGCGGAAGGTACTCGTCTTCACCATGTAAAACCTCACGGACAGCTTTACAACACTGCTGCTCAAGATGAAAAACTGGCAAATGCCATAGCGCAGGCAGTCTATGACTTTGATCCTCAACTCATTTTAGTTGGATTGGCAGGAAGCAAACTTATCAAGGCTGGTAAAAGTGTCGGTCTTACCACGGCAGAAGAATTCTTCTTGGATAGAAACTATGAAGATGACGGCACGCTGCGCAGCCGCAAACTTCCTGATGCAGTAATTCATGATGATACGTTCGCCATCAAACGCGCCATCGCTGCCATACAAACCGGCACCGTAACCACCTATTCAGGCAAAGTGATCCCCATCAAGGCTGAAACGATCTGCGTCCATGGCGATACTCCCGAAGCATTAGCTTACGTAAAACGTGTGCGAGCCGCTCTTGCCGAAGCTGGCATAGAGATTACACCTGTCATGTCAACTCAGCAGGGATAAAACTATTGCGACTCTATTGAAACTATTGCAACTCTGTTTCATAAAATCCCTGATAACCAGTGTGTAACAAAGTACATCGAAAATTAGTTCCATCAATCCAGAAGAACAACTTACTGCCACTTTCCGTAAATCCCACAAGCGGCCGTAAGTTGTTCGTTTCCATATCTGGAAAGGAACTGCAATGACAACCTTAGTAAAAAAGATCAAAACCATTGGTCCTGGTGCCCTGGTTGCAGCGGGGTTTGTTGGACCTGGTACGGTAACCACCTGTACGGTTTCCGGTGCAAGTTATGGCTACACCATGCTGTGGGCACTCCTCTTTGCCACCATTGCAACTATCGTCTTCCAGGAAATGGCTGCCCGTATTGGCATCATTACCCATCAGGGATTAGGTGAAAACATCAGAAATCGTATCCCGAATAAGCTCCTCAAAGGGATAGCAGTTATCGTGGTACTTATAGCTATCTTTATAGGAAACATCGCCTACGAAACAGGCAACGTTACTGGTGGCATTTTAGGCATTCAAGCAATTACTCAATCACTGGGCGCTCCCTCGGAGAGCAACACCATGATCATGTGGATTGCAGCCATTGTAATCGGTATTTTGGGATTCTGTATTTTATGGGTTGGCAACTACAAAATTGTTGAAAGAATTCTGACCGCTATTGTTGTGTTTATGGGTGTTGTCTTTCTTGTTACGGCAATTCTTTCTCAACCTGATTGGGGCGCGGTACTGGCTGGTTTGTTCAGCCCAAAACTCCCCTCAAACGACAGCCAGGGCCTGTTAACCTGCATTGGCTTAATTGGCACCACAATTGTTCCCTACAACCTATTCCTTCATGCATCAGGTGCTGGTGAACGATTTAAACATCCTGAAGAAATTGGCGATGCGCGCTTTGATACCATCGTATCAATCGGCGTCGGTGGCCTGATTTCCATGGCAATTTTGGTATGCGCTTCGGCAAATATTTACGGTACCGGCGTTACTGTCACCAATGGCGCTCAAATGGCCTTGGCGCTACAGCCCATATTGGGTGAGTGGGCATTGTGGCTTATCGCTTTAGGTTTATTAGCAGCTGGCTTTTCTTCTGTATTGACCGCTTCCCTTTCTGCCGCCTATGCAACCAACGGCGTTTTAGGTTGGGGCTTAACCTTGAAAGATGGTAAGTTCAAGGTTATCTGGATGATTGTTATTGTTGCTGGTGTTGCTATGGCTATTGCTCTGGGCAGCTCACCAACGCAGTTGATATTGGTTGCTCAGGCAGCAAACGCAATTCTGCTTCCGTTTATCGCATTCTTCGTAGTGTTTGTTGCGAACGGTAAACACTTAACAAAATATCGTAATCATTGGTTTGCAAATGTAATGGGCGTGCTCATCATTTTGATCACGCTATTTATCTGCTATCGCAATCTGAGTAGTTTTGCTACATCATTCATGGCGTTGATTGGCTCATAATCTTTTTCGATTGTTGCCCAACACCAATGCCAGCAATACCACATACAGCCCACCACCGCTACACCTGCTCAATTGCCTAACGCTATACAACGCATTCGATACATCTCACCCGCTATAGCTCACGAACAGAGAACTGAAGCCATCAGTCTCTCTACAAGGATTGCAAATTATGTCCTTCACCTTAGCAGGGACTGAACCGGACTTACATCCGCGCTTCAGTCCCTGTTTGTGGTAATGGCGTATTTCAAAGCATGAGGCTCATTTTTGGACGTAAACCGCTATGATATGAACCCGCCAGAACGAAAGGATACGTCCATGACTGATGACACTATCAAGGCCAACGAAGCACCAACGACAGACGCAGATCAGATGAATGATCCCGTATTCGTAGCTGAGCAGGATCATCTATCTCGTACCTACCAAACCCTTCTGGATATGGAAGAGCATATCTCCGAGCGAATGGAAGAAACAGCTCTTGCTGCAGAGCTCTACAAGCGCAACTCTGCCGATGAAGTGGCATCAAACTTTGCCAGTGAAGGTGAAGCCCAAGAAACCTACGTAGAATACGCCAATATGAATAGCGTCATTGATGCATATAACCAAATGCAAGATGCCGACGCACAAACCATGGCAAGTATCCTCTTGTTAAAACCACAGCCCTACTTTGCTAAGGTTGTACTTCAATTTAAGCCCGACGCCGAACCTAAAGAGATCTATTTGGGCAACGCCGGCATTTCTGACGAATCCTACCATCGTCTGGTGGTTGACTGGCGCAGCCCTGTAGCAGAGGTCTATTACAACCAATCAAATGGGGCAACGTCCTACAAAGCAAACGGTCGTACCATCAATGTGGATTTGAAATTGCGCCGTCAGTTCGATATCACTCAAGATACGCTCAACGCCTATTTTGATACGACGGTGGCTATTCAAGACGAATTGTTGCTAAAATCCCTTTCGCGTCAGCGCACCAGTCACATGAATGCCATTACCACCACTATTCAAAAGGAACAGAACACAGTCATCCGTCATGATGATGTTCCCGCCCTGTTAGTCAATGGCATAGCTGGCAGTGGAAAAACATCGGTACTGCTACAACGTATTGCATATTTGTTCTACCAACATCGCGAAACACTTAATCCGAATGATGTGTATCTGATAACCCCCAATCCGGTATTTCGTTCATATATCGATAATGTTCTGCCCGACATGGGAGAAAAGAATCCACATATTTTGACATGGGCAGAATTTGCTGCTCAGTTAATTCCGGAAGGCCGTGTATTCGACCGTTTTCATGCCAGCACCGACACGCTCCACAACATTGATGCAGCCATGGAAAACCTCACCTTTACCGAAAAGGATTTCCGTGATTTGAAATATCGTGGTGAAACGCTTATTTCTGCTCAGCAAATCTACCGCATTGCTTCCAAGTTCTCTCATATTCCTGCTGGTCCGCGCCTCATCACTCTAATGCGCGAAGAACTGGAAGAGCGCTTCGCTTCTCGTTTGGGCCAGATGGCTGGTACCGAACGTTTCCAGGATGAGGTTTCAGCACTCACCTACAACCAGCAGCTGGCGTTGTTTGGCGAACCTGCCATGATGGATGATGAGCAACATGCCAAGGAATACACCTTGCGCTACCTAAAGAAACAATTTGGCCAAGCCATTACCACCATCGCCCTGGATCACTGGGTTCGCGTTGACCGCATTGCCAAGCGCTTGCTCGGCATTGATGACTTATCGTTTCTGGAATGGCTCTACCTCAAGATTGCTTGCACCGGCCTTTCCAATGAAGATGCTCGCTACGTTATGATCGATGAGGTGCAGGACTATTCCCCAGCTCAATTAGCTGTTATGGCACGTTACTATAAACATGCTCACTTCCTGTTGCTCGGCGACGAGAATCAGGCTATTACGCCACATTCATCTACCTTTGATGAAGTAAAAGCGGTATTTGAAGAGCATCGCGGCAGCATCGCTGAGTGTCAGCTGCTTACCAGCTATCGTTCAACTCCGGCGATTACCGAACTTTTCGCAACACTAGCAACCAGTGATAATGCCATGCGCATTCAATCAGTTCAGCGTGACGATACCAAACCTTCGTTTGTCACCTATGCCACCAATGATGAATTAAAGGATCAACTTTCAAGTCTCATCAAGGGTGTCAAAAACACTGAAGGGATTACCGCTGTCATAACACGAAGCGCCGAAGAAGCAGGACATCTGTGGCCCATTCTTCAAGAAGTTGTTCCCCACGATCAGCTGACGTTTGTTGCTGAGGGCTCAACTCTGCCTGAACATGGCGTCGCATTAATTCCACTTCTGTTGGCTAAAGGTCTAGAGTTTGATCGCGTTATCATTCCAGATGCTGACGGTGAAACCTATCCATGCGATATTCAAGCTAAACACTGCCTGTATAGCGCTATCTCTCGTGCCACCAAGGAAGTACACCTGCTAGCACGCAGGCAATTTACTCCATTGCTGAAAGGCGCCCTTATCTGATCATCATGGTCATAAAGTAACCCACCAAAATAACCCAGCAAACCGAAACTATAATGCGCACTACCAAAGGTACGCGTAAGTTTTTGCTGGGTACCATAAACATGCCAATCAAACCACCCAAGGCACCACCTACATGACCGGTTACCGATATGCCAGGCGTGAGTAAGGTGTATAAAATATTGATGCCAATTACCGCGAGCATGCCCTTGCTGTATTGCGCCAAAAATGCACGATTACGCTTCGATAAGATTCCTAACAAAGCAACCGCTACAAACAGACCAAAAATGCTTGTCGATGCACCAGCCGATAGACCAAATGAACCAGTTAGAATATCGGCAGCATAGGTAACCACATTGCCACTAATACCAGCGATGAAATATAGCAGCAAGAAATTCCATCGGCCCAACAGATATTCCAACATTACACCAGCACTATAAAGCGCCACCATATTGAATAGCAGGTGCATAAGATCTAGATGCAGAAACATCGGCGTTACGAAGCGGTACATATCTACTGGCGAAGTGATTACCGGCGCAAACATGGCACCCATATCAAGTAACACACGTGTTGAAATTTGCGTTCCACCCGAAAGCGCCATCTCAATGAGAAAGATAACCACATTGATCCCGATTAAAATAAACGTGATCAGACTTGATCCATATTTCTGCATGAAACTCGGTTTGTTTGCCTTCATCATGCGCTTAAGTTCTTCATCATCCACCACTGTACGGGAAGATGCTGGTGGGGGCGTTGGCCCAGGACTATTTTGATGTTGTTGATCTGGCACGTTGACCCTTCTCACATTTCAAGCAACAGATATATACCGTAATTTTAAACAAATGGTAGTTTGATTCGTACCACGAAGTTCAAAGCACATTCATATCGTTTAACAGTAAGCTTTCTGTTTAGAATAACGTATCAGATAATCCCAACTCTCACTAAGGAGTTAATTCAACCCATGAGCACGTATAAGACTATTGAAGGCTGCGCTCAGGCAGAAATCGAAGAAAAGAAAAGTCGTTTTATTGCAAACCTTGCTCATGTGGAAACCGAAGAAGAAGCACTCGAACATCTGGAACTGATTCGAGCTGAACATCGTATGGCGCGCCATAATGTATATGCTTATATGTTACGAGGCGAAGGTTCAGCCGAACGCATCCGCTACTCCGATGATGGTGAACCTCAGAAAACGGCGGGACTGCCCAGCCTGCAAGCCCTTCAACATGCCGAACTGACGGATATTTGCGTTGTAGTTACCCGATATTTTGGAGGTACCCTTTTAGGAACTGGCGGTTTGGTCAGAGCGTATACTCAAGCAACTCAAAAAGCCATCGATGCAGCTCATATCGTTACCATTTCTCGCTGCGTGGATATTACGCTCGTGATTGCCTACCCCTTATACGATCAAGTGGTGCGCATTGCTGCAGAATGCAACGCGCGCACGTTGTCCACCGATTTTACCGATAAGGTGAAGATGGTATTTCGCATGCTGGAAGGAACTGAAGAGCCTTTCAAACAGCGCATCACTGAACTATGTCGCGGCCAGGAACAGATTCGCCTGAGCAACCCTTACAACGCAGCGTTCTAGTGTGATTCTGCTGTGTACACAGCTAATGGTGTCCTAGCGGTTATCTACCTTTTCAGGATACATATCGTGATGGGACAAACGTTCCCAGGCTAGCTTTTCCCACTTCGTATCAGGCATGCCATAGTTACAATACGGATCAATAGAAATACCGCCACGAGGCGTAAACTTGCCCCATACCTCAATATATTTTGGATCCATCAGCGCAATGAGATCCTTCATGATGATATTGACACAATCCTCATGAAAGTCACCGTGATTACGGAAGCTGAACAGATATAACTTGAGGCTTTTGGACTCCACCATGTTTACGTTAGGGACATATGATATATACATTGTGGCAAAGTCAGGCTGACCGGTAATAGGGCACAAGCTGGTGAATTCCGGGCAATTGAATTTTACGAAGTAATCATTGTCCTGATGCTTATTGATAAAAGTTTCAAGCACCTCAGGTGCGTAATCATCCGGATAAGATACCTGTTGATTACCCAACAACGTCAGATCTGACACTTCTTCCGTATTGCGCGATACGCAATCCATCTTTAAATCCTTTCGTCACTTTGCCTTAGCAATCAACAAGGGATCAACTACCCCATTAGCCTCAAATGCACGTGCTCGATCGATACAGGTTGCGCATACTTCACAGGGATATTCGCCACCTTCATAACACGACCAGGTAAGTTCATAGGGAACCTTAAGTTCTAAACCGCGTTTTACGATGTCAGCCTTTGACCACATCACAAAGGGAGCCTCCATATGCAACAGACCACCTGTGCCTTCGACAATGGCATGATTCATGGCATCCACGAATTCCTTAGAGCAGTCAGGATAGGCATTGCCTGCCCAATCATCGTGATGGGCGCCATAATATAACACGCTGCAATCCAAAGATAGCGCCATCGAAGCAGCGGCCGAAAGAAACAACCCATTGCGAAAGGGTACATACGTGCTAACCGGAGCACCATCCGATTCTTTCAACTGTTCGGCATAGCTCTCTTCAGGAATTTCTTCATCAGAATGCGACAGAAGTGAGCAGTTACTATCGCGAAAGATTGCAGTCAGATCGCAGAAGCGCTGTTCAACGCCATAGTAGTGAGCAACCGCTTGAGCAGCCTTTAGCTCTTTAGCATGACGCTGGCCATAGGAAATACTGAGTGCATACACCTGCGAAGCACCATACTTTTCAACAGCCATCGCAAGCAACGTGGTAGAGTCCACGCCACCAGAACACAACACTAAAGCACGAGAAAGCTTTTCTTGCGCCTTTTTTGAAGTCTTATCAGTTTCTGCCATATTTCTTATACCCCTTTGTCCTGATGAGGCCATATGATTTTGTGGAGCTGCAACTGCAAGCGAACTTGCGAAAGACGCTGATCTTCCATAAATTTCACTATCTGAACTGGATCTATCTGTCCAAAAACCGGACTGAAGAGCACCTGTGCCTTATTGCATAAGTCATACGTGTTTATAACACGCTTAGCGCAGTGCAAATCATCAATCGAGCCGATAACAAACTTCACTGTGTCACCCTCACGCAAACAAGCATAATTCTCATCACACATATATTCAAACATGCCGCTTGTTGGTAACTTACAGTCAACAGTAAAGGCGACCTGCGCAGACAACAGGGTGTGAGATTTATCCAAACGATGGCGCAAAGCATTTAACTCGGCCAGATCGACGGCGCCATTCGTTTCTATTTCAATAACGCGCGGATCCGCTGCACCCCACTCATTTGATAGATAGAGCGCTTCAATCAGTGCCGGCAAACCACGCTGCAGAGTTGGTTCTCCACCGGTTAGTGTTACGCATGATGCTGGTGTTGTAGCCACCCAGGTAACCAGACTCTCTACACTGAAATACTCACGCTCACAACCCGATTCATTGGCCCACATCGTATCGCACCACAAGCAGGATAAATTACAGCCAGGCGTGCGAATAAAGGCTGCGAGCCTTCCCGCTCGCAGCCCCTCACCATTTATAGATACGAATTTTTCGACTACCGGCACGATTGCCGATGAATTGCTCATAAATAAGACTTCCTACGCCGTCTATTTCTGCCGTCGTTTTATTCCTACGCTGTTATATTCCTACGCCGTCTCGCCGTAATAGATTGCACAATTATTCGGCGTTTCATACACCTCGATCATTGCAACCGGCAGATCCTGCTGCTCTAAGCGCTGATAGAAATAACGAGCCAAGTTTTCCGCCGTGGTACGAAACGGCAGCATGGAAAGTACAAAGCCTTCTTTCTCCAAACAAGCCAGCGTTTCAGGCATAAGTGATCCTTCTTCTACCAAAAAAGAATGATCCAGTTCTTCAGTCAATTGACGCACCGCACTCTTAAAGATACCAAAATCAAGCACCATGTCCTTATGGGTGCCCTCTTTGCACAGCTCTTTCTGCCCCAAATATGCCACTACACGCCAGCGATGACCGTGGAGATTTTCACACTTTCCGTGATAATCAGTTAAGAAATGAGCAGCATCGAAACTGCTTTCAGTCTTCAAACCATACATATCGTTATTTCCTTGATGCCATAGCCTTTTCAATACGAGCTACGCCTTCCTTGGTTGCCTTCGCATCACCAAAAGCAGAAAGGCGGATGTACCCTTCACCGGATGGGCCAAAACCAGCTCCCGGAGTGGTAATCACGTGCCCCTGCTCCAACAAAAGCGTGAACAAATCCCATGAGCTCAAATCATCAGGTGCTTTGCACCACACATAGGGACTGTTCACCGCGCCAAACACCTCGAAGCCAGCTCGCTCAAGACCTTCCTTGATCACGCGCGCATTGGTGCGATAGTAATCAAGTGTTTCTTCAACTTGCTTTTTGCCTTCAGGCGTATAAATTGCAGAAGCACCGCGCTGAATGATATACGAAGCACCATTAAATTTGGTGGTCTGGCGACGATTCCATAAAGCGTTCAGGCTTTGGCCATCGCGCACCAACGCCTTTGGCACTACCGTATAGCCACAACGAGCACCCGTAAAACCTGCCGTTTTAGAGAACGAACGAAATTCAATAGCGCACGTCTTGGCGCCTTCTACTTCAAAGATGGAGTGAGGAATACCTTCTTCAGTAATGAATCGTTCGTATGCAGCATCAAACATAATGAGCGATTCATGCTCGTTAGCATAATCAACCCATGTCTTAAGCTCATCATAGTTGAGCACCATGCCGGTGGGGTTATTGGGACTGCACAGATAGATAATATCCAGCACTGTACCGTCAGTAGGAACCTGTGGAACAAAATTATTTTCCGCAGTCGTAGGCATGTAGTAAATATTGGTCCACCCCTGGGCCTTTTCATCATAGTCGCCCGCTCGACCAGCCATAGCATTCGTATCTACATACACGGGATATACGGGATCACACACAGCAACTTTGTTGTTGATAGATAAAATATCGCCGATGTTGCCACAGTCAGATTTTGCACCATCGGAAACAAAAATCTCATCGTCTTCAATGTCAACGCCACGATCTTTAAAATCGTTCTGGGCAATAGCGCTACGCAAAAAGTCATACCCCTGTTCAGGGCCGTAACCGTGAAATGTTGCTACGTGAGCCATATCGTCTACCGCAGCATGCATAGCTTCAATAACAGCGGGAGCTAATGGACGCGTAACATCACCAATACCCATCTTAATCAGTTCAACATCAGGATGTTTTTCCTGAAATGCAGCAGCTCTATGAGCAATATCGGAAAACAGATAGCTACCTGGAAGCTTTGCATAATTCTCGTTGACATGCGCCACGATGATTCCCCTTTCGCCTCATTTAACACGCAAGTTCACTTTGTCAAACCTATACTTTATCGAAGCAAACCATGACAAGGCGAAGTCGTAACAGAAAATTAAACGCTATACCTGCGAAAAATGGCTATAGATCTATGATCTTCTGTCCGGTAAGAGATACCGTTACCGTTGCTTTTACTACCAGCTGTCCATCAGGACGGATTATTTCAACCTCGGTAAGCACAATGCGTTTTCCCGCCTTAAGAACACTGCCAACAACATCTAAGTATTCATCATCACAAAATGCCGGACGCAGGTAGTTCGCATTAACCGACATCGTTACATTTTCAACGCCCAAGGTGTCAACCGTGGCAGTTCCCACCACATCAACAAGTGCTAGTAGAAAGCCTCCGTGAACACTTCCCACATTGTTCGCGCAATCGAGAGCCGGATACGCTCGTAAAACAAACTTTCCTTCGTGAGCTTCGCGCAATTCGCACCGATCAAATCCGCGAATATCAACTACATCATCTTCAAGATACGCCAAGATTTTCGGATCAGTAATAGGATTCAGCTCAGACATATGCACCCTCCCCATCCGGATGCTTTATCCAATGATTTGTACATGCAGTCATGATACCGTAAAGCCCGAGCAAAAATTCATCGTCACCGCACCAGACAGGACAGGTCATACAACACACGAAAGAGGAACGTATATGCGAGCTTTAATCCAGCGCGTTACCCACGCATCTGTTTCAGCGCCTGACGCTACAACACAATCGATTGAGAAAGGGTTTTGTATTCTACTAGGCGTTGGCCCCACCGATACTAAAGAAATTGTCGAAGCACTGTGGAACGAAATCTATAAACTGCGTATTTTCGAAGATACCCAAGGCAAAACCAATCAATCCCTTAGTGATGTAGGAGGTTCAGCGCTCATAGTGTCACAGTTCACTCTGTATGCCGATTGCAAGAAAGGCAATCGACCATCCTTTACCAAAAGCGCCTCACCCAGTTTGGCAGAAGAGCTCTATAACCACTTTTTATACTGTGCTAGTAAGTCAGATGTTCCCATCAAGGCGGGCTGGTTTGGCGCCATGATGAAGCTACATATTGTCAATGACGGGCCATTCACCTTATGGCTCGATACCGAAGAACTGTTTCCCCACATGCACAGCTAAAATAGCGATGTAAAAGCCCGGCTAAAATCGTGATGCAGTAAGCACGGCTAGAATCACGATGCAGTAAGATATATCTAGACATAGTTACCGCTAATTTCGATAGCATTCCCAGCTAGGAGGCATATTTATGAGCGCTTCAGAAGTACTATATGTCGGGGTTAACGATCACGAGATCGACTTATTTGAAGGTCAGTTCAAAGTGCCTAATGGTATGTCGTATAACTCATATGTCATCAAAGATGAAAAAATTGCGGTCATGGACAGCGTTGATGCTCACTTTGCTGATGAATGGCTGGACCAAATTGCTGCAGCGTGTGATGGTAAATCCCCCGATTATTTAGTGGTATCGCACATGGAGCCTGACCATTCTGGCTCCATCAATGCCTTCATGAAGGCTTACCCCAACGCCACCATTGTTTTAAATGCAAAGAGCGATTCTATGGTAACCAACTATTTCGGTACGGACTACCCTGCCGAAAACATGATAGTCAAAAACGGCGATACGCTTGAGCTTGGCGAACACACCCTTACCTTTGTTTTTGCCCCCATGGTGCACTGGCCTGAAGTTATGCTCTCCTACGATTCATTTGATAAGTGCCTGTATTCCGCAGATGCCTTTGGTCAGTTTGGCGCTCTTGATGTTGACCTACTTTGGGCTGCTGAAGCACGTCGCTATTACTTTGGCATTGTTGCCCCCTATGGCAAACAAGTCCAAATGATGTTCAAAAAGCTTGAACCCTTTGACATCCAGATGATTCGTCCTTTGCACGGCCCGGTATTAGAGGACATGCTTGACCATTATATGGATGCTTACAAAACCTGGTCTGCCTATGAACCTGAACAGCGTGGTGTATTAATCGCCTACGCTTCCATCTATGGCCACACAGCAAAGGCGGCCCTCAAGTTGGCAGAAACTTTGCGCAAGCAAGGCATACAGGTCGTTGTTCAAGATCTGGCACGCTGCGATGAAGCACAAGCTGTTGCCGACGCGTTTCGCTTCTCTCATATGATATGCGCTGCTTCATCCTACAACGGTGGTGTATTCCCCTTCATGCGCAATTTCTTGCAAGATCTCGAAGAAAAGAAATACCAGAAGCGCACCGTTGGTTTCATCCAGAACGGTACGTGGGCTCCAAGCGCCACTAAAACGATGAAGGCTCTTTTGGAAAACTGTACGAATATAACGTTTATGGATGAAGAAACCACTATTAGAGGCTCGGTAAATGCAGAATCTCAAAGCGAACTGGATGCACTCACCACAAAGCTGATAGCAGAACTAAAATAGATTCTGTAAGACGATGATTCACGCACTCTGTGAGTTTAGTAACACAGATACGCAAGCCAATTAAGAGGCGAAACCGTGCAGTCAAAATCCAAATATGCGAACTATGTAAAACGGGCAGCCTGGGTTGCCCGTATCGCGTTTTGCATCGTATTTTTTGTCAATATCCAATGCGCCCTGCAGTTCATCATGAGCCCGTATGCCTTTATAGGCGCCTATGAACTTACCGGAGACGTAGGTGCTATTGCTCTTGCAGGGTTAGGCGTAGTGTTT
>UQDJ01000025.1 GCA_900539675.1 uncultured Coriobacteriaceae bacterium | reverse complement strand
GAAAAAATTGCTGCTGCTAAAAAGGCACGTGAGGCTCGTTTGAAAGCAGAAGCTAACGAGCATGACGATGCATCATCAGATACTTCTGATGCGGGCAAAACGGCCAAGGCCAGTTCGCCGACCACTCCTAAAATGCCATCTTTATCGGAAGAAGAGTTAGAAAAGAAACTTGCCAATATGGATCCTGAAAAGGCTGCAAAAGTTCGTGCTGCTATGCAAGCACGTGCCAAGAAGGCTGCTACTCAGAAGGAAGGGGAGTAAGAATGGGAAAAGCTCAAGTTATACCCTTTGGCCCCCAGCATCCCGTTTTGCCTGAGCCGCTTCACCTTGACCTTGTGGTCCAAGATGAAACTGTTGTGGATGTATTACCCCAAATTGGTTTTATTCATCGTGGTCTTGAAAAGCTGGTTGAACGCTATGACATCCATCAATATATCTATGTAGCTGAACGCATTTGCGGCATTTGCGCGTTTGGTCATAGCTACGGTTATGCAGAAACCGTTGAATCACTCATGCATGTCGAAGTTCCCGAGCGTGCTCAATTCTTGCGCACCATTATGCACGAACTTTCCCGTATGCACTCACATCTGTTGTGGATGGGTCTGACCGCAGACGCTTTTGGATATGAAAGCCTGTTTATGCATACCTGGCGCTTGCGTGAGCGTATCTTAGATATATTTGAAAAGGTTTCAGGTGGCCGTGTTATTCTTTCCTACACACTGCTCGGTGGTGTAACGAAAGATATTGAAGCGCCTATGCTGGCTGCAATCAAAGATACCCTGCGTGAAATGCGCAAGGAATATGGTGAAATCTGCAAGGCATTCTTGAACGATTCGTCCGTAAAAAACCGCACCGTTGGAGTAGGTGTCCTGTCATACGATGAAGCAATAGACTATGGCATGGTGGGTCCCTTCGCTCGTGCTAGCAACGTAAATAACGATGTACGCTGTTTGGGCTTGGGCGGCTATGCCTTTATGAATAACTTCGAACCCATATTGGATTCCCAGGGCGATGTGTATGCCCGCATTAAGGTGCGCGCGCTTGAAGTGCTTCAATCTATTGATATCATCAATGATCTCATTGACAAGATCCCTGATGGTCCTATTCATGTTCAAGTAAAAGGTGCTCCTGAAGCAGGAAGCGAAGCCTGCGGTATTCTCGAACAACCCCGCGGTGAGGTGTATTACTACTGCAGCGGCAATGGTTCAAAGTATTTAGAGCGTATGCGCATGCGAACGCCTAGTTCCCAGAATATTGCTGGCATGACAATGGCCCTAAAGGGATGCGATTTAGCTGATGTAAACATGATCGTGCTTTCTATCGACCCGTGCATTAGCTGTACTGAAAGGTAAGAGCTATGGGTGGTTTCAAATTAGGAAAAATGACCTTGCGCTCGCTCTTCAAGAAGCCAATTACCACGCGCTACCCCTATGAAGAGCCCAAGCATCCTGACTCTATGAAGGGTGCAGTGGAGTGCAACATCGAAGAGTGTATTTCATGTTCGAAGTGCGTAAAGCATTGTCCTACGAATTCAATCACCGTAGATCGCGAAAAGAAAACCTGGTCGATCGACCGCTTTTCGTGCATTCAATGCGGCTCCTGTATTCGCGAATGTCCGAAACACTGTTTAAGCATGAACCCTGTGTTACTTCATCCGACACTGGAAAAATCGGTGGTATTGGTTGAACGTCCACCACTGAGCGAAGCGCAAAAACAAGAACTTGCTGCTAAGGAAGCTGAAAAAGCAGCGCGCATTAAAGCTGCAAAAGAAGCTAAAGCCGCCCGTGAAAAGGCGAATGCCCAGAAAACCGAATAACCGTCTAAAGGAATGTCTTAATGCTCCCTTAATGTTTTCAGATTAATGGTGGAAACTTACAGGATTGAAACGCCTTCATAGCTTTATTTGAATATGTTGTATAAACTCATAAGGTGTTATATCAAGTCGTTAAACCGGGCCAGTGAGGCCCGGTTCTTATGTGGAGGCATACATGACAGCTGCAGCTGCTAAACACGATGACGAAGAGGCAGTAGTATTAAATAAGGTTCTTACCCTGCCAAACTTTCTTTCTTTTATCCGCTTATGCATGATCCCCGTGTTTTTCATTCTGCTGTTCAACAATTACAACCTTGCAGCTACGCTGATCTTTGCCATTGCAGCATCCACTGACTGGGTTGATGGTCAGGTTGCTCGTCGCACCCATACGGTATCAAAACTAGGGCAGTTACTCGACCCCTTCGTCGACAGACTTCTGATGATTTCTGGTGTGCTCGGTCTGTTCTTAATCGGACGTATGCCCCTGTGGATTATCTTATTCGTTGTTCTGCGTGATCTTTTTATGCTGGCTGGTGGTTCGTATCTGCTCTCCCGCTGGAAAGTTCGTGTCCCGGTTATTTATCCCGGTAAATTTGCTACCACGTTTTTATACATAGGCTTTGCTGCAGTATTGCTGAACTGGCCGCTCTTACAGGGTTTAGGCCTCTGCGATTTCGGATGGTTGCCCGGTTTTTCTCATGATGCTTATTGCTGGGGTTTCTGGTTTATTTACGCAGGCATTATTTTGGCAACGTTTACCACGATTTACTACATCGTGAAGGGTGTCATAGGTATGCGCAAAGCAATACGAGAAGAAGCCTCAACGCTCAAGTAAAACCCTCTAAAATAGTTGAGAGGTAAAACCTTCAGGCTGTATATACTGGTTTTCATACACAGCTGTTCTCAGGAGATTCACACAAGAAAGAGTGGGTAATGCCAACCTATAGG
This sequence comes from uncultured Coriobacteriaceae bacterium, assembly GCA_900539675.1. GTDB lineage: Bacteria > Actinomycetota > Coriobacteriia > Coriobacteriales > Eggerthellaceae > Anaerotardibacter. Next base: position 22,766 of record UQDJ01000025.1, on the reverse strand, counting down.
CGAAAGGCGACTCGACAGGGTAGAGGAAAAAAGTCTACTTTGCAGGATCATACTGTGCGTGATCGCCATTTCGGCGAACAGGACAACTCTTCTCTTGATCAGAACATGCCGTATCAAACACCTTCGCGACGGGCACCTCATCGTGCTCAGCGAAACCTCACTAATGAGCGCTTCATTGCATCCGCATCCAATCCAAAACATCCTGGATCACCATCTAGGTCTCAGTCTGGTATAGCATCCGGTATGCATTCTGGGATAGATGAACGACGTCAAGCTCCTGATACCGCCCATCAATTGCGCTCATCTCAATATTTAGCGCAACTACGGGCACAACGTGATGCCAAGCTTGCCGAACAGGAATCATTAACTGCTCAAAAGCATACTGCAGCAGCACAAAAGCATACAGCGGCAGCACAAAAGCATGCTCCTCATGATGCTCGTCATCTACAACAGGCCCAAGATAGGCGCAAAACACCAGCCAAACATCCAGCGAATAGAACCAGAGTATCAAAACATACTTCATTTGGTTCTTCTCAGATGAATACCAATCCATCGAATGCCAAACGACCCAATCAAGCTGGCGCTGAGCAATTGACAAATACCATTTGGACCAAATCCCATACTAACCAATCAAACAAACGCCCATCATCAGATCGCGTTTCCCAAAAAAGAAGGAAACAGGGAAGCTTTGATGAACCAGGCAGAAAACGAGAAGGGTTTAGCAGAAATGGATCCGCTACCTATCCGTTTCAAAACGCAACCGCCGATTCACGCGCTGCCTCTAAACTGCCCATCTGGAAGCATCCTTTTCTCATAGCCTGTTTAGCCGTAGTACTGCTTGGCGCTATAGGCTGGGGAGTGGACAGTCTTATCAATGGGAACAAAATATATAGCGGTGTTTCCATAGGGGATGTAGATGTAAGCGGTATGACCCGTGAACAAGCAACCGATGCGGTATCGAGTTACTATTCTCCGCGAGTATCTGGCAATGTAGCCACCTTCTACGCTACCCAGGACGATGAAAACAATCCAGAACAAGCAAAGAATGCTGAAAATATTGCAGAACAGATCTCCTACGAAGAATCTCTGGACCAGCGACGCCAGTGGACGCTCCCTTCGGATTATTTAGATGCTGCTCTCAATGTGGACGATTTAGTCGACCAAGCATTTGAAGTGGGTCGCAATAATGGAGGTATTGTTGTCCGCATTCAAGCTGCCACTCATCCGTGGCAAATTGCTCCCCAATGCACATTTAATGACACGACCCTCTCAGAATTATTAGATGAAATGACTGCGGTGGTAGGGGAAAAACGCGTTAACTATGACATTGAAATAAAGGATGGTATCGCATCTATTACCGACGGATACGATGGCAGAGAAGTGACGCGCGATTGGCTGGTAGACAATCTGAATTCTACCTATCTAGGTACCGAAACCAAGCAGTCATACGTTTTACAAACTGAGTATATGCCTTTACAAATCGATGAAGATGCCGCTCGCGTATGCGCTGATACCGTCAATGCATCGCTTGCACACGGCGCTCATTTTACCTTTGAGGATCAGTCGTGGGATGCCAGCCGAGATGATATGGCTTCTTGGGTTCATACGCGCATCGACGAAGTAAATGACAGCTATGCCCTTAACCTCTATTTCGATGAACAAGCAACCACTACCGCTCTGTTAGGGGCACTGCATTCCAATATCAATGAAGAAGACTTACACCTCTCCTTTGATAAGGATGATAAGGGTGCTATTACGGTTTCAACCAACGCAACTGGAACGGTTCCTGAAGCTAAAGCAGCCGTTGATCAGATGAATCAATCATTCTTCGTAACTGAATCACGTACGGAAGCACCAACAATTGCTCTTGAGTCAACGGATCTGCCCTCTCAAATGTCTTTTAATGACGCGCGCGACTTTGGCATTGTTACGGCAGTGTCCTCATTTACCACTCAGTATTCATCTGGCGCAGAAGCACGCACGCACAACATCCATACCGCAGCCGATCTGCTGTCCAATTCCATTGCTAAAGCCAATGGCGGATCGTGGTCGTTTAATGACACAGCTGGAGAGGCTACAGAAGATAAGGGATACCAGGATGCAGGCGCTATAGTTGGCGGTGAATACTCTGATGCCATCGGCGGAGGCATCTGTCAAGTAGCTACGACGGTGTTTAACGCGATCTATGATGCGGGCTACCCGATTTCTGAGCGCCATAATCATACCTTGCGGATTTCGAGTTATCCTGAGGGAAGAGATGCTGCTATTGCTTACCCCTACATGGATCTTGTTTGGGAAAACGATACGTCCTCTGATGTTTTGCTCGTGATGACCTACACTAACTCTTCAGTTACCGCTACACTGTGGGGAGTTGATCCGCACTATCAGGTTTCTACGAAGTACGGCGAATGGAAAAAAGGTGAGCCTTATTCCGTGACGTACAAGAATGACAACACCGTTGCTGCTGGCAAGGAATATGTAGAAACCACCGGAGTAAACGGCAGCAGCATTTCAATTGTTCGTACGGTAAAAGATGCGGGTGGCAACATACTGCATCAGGATTTGTTTGAATCTAACTACGAACCAAAAAATGAGGTGATCGTGAAGGGTACCCGCTCTTAGCAGGCGTCCTTCTTGTTTTTGAAAGGAGACCTGCGTGAGATTATCACCTATGAACAAAATAGGTGCCTCACTGGCAGCTTTTATACTTTCTTGTACGCTCTTTTTGGGCGTTGTTCCACAAAACGCCTTAGCTGACGTCCGTGATTCCGATGTGGTGGCGGGACTTACCGTAGATCAACGTGGATTAACTTCTGCAAATTGTCCCAATATCGCTGCTCAATATGCCTTTGTCATAGACAGCGATGGCAACACCTACTTCGAACGCGACCCTGATACTCAAACCCATATTGCATCCGTTACGAAATGCATGACTGCCTTGGTTGCACTAAGCTATGGCGATCCCCAAAATACTCAAATTACGGTAAGCCCAGATGCCGCTACAATTGGCGAATCTTCTGCCATGTTGCAGGCAGGGGATACCATGAACCTTGAATCAGCCTTGAAAGCCATGATGATGGTTTCGGGCAACGATGCAGCTGTAGCGATAGCTGAATCCATGGGCGCAAGTATTAAACAGCAGCTGCGCGATCAGGGAATAACTGATGTTCCCGATAACGATTATGATGCGTTTATATACGCTATGAACAAAAAGGCTGCAGACCTTGGTATGACTAATTCGTTATTCGCCAATCCTCATGGGTTAGATATCAATCAATTCGATACAGATATGCACTCTTCTGCACGCGATGTTGCCACGATGGTTTCTGAAGTGATGAAAAACGATCTGTTCCGTAGCATCGTCTCTTCTCAGCAAGATACTATTAAAGTAACCCGCAACAATCAGCAAGTCGACGTGCCGTTGCAATCTACGGATATCTTGCTATCAAGCTACGAGGGAGCATGTGGCGTTAAGACTGGCTACACCGATAAAGCAGGCGCATGCTTTGCAGGTGCTGTAGAACGCAACGGCAAAACACTGTATGCTGTCGTGCTTAAATCCTCCAATGAGCAACAGCGCTTCACCGATGCTCAAACCTTAGATGATTGGGTGTTTGACAACACTATCGACTACGCACTGGCTCATTCTCCAGAAACCACCACCTATCAAGCCGATGGTCAATCCAAACAAGTTCCGGTAGTGGCCTATGTCAGCCACTCAGGTTGGATTGATAAGACTTTCAAAGCCACGTTTGACAACCCCGATGCTGCTGTCAACGTTTTTGCCCTCGATGGCAACGTGAGTCAGAAGTTCGAATTCGATACCGTATCAGGCGATGTGCAGGTAGGTCAAAAAGTGGGAAAGGCTACTTTCTATCAACACAATCAAGAAATCGCGAGCTGTGATATTGTTGCTGCAGAACCTTGCGCAGCTCCTAATCCATTCGAAGGCATTGGAATTTGGTGGGATCGTTTGGTTCGGGGCTTCAGCGGTGCCCCCACTCAGGCTGAAAGCACCGTGGTCAATATGACCCCAGTAATTTATGGACCTAATACTGCGTTAACTCAAGCCAACTAAGTAGAGGAAGGCAATCAGATGGATAGATGTCCCGTATGTAATAGCCCGCTTAACCCCGGTGATGAAGCGTGCGCCGCATGTGGCTATCGTCTTCAGGACTCAACTGAAGAATTTAAGGTAGTATCGTTTGAACCCGAAAAAGCCGATATCACCGTAGCACCTTCTTCTCTACCTAAGTTAACCGTTTTATATGGCAAGCAAGAAGGTATGGTGTATCACCTTGAGGGTGACCAAGCTCAAATTGGTCGTTCCCCTCAATGCGAGGTTTTCCTCAACGATATGACGGTATCTCGTAAGCATGCCATGCTGGAACGCATGGGCAACGATTGGTCCATTCGTGATACAGGATCCTTTAACGGCGTTTGGGTTAATAATGCCAATGTTGACCACGTATTGCTCAATGATGGCGACATTATTCAGATTGGGTGTTTCGTTCTTCGTTATACCAAGTAATTGCATAGGTAAGTGAGGTGCACAATGAAGCTACTTTCGGGCAATGAGGCAATTACTCAAGGAGCTTGGGAGGCTGGCTGCCATATTGGCACCGCCTATCCTGGAACTCCCTCTACAGAAACAATGGAAGCATTTGCTGCGCTACCGGATGTGTATGCCGAATGGTGCCCCAACGAAAAAGTTGCTCTCGAAGTTGCCGTTGGCGCTTCTGCCGCGGGAGCTAGAACCCTTGTTACCATGAAGCATGTAGGCGTCAATGTATGCGCTGATCCTTTGTTTACCTGCGCTTATACGGGTGTCAATGGTGGTTTAGTGGTGTTGGCCGCCGATGATCCAGGCATGTTTTCCTCACAAAACGAACAGGATTCCCGCTATTACGCCATGGCTGCTCAGGTTCCCATGTTCGAGCCCTCAGATTCAAGTGAAGCACGGCTGTTTACAAAAGATGCTTATGATCTTTCTGAACAGTTTGACCTTCCGTTTATGATTCGATCGACGGTGCGTATTTCTCATACGAAAACTCCGGTTGATGTAGGTCAACGTCGCCAGATAGATCCCATTCCCTATGAAAAGGATCCTGGCAAATGGGTTATGATGCCGGCGTTTTCAAAACCTCGACGCAAAAATATGCTTGAACGTCTTGAGAAACTTCATACGTGGGTGGAAACCTGCTCCTACAATGTCATTGAACGGTGCAACACTGAATCAAACGCTTCTAAGATTGGTGTTATCTGTGCTGGGGCCGTGTATCAACACGTTAAAGAGGCCTTACCTGATGTTGATGTATTCAAGCTGGGCATTACGTGGCCCTTACCAGCTCACGCTCTTCGCACTTTTGCTCAATCAGTTGATGAGATTTACGTTGCCGAAGAAGCTTCCACATATTTAAGCGATGCGGTTCGCAGCTGCGGCATAGATCTTGATACCTTTAAAGTGCCACTTCCCAAAGATGGTGAATTACGTCCTGTTCATCTTCTTCGAGCTTTAGGACGTCCGGTACCCCACCATTGTGAAAGCCAACGCGACATTCCCAATCGTCCTCCGGCTTTATGCCCAGGCTGTCCTCATCGCTTGGTATTTAAAGAGCTGTCACGCATGCACGCTATCGTGACAGGCGACATTGGATGTTATACCTTAGGAGCACTGCCACCGTTATCCGCCATGGACACTACTTTATGTATGGGTGCTTCGGTATCAATGTCTCATGGCTTTGAACTTGCTATGAAGCATCGCGATCATAAACCCATTGTTGCGGTTATTGGCGACAGCACGTTTGCGCATTCAGGTGTTACGTCGTTGATGAACACTATCTACAACAAAGGTGCAGGCACCATTTGTATTTTAGATAACCGCACTACTGCCATGACCGGCCAGCAGGGTAATCCTTTTAATGGGGTAACTCTCCAGCATCGTGAAAGTCATGAGCTTGATTTACCGGGCTTAGTGCGTGCTTTGGGCGTTGACAATGTCCAGGTAGTAGATGCCTTTGATATGAAGAAAGTACGCGATGCACTTAAGAAGGCGACAGCGCGTGATGAATTGGATGTCATCATTTTTGAAGGTCCTTGCGCACTGCTAAAAAAAGAACATCGACCGGCTTCAATGGAGCAAAAACCGAATAGCTGCGCACCTCAAGCCAAAAAGAAATTCGATACCCTTGATGCATATTTCGATTCTCTATCAGAAGACAAACCGCTTATCAATATCGGCAAACCCTTTGAAGTAACCTATGACTGCACGGGTTGTGGCATCTGTAAAACGTTAGGTTGTCCTGCAATCTCTTCCGATCCCGATACCGGGCTATCTTCCATTGATCAATCTTTATGCACGGGTTGTGGCCAGTGCGCTCAGTATTGCAATTTTGGTGCAATACAACCTCGAGGAGGTATGCGCTTATGAACGTTCAAACCACCGATCAGCAGGTGTATACCATATTACTGTGTGGAGTGGGCGGCCAGGGCACCATCACCGCAGCCGATCTACTTGCCCGCGTCGCAACAGCTGCTGGTCTTGATTGCAAGGTTTCTGAGATACACGGCATGGCGCAACGTGGTGGCGCAGTTACTACTGTAGTTCGCTTTGGGGAAGACGTGCATTCCATGGTGTGTGACGAAGGATGTGCAGACTGTATCGTTTCATTTGAAGTGGTAGAAGCACTGCGCAATATAGCATTCCTGAAAACCGAAGGTGCCCTGGTAGTCAACGACGAATCGATCAAGCCGCTTCCAGTACTTACCGGTAGAGAAACCATGCCATCTTGGGCACGGCAACGCTTGCTCGATATGGGTGCTTCTTTGGTGCCTGCTTCAAACCTGGCTCGCAAAGCAGGAAATGTCAAATGCGCAAACGTCGTGTTACTTGGCGCTCTTTCAATAGCTCTGCCGTTTGAAACCAAGCTCTGGGAAGACGTTATACGCACCAAAGTACCACCTAAAACAATTGAAGCCAACTTAGAGGCATTCGCTTTGGGTGCCAAAAGTGCAAAAGGGGAGTAACAGGTATGGCTATCAAGCAGATCAGTGTCTTTGTACAAAGCAAGCCCGGCCATTTAAAGCACAATTTAGACCTTTTGCAAACCGCTGGTATTAGTGTTCGAGGGTTTAGCTGCTCCGATACAGGGGATTATGGCATAGCTCGCTTTATCGTTGATGATCCCGAGCAGGGCTGCGCCGTTTTAAAGGATAACGGTGCAGCGGTAACTCTTAGTGATGTGATATGCCTTGAACTTATTGACAAGCCAGGGGAACTTGCACGAGTCTTCGGATTACTCTCTGAAGCCGGTATTAATATCACCTACTGCTATTCGCTTATTGCTACCTATATCTGTTTTAAGGTGGATAATCTCGAAGAAGCTGAACGTCTACTGAGTAGTGCCGGTGTTCGTTTTATCACTCACTCGGAATTGCGTTAGTGCTGGACTTTTGAAAGGACTTTACATGTCATCGTGTACAACCCAGAAGTATTACCAGCCTGAAATTGAAACCATGGATCGCTCCCGTCTTGAAGCTTTGCAATTGATGAAGCTTAAAGATCAAGTTGCATACGTCTACAATCATGTAGAGTGGTATCGCTCTCAGATGGATGAGATGGGCGTTGTTCCATCAGATATCAAAACGCTTGCTGATGTTCGCAAACTTCCCTTTACCGACAAGACTGCCTTGCGCGACACGTTTCCCTATGGTCTTTTTGCTGTTGACCTTAAGGACGTGGTAGAGCTGCACGCATCGTCTGGAACGACTGGTAAGCCTATTGTTGTAGGATACAATCACCACGATATGAATATCTGGAGTGACTGCATTGCCCGCTTGGCAATTATGGCTGGTGTTCATCCTGGAGATCGTGCCCAAATGGCATTTGGCTATGGCATGTTTACGGGTGGTTTTGGCCTTCACTATGGTCTTCAAAAGCTTGGCTGCATGATGATTCCTGCAGGTGCCGGTAATACAGAACGTCATTTACAGATGATTTCAGACTATGGAACCACGGTCATTGTGGCAACACCATCGTATGCGCTCCATATGTGTGAAGTAGGAGAAAAGCAAGGCTTTGATTGGAAACACTGTTCTTTACGTGTGGGGCTGTTTGGTGGTGAGCCCTGTCCTCCAAAGATCAAGGAAGAAATTGAGCGAAGGATGCACATTACCTGCACCGATAACTATGGCCTGACTGAAGTTATGGGCCCTGGCGTTGCAGGCGAATGCTTAAGCTCAAGAGATATGCAGCATATCGCTGAGGACCACTTCTTATGGGAGGTGGTCGATCCAGAAACTGGCGAACCGGTTCCAGAGGGTAGAGAAGGGGAGCTGGTCTTAACTCCGCTCGATAAACAAGCTATTCCGGTTTTGCGTTATCGCACGCACGATTTGACCTATGTAACAACTGAGCCCTATGCCTGTGGTCGCACTCATGCCCGCATGAAAAAGGTTCGCAAGCGCAGCGATGACATGCTTATTATTCGTGCAACCAATGTTTTCCCCTCTCAGGTGGAAGATATCTTATCGGGCATTGCAGGCGTTACTCCGTTTTATCGTATCGAAGTGGATAATGATTCCGGCTTAGATCGCATGAAGGTCTTCGTGGAGCTTGAACCTTCCGCCTTCAGCGACTCCTTTGAAGAGATGAACGCTTTCAGAAAACACATTGCTCAAAAGCTCAAAGAAACTATGCTGGTATCCTCCGAGGTTGTTCTGGTTGAACCAGGCGGCATTGAGCGTACAACCGGTAAGACAAAGCATGTCATTGACCGACGCAAGTAACACGTAGATAAAGCGAGCTTGATAAAAGAGGCAACAAGTTTCAGTGCTCATACAGACGATTTGCCAAGATAGATTTTCTAAAGCATACTTCCGACAAAAGGATACGATCTAAACGCGTATAGCAAGTCTATGATTACTCTGGAAAAAACAACCAATACACCTAAGGTGCTAGGCCGTCTAGCACCCACTCCTTCAGGCTTTCTGCATTTAGGTAACATCTTATCTTTCATGGTTGCGTATATATACGCTCACCAAAACAACGGAGATATGGTCTTTCGCATGGAAGATCTTGATCCTGCTCGTTCTAAACAAGTATTCTGTGACGCCATTGTACGCGACCTGGAATGGCTTGGCTTCACTTGGGAGACACCCATTTTGTATCAGAGCTCACGAACTGAAGCGTACACAGAAGCGTTTGAAGCCTTGGCTAGACGCAATGTAATATATCCCTGTTTCTGTTCACGGGCAGATATCCATGCCGCAAGCGCACCTCATAGGGGAGAAGAGGTCATATACCCGGGGATGTGTCGCAATCTCACCGAAGCTGAACGCCAGAACAAACGTCGAACCAAGCAACCCTCGTACCGTATACAGGTAACAGATGAACCAATCGAATTTTTCGACATCTTTCAAGGACAGCAACTCTGTACGCTACCAGAAATCTGCGGTGATTTCATCGTAAGACGAGCTGATGGAGTGTATGCCTACCAACTGGCTAGTGTCGTTGACGATAACGAGATGGGCGTCACCAATATAATCCGCGGCATAGATCTTTTAACCTCGACACCGCGCCAGTGGTATTTACAAGACCTCTTAGGCTGGCCGCATCCCACCTATGGCCATATTCCTTTACTCGTGGATGAAAATGGTCATCGACTATCAAAACGAGCAGGAGATATTTCTATTCAATCCATCAGAGAAGATGGTGTGTATACTGCAAAAGATGTGTTGGGCTCTCTTGCCTTTACCAGTGGCATCATTGAAGAGGATGCACCTTACACCTTAGACAAACTGGTACAACATGCTCATCTTTCCAAATTACAAGGCAAAAAACAGCTAGCTCTTAGGACGCTGGAATAGCTCTAACTACACTCCTAGAGCCAAAAGCTCTAAGGCACATACTTTGTCTATGAGAGCCTTGGCACTCATGGCAACGCATTTATACTCTCGAAGCTTTTACGCACCCGGGCGGATCCGGCGCAATACACTCTCGAAGTTTTTACACACCCGGCGTAATTACACCCAGGTTATAAAGGTGCCCACACATAGCGACAGAGAATAAAACGCAATAACCACAACGTTAAGGGTAACAATTTGAGCCATCGCACCATCGCGTGAAGCCTGATTAAGTGGATTTGTCATGATGGCTCGCAGAGTGGGGAACGCAGCTAGCACAAGTAGCAGAACAAAAGGCATGCCTGTTGAATAAAAAATCCCAACAAGCGCAGTCACAACAACGAGCCACACCAAAATCATCGCCTTATAGGTTTTTACAGCGGTATCACGACCCAATACCACCGATAAGGTTTTGCGATGCGCTGGAATATCTTTTTCAATATCACAGGTGTTGTTGGTGAACAAAATCATACCAATGCCAATAATACAGGGTAGAGCTACCACTAAAACAAGCGGATCAAAAATGCCTGAAAGGGCATAACAACAGGCCAGAGGAATTAAACCACCCATCACAATGCCACTGCAGAACTCACCGATGGGCAGATACGATATGGGAGTTTTACCGCAAGAATACAGCACTAATACCAAAGCGCCGATGATGCCAATAACCAATAAAATCCAGCTGGTTTCTACGACTAAATAGATACCCAACGCTGCAGCCACAACCAAAAGCAAAACGGCATAGACTAAAACGATTTTGGGGTTCAGATGATTATAGACCAGCACAGCATCAAAGGCATCCTTAGAGGAATTCTCCAAAGAGTCAGTCCCTTTTTTAAAGTCCACGTAATCGTTGAGCACGTTGACAGCAGACTGCATGCATATACAAATAGCCAATAATACAAGGGCATATAAAACATTTAATTTGCCCGAGTAGGTAATGCCACAATATACGTATGAAAATAGCACAGGCGTTAACGCTGCAACCCAGGTATGGGGAGCCGCAAGCTGAAATGCAAGGGAGGGAGTAAAACGTTGATAGCGTGATTGTTTATCATTCACGCTGGGTTTTCCTTGACGTGAAGGCATTAATTCCACGTTTCCTTACGATACCCAGTGCAACGGACATTGGCCAAAAGCTTGCCATCCTGATCGGTAATAACAATGTCATTGCGAACGATCTTGCGCGCTTTGGCAACCTGAGTACAGGTAGCAGTAATAGTGTCACCAAGCTTTGCAGAAGCGATAAAGTCAATGTTGGCGTCGAGGGTAACAATGCCATTGGTGATGTATTGATTGGCAGCACCAAAAGTAAAGTCAGCAAGAGTAAAATAAACGCCACCCATGGTAATCCCTAAACCATTGAGATGTTTTTCCTCAATAGTAACCTGGGCCTTAGCGGAATTTTCTCCAAGTTCTACAACTTTCATTCCGTTTACTGTAGCAAAACGATCGCTTGTGCAGTAGGGATCACGTTCGCGTTCGGCCATTATCTACTCCTTTGTCATTAGTATTCTAGGTTTACATAAGATATATTATCACCGGTTTGTATATGGATTATACGGACCAGTGATAAAGACGTTAAAAGAGCGCTTATACGCAATTGCATAACAGCGCTCTTACACTTAACTCACTTAAAGCGTATTCACTATACACCGCTTGAACCAAAACCACCTTCGCCACGTTGTGAAGTTTCCAATTCTTCCACTTTTTCGAAGGCCACTTGTTCAACTTTCATAATGACCAACTGAGCGATGCGGTCACCAATATTAATTTCAATGTGATTGTTAGGATCAAGATTGATAGCAATAACTTTAATTTCACCGCGATAGTTGCTGTCAATAAGACCCGGTGCGTTAACTACAGACAATCCCTGCTTAATAGCCAAACCGCTGCGTGGAACTACAAAGCCCGCATATCCCATAGGTATAGCCATAGAAAGACCAGTTTCGATCAGAGCACGCTCAAATGGTGCTAATACAAGGCTCTCTGAGGCCTGTAAATCATACCCAGCATCTCCTCTATAAGCATTTTCAGGAATATGGGCCTTAAGGCTGAGAGGTTTAGTTGGTATCGACAGCGTATCCATTGCGCTTATAATCCTTTCAAAGCATCACGAAATTCATCGATATTCTTAAAGTCTTTGTACACGCTGGCAAAGCGAATATAGGCAACTTCATCTACTTCAGCCAAACGCTTTAATGCCATATCGCCTAATGCCTTAGAGGTAATCTCGCGTTTGGCATCATTTCTCAGTTCAGCTTCAATATCATCAATCATTTGATAGATCTGTTCAGGTGAAATGGGACGCTTTGCACAGGCAATAAGCAGCCCTCTAAATAACTTATCGCGATTATAGGCTTCGGTAGAGCCATCAGATTTAATAATTAACAAGGGTGTTGTTTCTGCACGTTCATACGTCGTAAAACGTACGCCACACGAAAGACACTCTCTTCTGCGGCGAATCGCCGAGCCATCGTCTACTGGACGTGAATCTACAACTTTAGATTCGGCATAGCCGCAAGATGGACAACGCATGAGCACTCCTTCAAAAGAGAATTACTCATGTCAGTATACAAGATATAGTGGTTGAACCCTATCAGGCTCCAATGAGTACAATAAATACTGCAAATAGACTGATCCCAGCAACTACTTTGGCAAAGTAACGAGAGTTTTCAGGGTTGTTCACTGTTTTATTTGAAGATTGACTAAAGGCATACCCCAAAGACCCCAGCAACGGATCGCGCCTCAGACGCTGCACAAAAGAACGCGAATGGTATCGTATTTCATCGCAGGATTCATGGTGCATGTCCCTATCATCACTACCCTGCGTACTGCATACATGTTCAGACATCGAAACACTATCCGCTCGCATGGATTCGATGCCAGCAGATTTCGGAGAGTTGTCCCAAACCATATCGGATGATATCGCTTTGCGGGGATTAAACGTAATGATTGGCGTAGGCTGCTTCACTTCTGGCTTGATTGCAGCAGTGCCCTCTACGCGATAAGTATGATGCCTGGTATTCATTGCGTTCTCCTAGTTGCATAGAACCTTTGTTCGTGTATACTCTAAGTCGAACATATGTTCCTGTCAATAGAAAAACGAACGAATGTTCGTCCCATTGAAAGGTTGTACCATGGTTGAACCACTAACCAAACGCCAACGTTCGGTATTTGAATTTATTGAGTCATATATCAAGGAAAAAGGCTTTGGTCCGACGGTCCGTGAAATTGCTAATGCGGTAGACCTTTCTTCACCCTCCACAGTTCATGCTCATTTAAAAGCACTTGAAGAAAAGGGCTACATTGTTCGCGATCCTTTGAAATCTCGCTCAATCGCCTTGGCTGCCGAATTTCAAAAGACAGCAGCTTTTGGATCCGAGGGCTTTTCTAACACTCTGTCCCTACCACTAGTCGGTAATGTTGCCGCAGGTGAACCAATCCTTGCTGAACAAAATATTGAGACAACGATGACGCTTCCCACAGAAATTGTGGGAGATTCGGCATCATTTATTCTTGCCGTCCATGGTGAATCCATGATTGAAGCTGGCATCAACGATGGTGACTATGTTGTAGTAAAGCAACAACAAATCGCCCATAACGGCGAAATCGTTGTGGCGCTTATCGATGATGGCGCCACAGTTAAACGCTTCTATAAGGAAAAGGACCATATCCGCTTGCAGCCTGAAAACTCCTCAATGGAGCCCATCATCACGCGTGATTGTTCAATTGTAGGTAAGGTTGTAGCAGTAATGCGCAAGGTATATTAATTCGGTTTAACCTAATTATTCGGGATAACCTATTTAACCGCAAACTCTCTTAGACGCGCTTGTGCCTGATCAGAGGCACGTACGATAAGGTGCGTGCCATTTTCTTCGTAGGTCTCGCTTAAGATGGTGCATCGTTGATGCACATACGAAACCATATCACCCCTATTAAAGGGTACGATAAGTTCCATCAGTACATCCTGAGCAGAAGAAATCGTTCCAATACGATGCATTACCTCTGAAAGTCCCTCTTTGGTTTTGGTGGAGGTAAACACCGCATGAGGAAAGCGATTCCGCAGTGCATCATATTGACCTTCGGTCAACAAATCACGCTTATTGAAGACTTCAACACGTCCAATATCCTGAGCGCCAATTTGCTCTAAAACCATATTCACGGTATCAATTTGACGCATATGCTGAGGATCGGAAGCATCGACCACATGCAAAATAAGGTCTGCCCCATTTATTTCATCAAGGGTGGATTTAAAGGCTTCAACCAAGGTGGTAGGTAATTTTTGAATAAACCCAACCGTATCCGTTAAGGTTACTTCCCTACCCTCCGGTAAAGCCAATTGACGCGTAGTGGAATCAAGCGTGGCAAAAAGCTTGTCGTAGCTCAAGACCTCAGATCCCGTAAGTGCATTAAGCAGACTGGATTTACCGGCATTGGTATAACCTGCCAAAGCCACCTTAAATACCCCAGATTCGCGACGCCGTTTTCTCTGCAGATCGCGCTTCTTAGAAAGATCGGCAAGTTCGCGCTTAATGGATGTGATGCGATTGCGAATTAAGCGGCGGTCTACTTCCAACTGACTTTCGCCTTCACCAAAACGCGAGCCAACACCACCACCCATACGGTTAGATGCCAGATGCGCCCACATACCACGGAGACGTGGATATAAATACTGATTCTGTGCTAAACGAACCTGCAGGCGACCTTCTTTACTGGATGCGTGAAGCGCAAAAATATCCAAGATGAGTGCAGTGCGGTCAATAACCTTAACGTCTTTGCCGACAACTTTTTCCAGGTTAGATTGCTGAGAAGGAGTCAATTCATCATCAAAGATAACAACATCAGCTGCATAGGCACGACACAGATCAGCAATTTCTTCGGCCTTGCCGCTGCCGACAAACGTACGGGGATTAGGTGAGTCCATACGCTGGGTAGTCTGAGCGACCATATCAGCACCAGCGGTCCATGCAAGCCGTTCAAGCTCGGCAAGAGATGAATGCAGCGACCATTCTTGATTAGGCCTATCCACCCCAACTAAAATCGCACGTTCGCGCGGTTTTTCAATAATAGTGGCAGGGCCATGTTGTTTTACCTCATCAAAAATGTATTCACTCATTGAACCTCTACTTTAGAACTTATATGCCATTACAGAATAACCGTACCCGTAAAAGACGTGCGCGCAGCACCAGTCATCATAACGTGATTATTCGCATTCCAAGATATATGTAAATCGCCGCCGCGTAAATGGACCGTATTGCTACGCGAAGAGCGTCCGGTAAGAACTGCAGCAACCAACGAGGCACACGCGCCGGTTCCACACGCCAGGGTCTCACCGCAGCCACGCTCGAAAACTCGCATGTGTAACCCTTTATCGTCGACGTGAATAAATTCTATATTTGCCTTCGCCGGGAAAACTTCATGAGATTCAAAGTACGCACCGATTTTATTCAAGTCGAATGTCTCCAACGAATGTTCGGTCGAAGTAAACCACTCATCAGGACACGCTTCAAAGGTATCCAAGAAGCATACTGCGTGGGGATTACCCATAGACACGCAGGTGAAAGTAAAGGTGCCCCACGGAGATTCTACGGGCTGCTCATAAACGCACGAAATACCCTCTGTGGGACTTGCGGACATAGGGAGAGTTGTTGGAATAGATGGTGCATCCAAAATAGGCTCATCCATATCTACTGTGGCAACATCGAAATTGCCTTCATTATCCAGCTTAAACGTAATTTGGAGCGGACCACGCAGCGTATCTGCGATATAATGAGCATCTGCCGCATTGACATAACCATGATCAATTAAAAATTTGGTGAAACAGCGAATGCCATTGCCGCACATTTCAGCGAGCGTGCCGTCTGCATTGATGTAATGCATGTAGCCACTACATTCAGGACGGTCGGAAGGACGCACCAATACCACACCGTCTGCTCCGATACCAAAGTGCCTATCGCATAACCAAATAACCTGTTCTGTCGTTAATTCAAGGCGATGATCCATATCGTCAATAAAGACAAAATCATTACCTAATCCCTGAAGTTTTTCAAATGACAGCTGGATAACGCACGGCCTTTCAAAACCCAATCAACATGTTTTTCACTTATGCGATCATTTTACTTTGCGCCATGAACGGTACTGCAGATGAAGTCAACAATTTGACCAGGTGTTAATACATCCGCATCGAGTTCGATCAGGCGACTATCTCGCTTAAACCAGCTACGCTGGCGCTTGGCATAACGCCGGGTGGCCGTTTTAATGGATTCGACCGCCTGCTCTAGAGAGCACCTATCATCTAAATAGGCAACAATTTCCTTATAACCTATAGCTTGTGGTGCAGTAAGTGTACTACGAAATCCCTCGGCGAGCAAGCCCTTAACTTCATCAACAAGCCCGGCAGAAATCATCTGATCAACTCGCCTATTGATACGTTGTGCTAACAGCTTTGGATCGCGCTTGAGATAAAACCGCCAAGAGGGTATCACCTCATCAAGCTGACGAATGTTTTTGACCTGTTCGGCGTACGATACGCCCTCTTCCGCCATTTCAAGAGCACGCACAACACGACGCGTATTATGGGGATGAATACAGGCTGCTGAAGCTGGATCGCGTTTATTCAAAAGCTTCCATAGGGCCTGATTACCCTTATCATGAGCAAAAGCTTCATACTTTTGACGGATTGGATTACTTACTTGCTCACCCGAAGGAAACCGCATGTCCTCTAAGGCGGCTTGCACATACAAACCAGTACCTCCGCACAGTACAGGCACCAGTCCCCTGTTTTCAATGTCACTAAAGCACTGACGTGCTTGTTGCTGAAAGAGCTGAGCCGAATAAGCCTGACCGGGATCAAGAATATCGATCAGGTGGTGATAGACTAGCCGTTCATGTAAAGGAAGCTTTGCTGTTCCAATGTCCATACCCCTGTAGATTTGCATGGAATCAGCTGAGATTACTTCCCCGCCCAAGGTGAGTGCAACAAGCTGTGCCACCTCGGATTTTCCCGAAGCGGTAGGCCCTACTATCACTACCACCGGCGCACGAACACCCTGAAATGCTTCTTCGGAGGCAGTATCTTTTCTCTCAACCATCTTCGTATCAACCCTGCCACTGTTTGGATATAGTCATTCATGCGATCAACAAGCCCGTTTCGTTCATTGATCAAATAGCTACCAACCGTGTGAATATAAGCAGCGCGAATATAAAACCGTGCGAGCAAACTATCTATTCGACCACATCGCCGCGTAGGTACCAAGCGCGTGCTTCAGTGATATGCACCGGCACAATGGTGCCTTTCAAATCAATGAGATGTTTGCCTTCAGGGATGCGAGCGTGAACGGTTTGGTTTTTAGGGCTCCGGCCGGAAAGGACCCGCGGATCGCGCTTAGAAGCGCCTTCGACGAGCACGGGCACCGTCGTGGCCAAATCGGGTTGGTTCGCTTCAAAAGCTTGCTGCTGAACCAGATCCACCAGACGCTCAAAACGTTCTTGAATAATCTCATGGGGGGTATTGTCCTCCATGCGTGCTGCTGGAGTACCTTCACGTTTGGAATAGATGAACGTAAAGACCTGGTGATAGCCCACTTCCTTAATCAGGTCATACGTCTGTTGGAAGTCTTGTTCGGTTTCGCCTGGAAATCCTACAATCACATCAGTCGAAAGCGCAATATCAGGAATGACGTCGCGTAACTTGCGCACAATATCAAGATAATGCTCGCGCGTATAACGACGATGCATGGCTTTCAGAATCGTATTTGATCCCGATTGTACGGGAAGATGTAAGGCTGGCATTAAATTTGGAAGTTCGCCAAAAGCGCGAATAACCTCGTCATTTAAGTCTTTGGGATGAGAGGTGGCAAAGCGAATACGCTCAATGCCAGTATCTGAAACGCGACGCAGCAAGTCAGCAAAACGAGGTTCTCCATACAAATCGCGTCCGTACGAATTGACGTTTTGTCCTAAGAGCGTAATCTCCTTAACGCCATCGTTGTACAGGGTACGTGCATCCTCAACAATGCTTTCCATGCTTCGCGATTTTTCGCGGCCACGAACGTATGGCACGATGCAATAGGTGCAAAAATTATTACACCCAATAGAAATGGGCAGCCATGCAGACCACGGATTTTCGCGCTCACAGGGCAAATCAGTCGGAAACGCAGATGCTTCATCAAGCACCTCCACTTGGTGAGTCCCCTTTTCAATAGCCTCAGCGATCATATGCGGCATGCTCGCAAGATTAAACGTACCAAAAACTACGTCTACATGCGGGAGCTCATCGATCAGTTTTTGACCATCACGCTGACCAATACAGCCACCGATAACCACGATGCGTTTCTTAACTGGAGAGCCATCGCGCAAAGGAATATTTTTCAAGGAAGCAACCTGGCCCATCAGCCGAACATCGGCTGCTTCACGCACACAGCAGGTAACAAAGATAATAATGTCAGACTCTTCGGTGGTATGAACCTGCTTAGAACCCAAAGCGTTAAGCATACCCACAATGCGCTCCGAATCATTTTTGTTCATCTGACAACCGAAAGTCACCACACTAAAGGTGGTACCAGCAAGAGCGGTATGGGAAAAGTCGCTCCAGTCAGGAACGTGCGCTAATGGATTTAGCCCACTGTCGCAAGGATATGACACGGATTTGGCGGGATCAGTAAAAATAGATGCAGGTTCCGTAACCACGAATAAAGAGTCCCTTCAGATACGTATTAGTCAGATATATCGTCGAATTCAGATACTTCGGAAGAACGAATGGGTATACGCGGCTCAACTGAAAAACGAATAGCTGTACGATATTCCCCATCAATAACAATATCGGCAAAAGAGGGTACACATACGATTTCAATACCAACCGGGGAGAGAAATCCGCGAGAAATAGCAATAGCTTTAACCGCTTGATTCACCGCACCAGCACCCACTGATTGAATTTCAACAGGGATACCATCTTTCATCATCCCGGCAATGGCGCCAGCAACAGAAGCAGGAGATGACTTAGAAGAAACTTTTAAACATCCAGGCTGGGATGATGATGCGCAAGCGTTGCCCGTGTAATTGTTCATGATGTAGTTCTTTCGGAGTACGTTTCTAAATGCTGTATAAGGTTGCACAAAACAATCCACATATGCTGGTTTATTTTACTCATTAAGGTTGGTCATTACAATCATTGACTAAGGGAATATGAATTACCAATTCGTCTTTGGAAGACGTGTATGACACGGAGGCTGTGGGATCAAGATAGTACTTGCGAGCAAGATCTCCAAAAGAGGACTGAATTGCTTGAGTGAACTGCATCATATCTTCAGTGGCAAATTTGACTCGTTGAGTGGACCGTCTTGCAGATGAGTTATCAGAACCATTGTGATGCAAGGATTGATTGTGTTCAGGAGTGCCATGGCTTTTCTTCGATTGATCCGCATTCAGCAGCGTTACATGCAAAGGAAGCGCTTCAATTTCGCCATTCAGAATACGATGTGCCGTTCTGTTCGATATAGGTAAAGCGAGTTCATTGGCCAGCTGGGCAAGGTCTTCAGCATCATCAACATAGGCAAAGCGTTGAATATAAGGCGTTGAAGCATCATAACTGCTAAACACGGTGGTAAGGCGACTTGCAGCACTGACACCCAAGTTATAAAGGGTGGCAACAATAGAGGCACTACTTCCCAGATAAACAGAAATACGCTGCCGCTCTTCAATAGCAAATTCCATCACTATACGCACAATATTATGCGGCCCACGCAATACCGGTTTACCATCACTACCGATCGAAATACTGGGTAAGGTAGATTGGTCACGTTTTTCCTTTAAAAGGGAAAACGGCGAAGTGATACTCATAACCGTTCCAAGCCCTGGCTCAGAAGCCACAATATGAGCGTCACTGACATTTTGGCGAATAGAATAGAGCGCCATACCACGTCCATGTACGCCCCAGCGATCATCTCTAAACGTGTCCAGCTTTGATGTCACAAATGGCTCAAAAACCGTTTCATGCATATCGCTCGGGATGCCGTCACCATCATCAAGAACCGTCAAACAACGAGAAGCATCCTCTGTCCAGGTGGCAACAAAAATAGCTCGTGCATGGGCATCACGGGCATTACGTAACACTTCAAGCACCACATCTTCAAAGGTGCGAATATCCTGCTTAGCTTGACGACGCTGAGCCTCGGCGGCGCGAAGACGTACAAAACCATGGCCGAGATCATCTTGAACACGCAAGAAGTCATCGCCCGCCATATGTTCAACGAAATGCTGGAAGGATTCTTGAGAACCCATAATACGCCATCCTTGATGAAAAACGCCCATGCACTAAGGCATGGGCGCAAAAAGCATTACCACTAATACGTCTTACTTAGCATAGTCGACCGAACGCGTTTCGCGTATAACAACAACTTTAACCTGACCAGGATACTTAGTTTCGTTTTGGATCTGCTGAGCAATGTCATGGGCCAACACGGTTGCGTGAGCTTCATCCACTTCTTCAGGAGTAACGATAACGCGGACTTCACGGCCAGCCTGAATTGCATGCGTACGTTCAACACCAGGATAAGAGTTAGCAATCTCTTCAAGCTTTTCAAGGCGCTTGATATAAGATTCAATATTTTCTTTGCGCGCGCCCGGACGAGCAGCTGAAACAGCGTCAGCAGCCTGAACAAGAACGTCCAATACCGTTTCGGGTTCAACGTCATTGTGATGAGCTTCAATAGCATGAACAATGGTGGGATCTTCACCGTAACGACGAGCAAGATCAGCACCAATAACTGCATGCGAACCTTCAATTTCGTGGTCCACAGCCTTACCAATATCATGCAACAAGCCGGCACGCTTAGCCGGAATAGGATCAAGGCCAAGTTCGGATGCCATCATGGAGCACAGATAAGCAACTTCGAGGGAGTGACTTAACACATTTTGGCCATAAGACGTACGGTAGCGCAAGCGACCTAAAATCTTTTCCAATTCAGGATGCAAATCATGAATACCCGTATCGAAGGTAGCCTGCTGAGCAGCTTCTTTGATCTGCTGATTAACGTATTTTTCCGCTTTGTGGAACATTTCTTCGATGCGAGCAGGATGAATACGCCCGTCGCTGATCAAATTCTGCATCGTAACGCTTGCAATTTCTCGGCGTACCGGATCATGGGAAGAAACCGTTACGCACTCAGGCGTGTCATCGATGATGAGATTAGTGCCTGTAATCTGCTCAAAGGAACGAATATTGCGACCTTCCCTACCAATAATGCGACCCTTTAGATCATCAGAAGGGATATGAATTGTCGATACCGTGATTTGAGCCGTATAATCTGCAGCTAAGCGCTGAATGGCAATGCCCAAAATCTCACGAGCCTTCTTATCAGCTTCTGCTTTGGTACGAGTTTCAGCATCGCGAATAATAGCGGCAGACTCATGGACCACTTCTTCTTTCAAGTTGTCCAACAATTCACTCTTAGCCTCTTCGGAAGTTAAGCCAGCAACGCGTTCTAAGCGGTAGGAAACTTCCTGTTCAGCACGTTCGACATCCTTGACTCGGCGATCAACCTGACCCTGCAAAGAAGAAATCTGATGTTCGCGATGGTCGAGTGCTTCAATGCGTTTATCAAGGCTTTGCTCGCGCTGATTAATACGGTTTTCTGCACTGCGCACCTCGCGCATACGTTCTTTGCTTTCGCGCTCAGCATCCTGTTTTAACTTGAGAGCTTCATCTTTAGCTTCAACAAGCGCTTCACGTTTCATGTTATCAGCTTCGCGCTGAGCTTCAGCCAGTGTATTTTCTGCCTCATGAGCTGCAGCATCGTTTCGGTTTTTCAGCATTTTCTGCATGAGAAAATAACCAATTATGAAACCAATAACAATGGCTATAACAGCAGCCACTATTACTTCAATCATCGAACTCCCTTTCGTTCAAAGAGCGTTAATACGAGAGCCCGAGCATACGAAAATGCCCAGGTATACCAGGGCAAGAGCACACGTCAATATAAAGCGACACCACTATGCAATTATCGAATATACAGTAAGTACCGTTCCTGGTACGTAAGCTCAAGCAAAAAAATCATAGCCAAATAAGCTCCATTTGACTAGTAATATCCGACCACCTTACACAAGATTGGGACAGAAATCGCGATATGGTTACCACATCATGTGTTTAGATACCCTATTGAAAACGTGGTGTATCGCAATACCTTTCATACCACTGACGAGCAACATCGCTCGCCAAACCAGATGAATAGCCATTGCGCAGAAGTTTTGCATAGGCAGCTTGAAGCTTGTTTTTTGCCCTGGGAGGCTTTTTACAGAGCAGTAAAAGAGCGGATTTTGTTTGATCTGGCACATCTTCTAAATACGCATCGGGGAAATCCTGTAAGAGGGATTCGGGATCTATATGGTGCGATTTTAATTCTCGTATAATCCCAGCCAATCCTTTGCCAGAACGCAAACGTGAGCGTACCAACCCATCAGCAAAGCGTTCATCGTCCAAGTACGAACAGGCCCTTGCTCGCTGAATTGCGTATTCGATCGCATCAGGTTGGTAATTGTCTTTTATCAAACGTTGTTTGACTTCATACATGGAACGGTCACAAACTTTGACCAAACGCTCGATCTTTCTAAAGGCCTCGCGATAACTATCGGGCTCATCAAATGGACCAGACGTGCTATCAGTTGGTTTATTCGGTGACACATTCTTCGTGGACACAGTATTCGATGGCACATTCTTCGTAGACACATGCTTCGCTGCCGCATTCTTACAAGAAAGAAAGCTGCCCTTGTCGTTGAGCAGCTTTGTCAATGATTCTTTATCGATATACACCATAGGAAGAACTGGAACACTTTCTGAGTCATGGTTGTGCTACATAGAAACTCAA
>UQDJ01000024.1 GCA_900539675.1 uncultured Coriobacteriaceae bacterium | reverse complement strand
ATTTTACGTGTGCGGCCGATGCATTTGGCATTCCAGCTCACACGGTTACATCGGTGGCAGGCTTTCGTCGGGCATGTCAAAAAGCATGGGGTGTGCCAGGTATTACGTTGATTGAAATTCCCCTGCCACTTGAAGGGGTAAAGGATCGTTATGCCCTGTACTGGTAATAAAGCTTCTAGAATTGCTGTGCCTGGCACTGACAGTGGGACTGTTGCGCCTTGCGCTGGCGCTTGGACCTCTGAATGTCGTGTTGGCGATAGGGCCAATGGATCTTGCGCTGACACGTGCAGAGAAGATGATGTGTGGTTTACCTACGAAGATGAACGTATACATTTGCTGCGGTGGACCACGAGCAATTCAGATCAGGACGGTTCCGATCCAGGTCAGACCGAACGTGGATCATGCCAGGTTGCTTGTGCTTCAGGACAGGCCGCAGGCCATTCAGACGAGCATCGACGCAATGCGCAACCCATACTGTTGCTCCATGGCTTTATGCAATCGGCTGACAGCTGGCGTACTGTTGCGCAGATTCTGGCGCAAACCCGAACTGTTTATGCCTTGGACTTCATGGGGCATGGCAGAAGCAGCACGGCACTTCATCCAGAGCGATATGCTTTCGACGATATGGCGCGCTGCACAGCATGCGCTATTCGCATGATTGCATCTGAGTTAACGAGCGCCGTTGCAACCACGCCAGAGAGCACAGCTTCTCGGTTTTTGTCAGGTATAAATGTGCAGCAATCGGAAAAAGTGCACGTGGCGGGTTATTCCATGGGCGCGCGCATTGCGCTTAAAGTGGCAACGTTGGTTCCTGATGCCCTTGCATCGCTGACACTTGAAAGTTGTAATCTTGGCTGTGCTACACAACAGGAAAGACAGAGCGCGGCAAGACGCAACAATGAATGGATACGCCGTTTGCAGCAAGATGGCCTGGAATCCTTTGTTGAGTATTGGGAGAGTTTGCCTCTGTTTGCCACTCAGCGCCAGCTGGGACTTAATGTGCAGCTTCGTCCGGGGCGTCTTAAAAATAATCGCGATGCTTTGATATACACGCTGCAGGGATCAGGTAAACAGGCTATGCCGCTTGTTGATGAAACGCTTCAAGGGCTCAAGCGAGTGGTTGGTAGGGTCCTTCCCGCTCAATATCTGT
Organism: uncultured Coriobacteriaceae bacterium; assembly: GCA_900539675.1. Classification (GTDB taxonomy): domain Bacteria; phylum Actinomycetota; class Coriobacteriia; order Coriobacteriales; family Eggerthellaceae; genus Anaerotardibacter. The sequence continues at coordinate 24,521 of UQDJ01000024.1, read as the reverse complement.
GGGGTACTAAGGATGCCAAGTGCGCATCAGTAGCTCAGGCGTTATCATTAATTGGCTTTGAAACACATACTTTTGATACGGGACACAATGTTCATCTGGAAGCGCCGATGCTCTATCTTAAAGAATTGACGGCATTTCTGGATCGAAGCGAGTGTTGAAATAAGGACTTATTCGGACTGGGGCATGATTAGAAATACTGCCACGCACCGCGGGACGCGCACCGCGGGACGCGCACGATGATTCTACGAGTGCCTACATACCGATGTGTCCGCGCGCTCTTGCAATACGAAAGAAAGGAACGGCTATGGCTCACTTCCCTTGGAAAAAAGGCAAGGACTACGACGAGATCATTTATGAAACGTATGATGGCATTGCCAAGATTACGATCAATCGACCCGAAGTGCGCAATGCCTTTACGCCTAAGACCAACGTTGAATTATTCGATGCATTTTCGACCGCCCGTGACGATGCTTCCATCGGCGTCATTATTTTGACGGGCGCCAATCATGATGGTCGCCCTGAAGATCAGGCATTCTGTTCAGGTGGCGACCAGAAGAAACGCGGTAATGGCGGTTATGTGGGCGAAGATAATATTCCCCGTTTAAACGTGTTGGATCTACAGCGTCTTATCCGGGTTGTTCCTAAGCCAGTTATTGCCATGGTGAATGGCTATGCCATTGGCGGAGGCCATGTACTGCATATCTTGTGTGATCTTTCCATTGCGGCTGAAACGGCAAAGTTTGGCCAAACCGGTCCCCGAGTGGGCAGTTTTGATGGCGGTTATGGTGCGGCGTATTTAGCGGCTATCGTGGGTCAGAAAAAGGCACGAGAAATTTGGTATCTGTGTCGCCAATATACCGCTCAAGAGGCACTTGAAATGGGCTTGGTTAACAAAGTGGTGCCCTTCGATCAGCTCGAAGAAGAATGCGTGGCGTGGGCTCGCGAAATGCTTCAGCTTTCTCCAACGGCTTTGCGTTTTATGAAAGCATCGTTTAATGCCGCTACAGATGGGTATGCAGGACTACAGCAGCTTGCAGGCGATGCAACGCTTTTGTATTACACCACCGACGAAGCAAAAGAGGGCAGGGACGCCTTCAAAGAACATCGCAAGCCGAACTTTGGCCAGTTCCCGAAGTTCCCATAAGTCCGTAGCGCCATAGGGCGCAAGCGTTTTGGCCTTAAAAGCGCAAGAAGGCAACCATGAGGGGCGATTACTATGATTACGTACTTGGCGGATCGTGCGCAAAACAGTGCCGATAAGGTATTCTTCTGGGTCCAGCGTGATGGCTGTTCGCTGGAGTATTCCTATCGTCGTGCGCATGTTGCTGCGGCTGCACTTGCGCGAGAGCTTAAGCGCCACGGAGTTGAACCGGGAAACACCATTGCTTGTTCGCTCTTTAATGGTGCTGAAATGGTGCTGCTTTCATTGGCGGCATCGTATGGTGGCTTTACTTTGGCGTTGTTAAATCCTCGTCTGTCTGATGATGAGCGCACCTTGCGGGTAGTGGAATTGGAAAATGCCACGGGCGACAGAGGTATGGATATACTGGATGCGCGCATGGTGAACCGCCTGCTGATTGACGCAACTGGCTTTGATGCCATCCGGTTCGCCAGCTTGGATGTTTTATCTCAGACTTTTGCAAACTTAGAGGTTGACTTACAACCCTATGTGCGGGTACGACAAGCAGCCTTTGATGGCGCGCAAGCGGGCGTAATCATGTTTACGTCAGGGTCATCCGGAACACCCAAAGCTGCCTTTTTGCCCTGGGATTGCCTCATGTCATCTGCGCAGGCGGCAACAGATTTCTTCGATGTTGTTGAACGCAGTGTATGGCAGCTCGTATTGCCGCTGTGTCATGTTGGTGGGTTCCAGATTATGGTGCGCACCCTGCTTTGCGGCAGCGCTTTCGTACTGTATGAGCGCTATGAGCCCACCCGTGTGCTCAACGATGTACTCAGCTTTAAGGCGACCCATATATCGGTCGTCGATAAGATCCTTGCCGATCTTCTCGAGCTGGATCGTGATCGTATTATTACCCAGTACCAGTGCATGCTTTTGGGTGGTGCTGAACTCAACGAACGTACGGTTCGCATGGCTTTGCGTGCTAAGGCCAAGGTGTATGCCAGCTATGGAATGACCGAAACCTGTAGCTGTATTGCTGCGGCACCTATCACGCGCTCTTTTGACGGAGCGCTGCGCATATTGCCGGGGTATGAGGTGCGTATTATGCGTCCCGACAAAAAGGGTATCGGTCAGTTGCAGGTGGCAGGACCGGGCATTTTTGAAGGTTATCTCAATGCGCGAAAAGCATCGAGTATCGACGGATATTTTGTTACGGGGGATCGAGCCTCCATCGATCGCAACGGTCTTTTGCACGTTTACGCCCGTACGGAAGATCTTATTATTTCGGGTGGCGAAAATATCTATCCTGCAGAAGTGCGTGATGCCCTTCTTAAAGTTCCAGGCGTAAAAGATGCTTATGTTTTCGGTACTGCCGATGAAACATGGGGGTATCGTCCGGTAGCGTTTGTGGAAGCGGATTATTCTGCTGAAGCGCTGGCGCAAGGCCATCAGGAATTGGGGCTTGATCCTCATGAAAGCGGCATTCATGCAGCAACTTGTCCGCAGGAATTTGCTCACATGATCCACCGCTTCCTGGATAAAAGCATGTCGCGTTTGCACCATCCAAAACATATCTTGGTGCTGGATCATTTTCCGCGTACGATTGCGGGCAAGACGGATCGCATTGCACTAAAGCAGCTTTATGACAAGCGCATCGATATAAAATCTCTTACGGTGTATCGCGTCAATCAACCCTATGTGCATCCATTAAAAACATCCCAGACTACCTTACGTATGCGCGAATCCTTCTTCGTTGAAGTGACAGACTGGGCAGGACGCGTGGGGATTGCTGAGTGCGTATCGTTTGAAACCAACTGGTACCTTCCGGAAACCATTGGTGAAGATTATGCGGTCGTACGTGATCAGATTGCCCCTATTGTCATGAATGAGCGGTATTTGCATCCAAGGGAAGTTTTGCATTCGCTTGCAACGTATCCTGCGCTTGCACGTTATCCCATGGCGAAGGCTGCAGTGGAGCCTGCCATTTGGGACTTGTATGGCAAGATAGTTGGGCAACCTTTAACGCGCCTTATTGGCGGCACAGGTCAAAACACTATCAGGGGCGGTGCCGTTGTGGGATTGGGCACTCCTGAAGAGGTGTGTGCTAAGGTGCGTGCTGCAGCTGATGCGGGTTATGAGCGTGTCAAGCTGAAGGTGGAGCCCAATACGGCGCTCGAATGCGTTTCGGCAGTGCGTAGCGAATTTCCAAATCTGATTATTATGCTGGATGCTAATCAATCATTTGATGAATCCCAAGTAGACGTGCTGTGCAAATTGGATGCGCTCAATGTGGCCTGCATAGAAGAACCTCTCAATCCACACTATGTGCCTACCACTGGTGAGCGCAATCTGTTTGCTCGTTTATCCGATTTGCAAACGCTATTAAAAACGCCGGTATGTTTGGATGAATCGGTAGTTACTGCTAAGGACATGAAAGAGGCTATGACCTACCAGAATTTGCGATGCTATGCGTTAAAGATTGCAAAGTTTGGCGGTATTCAGCCTGCGCTTGATTTTTATCACTGGGCACACGAATCGAATAAGATCACCTGGATGGGTGGTATGTTTGATACGGGAGTTTCAAAGCGTATGCATGCGGCATTTGCAACGCTTCCAGGAATGGATATCCCAGCCGATGTTTCAGACTATTCTTCTTATTTTGTGCACGATTGTGCGCTGCCAGCGGTGAAACTCAATCAGGGGGAATTGGTTATTAACGATGCCGATCATCCTGCGGGGCTGGGTTGTGTTTTGGACAAGGAATACATCCATTCCATTCTGCTCGACGAGCTAACCATCACCAAAGACATATAAACGATCACAGCAAGGCAAGTTCGGGAGGGTCGATTTGCATTCATAGCGACATAAAACCGCTACTTTGAATGATCGCTCAGTGATATTTATTCACTTTGTGCCGCATACTTTAAAAAAATGAAAAAGTTTGTTTCAGGTTTGCTAAATAAAATCTCTTCCTTCTTCTATTATGGTTTCTAACTGCTCAGAGTGCCCCTTTTGTTTACATGCAAAATGGGTGCACGTTTGGGTTGTCATGCCAAATGAGACCTTGTGCGTAAGGATAAAACGTGATCGAATTTAGTGCGTTTGTTTCGGCTTTGATGGGAAGCCCAGTTCTAGTAGTGGTACTGCTTCTCACGCTGGGAGCAACGGTAGTCAACGGCGCAACAGATGCACCAAATGCAATTGCAACGGTGGTAGGCACGCGCAGTATGTCTCCCACCGCAGCTATTATTATGGCTGCTATCTGCAACTTTATTGGGCTGGTGGCGGTTACTATGATGGGTGCCGCCGTTGCACATACGATATTTAATATGGTCAATTTTGGAGGCGACAATGAAGCCGCATTGCTTGCGCTAGCGGCGGCCATGGTCGCCATTATTGTATGGGGTGTTGCTGCCTGGGCCTTCGGCATCCCCACTTCTCAGAGCCATTCGCTTATTGCTGGTATCACTGGCGCGGCTATTGCACTGCAAGGTGGACTTGGTGGTGTTAATGGTGGCGAATGGATGAAGGTTATTTATGGTTTGGTGATTTCCACCGTATTGGGCTTTGTTTGCGGTTGGATTTTTACGAAACTGATCGAATTCTTTGCGCGTGATGCCAATCGTCTAAAGACGGCAAGCACGTGGCACTGGGTGCAGATTGTTGCCGGTGCGGGTGTTGCAATTATGCATGGCGCTCAAGATGGCCAAAAGTTTTTATCCATTTCTATGTTGGGCATCATGCTGTGTATGGGTATGGGCGATGGAACGTCCCAAGAGGTTGCCTTCCCTTTGTGGTTGGTCGTGTTATGTGCGGCAACCATGGGCTTGGGCACCGCGGTTGGCGGTAAGCGCATCATTAAGAGCGTGGGCATGGATATGGTAAAGATGGAGGCTTATCAGGGATCGGCTGCCTGCCTTTCTGCCATTTTCTGTATTGGTCTTGCAACGTTTACCGGTATGCCCGTTTCCACTACCCATACGAAGACGACAGCCATTATGGGTGTGGGTGCATCAAAGCGTCTCAGCAATGTGAAGTGGAATAAGGCAGGCAATATGGTTCTGGCCTGGATATTGACATTCCCTGGCTGCGGCTTAATAGGCTTTGTCTTGGCGAAAATACTTCTTATGTTCTGAGTGGGTTGCGAAAAATTAGCAGGTTCTCGGTCGAAACCTAATGACGAACAACTTGCTGACAAACACTCTACTGATACATAACCCGTTAGCACGCAACCGCCTGACGCATAATCTGGCGAATCACAACCTGCTGATGCGAGGTTGGCTAACAAGTAGCCTGTTGATGGACGAACAACCAGCCGATACGCAATTCACTGGCACAATTAAAAAAGGGACAAGCAAAAGCTTGCCCCTTTTTTGCAAGGTACGCCTGTCTAGTGAGAGGTGCACCAGTCTAGTGAGTGTACTGGTCTAGCGCAGATCCTTCTTGATCAGTTCGTAATCTCGGCTACCAAGACCAATTTCTTCAGCGTGCGCCAAACAGCAGCGCCATTCCGATTCGGGATTGGAATTTGTGAAGTGGTCATGTGTGTCGTTAAAGCCGTTCTCATGCATGTGATCAGCAAGCTGGGTGTTGGTATCGTAGGGTGTTGCTGCCAGGCAGGCATCGGCGCATGCTTGATCAAGTGCCAGGGGGTCGCAGGAAGCAAACATGCCCACGTTGGGGATGATGGGGGCATCGTTTTCGCCATGGCAATCGCAGTTGGGTGATACATCAACTACCAAAGAGATGTGGAATTGCGGGCGCCCATCCACTACTGCTTTCGTGTATTCTGCCATGCGGCAATTGAGGTCTTTGATGGCAGCATCTTGTGCAAATGAAATAGCGTCAAAGTTGCAGGCACCCAAGCAACGACCGCATCCTACGCAGTTGTCGTAGTTGACTTCCATCTTTTTGGTTTCTTCATTAAAGACTAAACCGCCGTTAGCGCACTCTTTAAAGCACAGGCGACAACCACGGCACAATTCAGGATCGATGGTGGGTTTACCCGCACTGTGTTGTTCGGTCTTGCCAGCGCGCGATCCGCATCCCATGCCAATATTCTTAATGGTTCCGCCAAAGCCAGTCAGTTCGTGACCCTTGAAGTGAGTCAGACTAATAAAGATATCCGCATCCATGATGGCGCGTCCAATTTTGGCAGTGGTTACATAGGTGCCGCCTTCAACGGGAACATCGATATCGTCGGTCCCCTTCAAGCCATCGCCAATAATGATAGGACAGCCTACCGTTAGGGGCGTGAATCCATTTTGCCAAGCGCATTCCAAGTGCTCGAGGGCATTTTTTCTGCTGCCTGGATACATGGTGTTACAGTCGGTAAGAAAGGGCTTGCCACCCAGTTCTTTTACGACGTCGACAACAGCGCGGGCATAGTTCGGACGCAAATAGCTGATGTTGCCCATTTCGCCAAAGTGCATTTTTATAGCAACGAATTTGCCATTCATATCGATATTTTCGATGCCAGCAGCATGCATAAGCTTCTTTAGTTTGGTGGGTAGTCCATCACCAAAAGGCTTGGTTCGAAAGTCGGTAAAATAAACTTTACTTTTGCTCATGGATCCTCAATTCTTCGCAACGACTCATATTTGGGCTTGTCATTGTCCTATTGATATAAGCTATATTGTTGCTTAAAGGGCGAAATAGGAAGATATTTTTAAAATTATTCTTGCATTTTGCAAACTTGATACTATACTTAATAAATGCGCTTTGAGCGCAACATATATAGTGCGGGGTGGAGCAGTCTGGTAGCTCGCCGGGCTCATAACCCGGAGGTCGTTGGTTCAAATCCAGCCCCCGCGACCAACGATTTTCCCAGGTCAGAAGTATAACAGCTTCTGACCTGTTTTGTTGTATTCAAACAACTTCGTCAGTAACTTCACAAGCGTTGTGCCAGCGCTTTCAGAAAGTATCCCGTCTTCGAGGTGAAACATTCCATAAGTTCGTTTGGCGTTCTCGATGTTATCCGTACGATTCTCCCAACGATTGATTTGCGTGGAGTATCCAGGTATCAGCCCTCTTTTTTGAAAGAGGCTCGTTGATTACGGTCTCGATCAGCCGAGCTCGTCTTTCGCCGCCAGCAATCAGACGTCTGTGGACGCACGGCTGCGTGCCGTTTTCCGCCATTCGCGAGGTGTCTTTCCGTAGCGGGTACGAAACAGTTTTCCGAAGTAGCTGGAGCTGCCGAATCCGCAGCTGGATGCGATGTCGGCTATTGTGCGGGTCGTGCCAGCGAGAAGGGATGCTGCAGCGGACAAGCGGTATGCGGAGAGGTATTCCACAGGGGTCTCACCTAGGGCGGAGCGAAAGCAGCGAAAGCACTCCGTTCGGCTGACGGCGGCGGCGCGCGCGATATCAACGACGCTGATGGTCTCCCCGAAATGCGCATGGATGTAAGAGAGCATCCTTTTCATGCTCCGTTCCCGCTCTGCGGCATGGACGTTTGCTTTCGGTGTGGCTTCATTGTTTTCTGCGATGAGCTTTGCGAGTAGCCTCCATGAACGACACGCCAGCTCGATGATCAGGAGTTCCTCGTGCGGGCTGTCATCGATCTCAAAGACCTTCTGCATCGTATCAAGCAGGGGTGCTGCGGCCGCGTTGCCTGCGTGCAGGATCACGCGTGCCGTTTCACTCTCCACGACGGGGCGGACTGTCGTGGCGGCGGCTCCCTGATAGAGTCGCTCAATGAAGGCAGGCGGCACCGCGAAGCCCGCCAACTCTGCTCCCGGGGTTTTTGCCCTGACGGAGTGGAGGCGGCCCGAGTTGATAACGATGCCGTCTCCCTCCTGTAAGTCGGTTGACACACTCTCGTCAGCTTGTCGCACGGTGAAGCGGACAGTGCCTTTTCGGACTACCGCGAACTCGATCTCGTCGTGCCAATGCAGGCTCCATGCCCTGCCGTGGTATTCATCGAGCCTGTCGATACAGATGCAGAGGGGAATAGGGCTCTCAGCGTAGGGGATGGTCTCCCGGAGGTCGGGGCCTATCTGAAGCTGCTTGAGGCGCACTGTTTCCTCGCTTACATCATGAACCGATTGCGTTAGTTGGTACGATAGTTATATAAATAGCGATAAATATTGCAAAATATGTTGAAAACTGCGCCTATCCTACCATTAATAACAAGACAGTCAAGGATAATTGATGCAGGAGGAGGCACCTTCATGGAGCGACCGTTCATCACGTGTTACATGATGAACTCCCTCGAGGGGAGGATCATCGGTGACTATTTCGAGACGGATCGAGGCAGGGAATTTATTGCTCTATACGAGAGAATTCACGATAGGATCGGAGCGCCTGCGTTCATGAACGGGCGCGCGACCTTCGAGGATTGGCCGTGGCAGCTGGAGCCTCACAACAGGCTTGACCTTGCGGCAGACGCCCCGCACATTGAGCGTGAGGACTGCATCTTTGAGCCAGACGCCAGGCGATACGCCATCGCGATCGACGGATCTGGCAAGCTGGCATGGAAGGGCAATGCCATGATTCACGGGGCGTCGGATCTGTATCCTAACCGGTGTGGCGACCACATCGTTACCGTGCTCAAGCGATGTGTATCCGATGCTTATTTGGCATTTCTTCGTAGCAGGCGGGTGTCCTACATCTTCGGCGGTGATGATGAACTCGACCTTTCGCTTGTTGTGGGAAAGCTGCGCTCTTTGCTCGGCATTGAACACCTGTTGTTAGAGGGTGGTGGGCGTCTGAACGGGAGCTTCCTCCGCGCCGGTCTGGTCGACGAGTACAAGGTCTTACTTATGGCGACCGTCGACGGGGGTTCAAGCGGCATCCCGACAAAAACCTCCTTCGACGTGGCTTCCGATCGGGACGGCATGGTACCCGTCGACTTCGTTGTGAGTGACGTGGAAAGGGTGGACAACAGAGGGTTGTTGCTGACGTTTACTAGGTCGTAGTGCGATTTTTTACGGGGCTGAGCGGCCTGGCGTCGCCGGGCGGTGTGCCGGCGTTAATGCCGGGTCGTCTGCATGCCCATGGTGAGCACTCGTGATCAAATGAGTGTCCTGTAAGTGGTACATCTATTGCCCGATACATGTGCTATATTTTTCTTTGTTACACGTTCGAAGTGACGCAGTTTTATCCAGAGTCGGGGTAGAGAGTTGGCTCGTTGATCCCGGCACCAACCTGCACATGGTGTGCAAGGTGGTCCTGCCAACATCGATGAAAGGAATCCTTATGTTGGATGTATCAGTAAAAGCGAACAGTTCCCGTTACTACTTTTTAAACGAGCATAATTCTGATCAGATTTCGAATCGCTCAATGCACTATCTAGATGAACCGCTTGGTGTGTGGGATGGCAAAGTGAAAGGCCGTCTTGGTTATCAAATGCAGTTTGCGGTTGATATGCTGGAGTCGCAGTTATTGAAAGAGGGCAACCCCCATGTTTTGCGTCTTAAGTGTGATGATGCACGCAATCCGCAACGGTGGGTGCTGTATGCCGATGGGATCAGGGTTGCTCAAGGCACCGGCGAATTTGCGCTTGAATGCTTTTACGAACGGGCGGATGCATTTTTGGATTTATGTCGCGATGCAGTAGAAACTGAAGAGCGTTTACATCGCTGGACGGGCAGGGAATATCTGCTTCTTAAGAGTATGCAGGATATCGCTCAAGCAGAAAGCACCACTCAGGCAGACTGCATTACTCAAGCAGAAAGCGTCGCTCAAACAGCAAACATCACTCAAACAGACAGCGCCATCATTGCTCAGAACCGCTCTACATGGTAGACATGCGTTTCTAAGACCGCTTCTTTAGATAATCATTTGCCCTGAATTCGGCATGCAATCGCCTTTGGGTATATGTATGTTTGCGTTTTAGTTTGGCAGGCAAAGTCTATCCAAGTAGCGACCACTTCCAGGCGGGCAATACCTCAATCGCTCCGGATTCAGTGTCGATGCGACATTCTTCCCGCAGTGTGATGATTGTTCCCTCTTTGGCACGGGTGTTGCGCATGGCAATTTGCAGTGACCCCACCTCGCGTGAACGAGTCCTTTCAGCTGTCATGTCAACGGTGACCTGATAAAGAGCATAGGGCTCTGAAGTAAGGGAATCGCCAACAAGGAAGTCGATCTTCTCCTGCTTGCCACCGGGCGCGGTGTAGGAGGTTATCGTCTCCAGACGGCTTTCGGAATTGCGCCGATCAAGCTCCGTAAACACTGCCGTCTCAAGGCGTTTTCCCATGTCCTGCTGGTTGGCACGGGAGACGGCATACACGAGGCCAGCATCTGCGGCGTACACCTTGGCGGGCGCTGTGGTATTAGGCGAAAGTGATGTCGAGAACTCTGGTAGCGGCTCGATCATATGAGCTTGTTGAAAAAGCCGAATCGCTTCGTTAACCGTTTCCCAAGAGGTGCGATAGCCGGCGGCGCGCAGTCCGTTTACGAGCTTGTTCACGGAAAGATCGCAGGCGGAATTGCGGATACAGAAAAGCGCGAGTTGGTTGGCAAGTGCAATATCAAGGCGCGGGTACCGCTCAACAACGTCTCGCGCGACGACATCGCGCGCGTATGACTGCAGCAAGAGCGTGCGGGGACCTTGGGGAAGATGCTGAACGCCAGGAAATCCTCCCTCGATGAGGAAACGGTCATACATTCCCTCGAGTGTCGTTTTGAGCTGCGGCGCAACGGCTCCGATATGTTCGAGTTCGTTTTGCGAGGGTGCCTCCACTCCATGGAACGCGCAGAACTCGCGAAACGAGAGCGGGAACATACGATAGGACAGAGAGCGTCCACGAAACGTCGAGGCGATTTCATCGGCGGAGAGCTTGGATGATGAGCCAGTGATGACGAGCGTGACGCGCTCGTGTTCGGCGATACGCTGACAAAACCCCTGCCAATCCTCAGTCTCCTGCACTTCGTCGAGAAAGAGATAGGTGCCCCCTTCACGCGCCCCGGGCACCTGTCGCCAAAATTCCTCAACTACATCATTGAGCAATGTGGGTGGTGCGGGGTTAAGGCGGTCGTCGGCGAAGTTAAAGTAGAAGATGCGGTCGCGGGGAATTCCCATGCGCATGAGCTGTTCTACGAGCTGAAAGAGGTAGAACGTTTTCCCTGTGCGGCGCATGCCCGTAATGATATGAACGAGGTTGAACGGGGCTGGTTCGGGCAGGGATTCGATGATGTCCGCGCGCCTGACGGTGGAAGGGAAGGAAAATGAACGAGCCTCTTGGACAAGGGCAGCGTATTCTTGTGGAGTCGGTGACATCGATGCCCCCTTCTTCTTATCATTGATGTTAAGAAAATGATATAACTTCTCGTGGTTGACGAGAAGTAACACTAAAATCTTATCATCATCGAAGAGAAGGTGGGCGCTTAGTTACTCAATTAGAACCGTTCTACATGGTAGACATATGTTTTCTGAGACCGCCTCTTCAGATAATCTCGCAGGTTCGGATCGGTGGCATAGACGTAACACCCCTTCATCCCGCGCGTCATCAGTGTGCGATACGTGTTCTTGATGATTTCATCTGCTAAGCGATGGGCGCGTTTCGGATTTGTCGCCTCCATTTTCTTCAGTCCTTTGATTGACTGATCGGTTTTAGCCCTTTTTGTATAGTCAGTAATCAGGTGCCCGTTCTCATAGCGCAGGTCGTCGCCGATGATGACTCCCACATATTCAAACTCGAGGCCTTGGGTTGTGTGGATACAACCGGCTTCGTTTATCGAAGTCGGACTGATGGCGAACGCTTCACCGCCATCGAGGTTCCAGCTAATCTCGAAGTCGCCGATCTTGATCTCGTGGGTGTTGGTGTCGGCGCGGCCTGCCTTCGGCCAGTTCCAGCAGTAGCCTGCAAGTATGCGGGATTTGTTCGATCCCTCATTGCGCTCGATCACTTTATCTCGCATTTCTTGGGGCGTGTCGAGCACCTCGAAGTCATAATCAATAGTCTCAATGTCGTAGTTTGCTGTTTCCCGGATCTCCAAGACATCATCTAACCATGCCAAATACCCGTCAGAACCGTTGCATCGGAACTGAGAGGATAGCTCTTCTTCGAAAACTTCTGCCCCGTTGATATCTGCCCAGTGTTTGATCTCATCAACACTGCCGATATCCTTCACGGTTACACGCTGACTTTCGTCAATGAAGAAAACGCTGAGTCTTGATGCCCTGATGATCTCGTGGATCTGGTTTATACCCTGATTGCCGTAAAGGCCTGATTTTTCATTAAGGCGATGGGCTTCGTCGGCCAGGATGACGCCGACGGCATTTTCTGGCGCATCGACATATGCGCCAGATCCCTTAAACATGTTGTCGATGCTGCTTTTTGTTCGGTGTCCTTTGAGCTTCCTTGCGTATACCGTGCGTGGAGCGCTGTTTTTCGAACAGTATTGTACAAACACGCCTTCTTGGGTAAGTCGTGCAAGCAAGTTCATAGCAATAACCGTTTTGCCCGTTCCTGGCCCTCCGGTGGCAATGAGGGTGCGCTTCTTTCCATCTCTTTCACATTGACGGGAAAGTTCCATAATTCTTTCGAAGACAACCTTCTGATCGTCGATTAAGTTGAATTCTGGATTGCTTTCGAGCATGCCTACAATAGCGTCTTGGAGGCTCTTTGACGGCTTGATACGGCCGTTGTCTATCTCGTAGATGATCTCTCCATCATCGCCCTCAGTGACCACGCGTTTTATGTATTCGCGCAGTTTTATGACATCTCCCTTCACGAAGGCAGGGGCATCGTCTAGGTAGGTCTTATAGATGGGATCATCGAGCGGATCGTTTTCGGAGCGGAGGTAATTGTGCAGGTATGCGCAGGGCCATAAATTAACGTTTTCGATTTGTGTGTACTCGTTGTAGTCTCGAATCATCTCTGCATAGGTCCATGCTTGGTACGAGGGATGAACGACGCGCCTGTTAGCGCCGCCGGTATAGGTTTCAACCAGTCCGTCAAGGCTGTCTACCTTCTTGATCTCCTCCCATTGCTTGAGTTCAATAATCACAACGTTTGGCTTTTTCTTGCCGTCATAGCCCGATACAAGAAAATCCACGCGCTTCGCCGTGTTTGGAAGGTTGTATTCGATAGCTACTCCGGCGTTGCTTGGGATATCCTGATCGTTGAGCACCTTGTACATGTATTCGAGCGAATTTGTCCATGATTTGAACTCGGCAACGCCAGTCCGGCGGTGCATCTTTTCAAATATGCTGTCGCGAATACTGTACGCGATGGTGTCGTTTAGAACTTCATCCATGAAGTCGCGCTTATTGCCGCTGTAGATGATCATGGCTATAGCTCCGTATACTTTCGCGAATTCCCACGCGACTTACTGATGGGATATTTCTCTGCATTGGCATCGATTTTTTCACTTATCGCCTTTGGTAAGTCAACATCGAGAGCATCTGCAAGGTAAATGCAGTATATTGCCACGTCGGCAAGCTCTTCTACCATGCGGTCGTGCTTCGCGGGGACGTTCAGGTCGCTGCCTGACCACTGGAATGTTTCAAGTAGTTCAGAGGCTTCCAAACTGATGGATATGGCGAGGTCCTTCGGATTGTGAAACTGTGTCCAATCGCGTTCCTCTCGGAATGCGCGGGCCTTTGCTGCGGCGTCTTCGAACGTCATCGGTCGCTCCTTTCGCCCTTGCCGGATTCTATTATTTTACCCTGTGTGTTCATGACTGGATCTATATGATTGAACCAGTTGTTTAACCCTTGTGTGCGCCCTTTTTGGGACAGGGGGTCGCCAGAAAACAAACTTTTGATTCGGAGATCGGTTCCTTCGGTAGCGGATGTATCTTTATTGAGACAGCGCATTTGAAAAGTAAAGAACACTCGTTAGAGGAGTCGCGGGTATGACAAGCAAAGCCAACAATTCTAAAACCCATAAAGCAAAAAGGGTTATTGATAAAGGTATTGAAGCAACCACTAAAGGTGCGAATAAAGCTCGTAGTACTGCTGCTCGTGCACAAGCTGCGGCACGCACGACAAAACGAATGGGCGACAAGGCTCTAAAAAACGTGAAGGAGACTATCAGTTCTCAAATTACTCCAGAGCAGATTCAAGATCTTTTAGGCACTTGCTACGATAAGGCACTCAATGGTGTGCCTGGTGTAAGCCAACCTTTGGAAGAATATGTTGAAAACTACACCAAGCGATACGAAACGCCAGAAAAGGCAGCGCAAGAACTTATCAAAAACCAGTTAATTAAATGCACTACGTCTGGCGCATTAACGGGAGCAGCTGGATTTTTTGCACTTCCCATTAGTATTGCTTCTATTCCTGCGAATATAGCAAACGTTCTTTACGTTCAGCTCCGCATGATCGCAGGCGTTGCCATGATTGGGGGCTACGAGGTAAGAACCGATCAGGTCCAAACTATGATCTATGCCTGTTTGGCAGGGTCTTCGGCAAGCGACATGCTCAAAGAAGCAGGAATTATTACTGGTCAAAAGATTGCTGTCAACGCTATAAAGAAGATTCCCGCAGCTACCCTTACCGCAATAAATAGGAAAGTTGGTTTTCGCCTGGTTACTAAGTTTGGTGAGACTGGCATTGTGAATTTAGGAAAGATGGTACCAGTCGTTGGTGCGGTGATAGGCGGGGCATTCGATTTCACCACAACAAAGATTATCGCCAATACGGCGTATCGCTATTTCATTGATGCAGAAGAGAATACTATTGCTAAAAGCTTGGGCATTGACGAATAGCTATCGAAGACCAGCAGTCTTTTCATAAGTGAAAACGGCTAGATAGCTTTATTTATCATTGCTTTGGGGAAATTTAATACCAAGTATATATGCAAGCATGCGATAAGCTTCTAATTCTGCTTTGCCGTCATCTTTCATCAAATTGAGAAAACGCTGCATTTCGTCACGCGTCATGGGTTCGTTGTCTTCCATAATGGTCCTCTCTTGGGAAATGATTTAAACCTGTCCCAACCATGCAAGAAATAGTAGAAGGATTCGGCAGTCTAGATAATCGATTGTCCGGCTTCCTAATTTGCATCGAGTCTTTACGGATTGCAATTACCGCAAGGGGAGTAGCCTTGGGCAATTAGATCTTCGCGAGTGCCATGGTAGTCCTGTTTGTTTTTGGGACTCATGTTTGATACGGAGTCGCAATCAGGGCGGTGAAACTTTTTCGAATTTGTGTTCAACACATAATCTGCCTGTTTAGAGGATGTGCTGGTTTCAGCTTGAGTAAGTTGACTATCGCCTGTTGCGTAATCAATGATGATTCCAGGCTGTACGTTATAGCAGTACACGTTAAAGCAAATGCCATTACCCTTATCTTCAACCGAATAGGCTTCCATTTGTACGCCACTAGCTACCAAATTATCGCCCTCGAATATGGGAGTTACGCGATACAGCACGTGATTGTTGGTAGCCAATACATAATCAGCTACCTGATTTTCAAATGGCAGCATGCCCTCGACATTCATATAGCGGGTACCGGTAATAAGGTTCTCTTCGTTTGCGTTTTCACCCGTTAGTTGAAATCCAATCAAATGGCAGCGGTTATAAAGGCTTTTGCCTTCTACATTGTCATAGCGGATGCTATGCCAGCCAGTGGGTTTTACTGAGCTAATGTCACCACGATCATCATCGGGCATCGTTTCGTCACTAACTAAAGCAAAAGCGGTTCCGCATCGTCCAAGCACATCTAAAGGCGAATACTCTTCAAAGGTAGATCGCGTCTTATCTTCTTCTGTAAAGTTTGGTTGGTTGTTGTCGAGCTCAACATAGGGATCGCCGTTATATTCTGGGATATTCGATAAATCAGTACTTGTTGGCTGTACTTCTTCAGTTGAAGTCGGTATCGGTGCCGGTGTTGGTGCAGAAGAGACGGTATCTATAGTTTGCTCGTTGGTGGATGAGCAACCAGTTAGCAGTGCAAAGACAAGCGCGAACGTAGTAACAAGGGATACGAAGCTGATGCGTTGTTTGGTCATTTGAGATCTTTCTGGTGTGTTACTGATGGCGAATTATGTCGAGGGTAGCCATTCTAGCATCTGGTCTTCGCGTACTGCTTTAGTAAATGCTTGTACTGAAAAAAGGACATAGATCCCTTGTGTTTGTCTATTGCTGTTATCGCTTCCTTTACAAAAGAGCATCTTGAAACATCCAGTATGGATGCAATGCTTGAAAGGGGCAGTTATGTATGAATTCTTGATAGTGTCGAGCGAATCGAGCCATTGAAGTAAAGGGTAGCTTCACTTTTTTGACGTTCCTGATGAGAAAATCAGAATAATCTCGCTAGAGACAGACAATGCAACCGCTCTTAAGAAATACTATGAACCTCTTATGAACTAGAAAATCGTGTGCTTTCTGAAGATGAGGTACGTACATGGTGGAAGACTGTTTTGATCGAATAAGAGCAGATAGCGGCAGAAATCAAGGAATTTGGCAAATAAGCCAAAAGCAGTACTGGACCTAAGAAGCAGATAATTTGGTTAAAGTTCAGCACGTAGATGTTTAGAAGTTACCGACTACAATTGAATAGCGCCATTAAAGAATGCTAAGCGCCTGGAGATTGCTATCTCCAGGCGCTTAGCGAGAAGACCGATCAAGAACTAGAGACTAAACCGATGCAGGAGTAGTAGAGTTTTCGGCGTCATGGTTCGGTATAGGTTCCTTTCGTTGAGGATCGTAGGCATGTTTTGTGTCCTTAAAGCCAATTTTTGCTGCGATCCAAGCAATGACTAGCTCAACAATAATAATGATAATGCCCAAGATGAAGTAACCATTCCAGGTGAATGTTTCATATACCAAGGCCCAGCCAGATGCTGCAAATGCTCCAATAAGCTGCGTTACGATAAGCTGGCGGGAAAAGATCTTTTCATAGTCTTTTTGTCCAAAAAGAACGCGAATTAAGTACGGATGCAGAGTAGGTACTAATCCATA
Source organism: uncultured Coriobacteriaceae bacterium (assembly GCA_900539675.1). Taxonomy (GTDB): domain Bacteria; phylum Actinomycetota; class Coriobacteriia; order Coriobacteriales; family Eggerthellaceae; genus Anaerotardibacter. Next base: position 7,540 of record UQDJ01000024.1, on the reverse strand, counting down.
AACTAATCCGTAAACTACGCCACCGGCCCACATGCAGTTGAGAATGCCAGACATGCCACCGAACCAAATAAGGTACAGGCCGCTAATTCCTCCGATACCAGCCAGGATGATTGCTGCCGGGATGCTGCGTGATTCAACCGCACCAATAATAACTTTACCAGCTGCCTGTCCGCCCTGAGTGAAAGCTTCCAAGGTTCCGAATAATGCCAACAGAGCAATAATAGGACCGGCAAAGCCAACATATGCAAGCCACTGAGTGTATGTAGTGAATAGCTGAGGCATGATGCCCATGCAGTTCATTAAACCGCCTGCTACCATCAACATCCAGAAATAGGGTTTACGCAGGGCGTCTTTGTAATCCATACCAGGGAGTTTGCTGCCATTATATTCTGTAACTCTGTCACTTTCGTTGATCGCCTCACCATAAGGAAGCACACCCCATTCTTGAGGGGATCGACGAAAACACAATGAAGTAAAGGGAATGGAAAGCGCTAATATGCAGATGCCATATACGATATAGCAGGTACGCCAGTGAGAAACATCACCCGCAAGAACGGTTTGACCAACCAGATTAAAAACTACGCCGCCAAGACCTGTTCCAGCCATGCAAAGGCCTAATGCTAAACCTGCACCTTTTTTAAACCACTTATTAATGCAGCCTGTTACTAATAGCCACTGCACACACGTTATGCCAATACCCTGAATTACGCCTGCAACATACCACATCCATAAAGCTGTAAATTGAGACATTGCCAGTTCGGCGCCACCAACCATGCATGCGCATACTGTAACAACGACACGTTGGTTGTATTTCTCCATAATATTGCCGAGGGGAGCGGCAAAAATAGCAATACTTAAATACACTAAGGTCATATAAAAAGCGACGCTTGAAACTGGCACTTGCAAATAGTTTGCCACACCTTGATAGTTCATGCCGGCACAGCTGTAAGTAATCGCGGCTGGACCCGTAATGGCCAATGCACACGTAATAAAAGTTAAAACATGCTTATAGGTCATTTTTTGGGTCTTTATCTCGCCCTTGGGCCGTTTCGATAATTCCATGATTATTCCTCTCACATTAATAACTAAAGTGGTTGGACCCGGAATCATGCTTTGATCGGACAACGCAGATTGAAATCATCTTCGACGCGATAAAGTGTATCGGGTCTTTTATTTGGTATGTGAGAGAATGGTTTTGAGATCTTTTATTGCTATAGAGAGTTTTTAGCTGTCCCATTTTACGTGAGCATATACAAACACAGGATCTTTTATATGCTGTTCAGCGAACGAAATGAAGTTCTTGATAATGGGAATCTGACGGGATTCATTTTTATAGATCAATCCAAAAGGCCTGATCCAGCGTTTGCCGTGCGGATTGATTTTCTTTATGTTCAAATAACTCATGTACGGAATTTCTGGGCATACTGCAACACCAAATCCTGCTGCAACCATCCCAGCAGCAATATAACTATCCGCTACTTCGACGCGAGCTAGTGGCTGAGCGCCGACCTCTTGCTCAAAAGCTTCTTTGAGAATGTCGTGCAGACCTGTTTGTTCGCTCCATCCGATATAAGGGTAATTAAACAAATCTTTTAGGGTGACTTTGTTTCGCAGAGCTAATCCATGATTAGCGGACGTAATGATATAAAGTCGATCGTATGCTAATGGACAGTAACGTAGATTATCGTAAAGACGAATGCTTTCTTTTCCAACAAAGCCGATGTCAGCCCTACCATCGGCTACCATGGCTGCTCCTTGCGAGGCACTTGTTAGCTGAAAGTCATAAGTGATATTCTTTCCATTTTCAGATTTAGAGAATCGGCTTAAAATTTCTGGAACTTGCGTCACGCTCATTGGTTGAGTGACCGCAATGTTTATTTGGTCGCTTCCTCTCAAGATTGCGCTTACTGTTTCTTGGCCTTTATCAAGAGAAGTCATGGCAGATTGGGCGTAAGAGAGATATGCCTTGCCAAATTTAGTCAGCACAATTCCTTTTTTTGATGCCTCAACAAGCTTGCAGCCTAGTTCTTGTTCAAGAGCTTTAATTCCGTAGGTAAGACTTGGCTGAGTTACATACAATTTTTTTGCTGCTGAAGTATAAGAGCCAGAATGTGCTAACTCAACAAAATAGGAAAGATATTGCATGTTCATAGAGCAATTGCCCTCCTCAATAGCTCTACTGTCCAAACTATTTTAATTTACTCCAATGGTTAGGTTTTGCAAGGCTCATGTTATGAGCAGTTGCTTTGCGGTTTTAGGGGAGTTGGTAAAAGATTTCTTTATCAAGTTCAAGGCAAAAGGAGGATTTATGAAAGACATGTATCATAAATACTTCGATGACTTCTCTTTGGGAGAAACTATCGAATGTGGTGGCAGACAAATGACTGAAGCCGATACGCGATTATCGATTGGGGTTATCGGAGGAAGCCATCCGCTCCATATGGATCCTAATTACTGCGCTAGTCGCCCCGATGTAGGTTTCCCTATTGTTCAGGGATCGATAGTCTTGGGCTACATTGATGCATGCTTTTACAGCTGGGCTTGCCCTGGGGACGAAGTCGTAGTTATTCCTAATGGCTATGAGAAAATTAGATTTATTAAGCCGATTTATATCAACGACGTTATTAACACGACTTTTATTATCTCTGATCTATGTAGCCTCAACGATCGTTTTGGTCGTGTTGTAGCAGATGCAACTGTATGCAATCAGCAAAAAAAGCCTGTTGTATTTGCAAGACAGTACTTTCTTGTTGAAAAAGAGGGGAAGTAACATCATGGGAATAACTCGCTATTTTGAAGATTTTTCAATTGGGGAAACCGTTACAACACATGCGAGAAAAATAGAAATGGCCGATATTCGCATGTACTCTGCATGTACAAGTTTATGTGCGCGTATCCATTCCGATCCAATCTACTGTGAACATATTCCAGAGTTGCGCTCGATCAGCGTTCCATATTCACTAGCCCTCAATGTGATAGACGGTTTTTTTGCTCAGAGTATTAGCCCTGAAGGAGTTGCGACATTTCACTATGGATATGACGACGTTCGGTATGGTGATGTGATTTATCCTGGTGACGTAATACATAGCGAATTCGAACTGGTAGATAAGCAAATCAAAAATGAAAAATTTGGCGTACTAGTCTTTAAAGCAATTACGCGCAACCAGAATGGAGCAATCGTAATATCTCACATCGATAAGCTTTATTGCGAAAGAAAAGCAGAGTAGTCCATTTTGCCTTTCGGCGATTGGTGACTTTTGATATGGCTTACAAAGTCGCAATTGCGAAGGCAAAGAAATCTTTATAGATAAAGAAATTATCAACGGCTCATACTTACTTATCCCAGATATTCTAACTGTACAGATATTCTTTTTACGTTTGATTCATCTTCGACAATTTCCGGAATCATGCGTGAAAGGAAAGACATGAATGGGTTGCAAGGTGTTAAGGTCATTGACCTTACACAATATGGTATAGCCCCAGCATGCACCAGAATAATGGGAGAATTGGGTGCATATGTAATTAAAGTTGAACCATTTACGGGCGATGAACAGCGTACCCAAGGATTGGCTTGGGGCATGAAGTTCAAAACCGAATTTGATGATGTTGCTTTTGATCATGGATCTTTTAATAAGCATTGGATAGCTATTGACCTGAAAACTACTCAGGGACATGAAGTTATGTTAAAGCTTCTTGAAGAGGCAGATATATTTGTAACGTCGCTGCGTGATGGTGCTCTCAAAAGGTTGGGTTTAGATTATGAATCACTACATCAGCTATTCCCACGGTTAGTTTGGGGCCAAAGTCGAGGATATGGCGAATATGGCCCCATGAAAGATGCAAAAGGGTTTGACGCCACTTCATATGGAGCACGATCAGGATTTGCTAATTCGATCCCCCAGGCTAATGAACACTTTGAACCAGGGAACCCACCGATAGCTTTCGGGGATTGGAATACAGCGCTCGCCCTTTTTGGTGGTGTTATGGCTGCTTACAGCAATGCTCTTAAAACAGGTGATGGAGATAAGGTGACAACCAGCTTGTACCATGTGGGCACATGGGGAATGAGCTCCGCAATTATTGCCCAGCAACAAGGATGTGATTATCCAAAAGATCGCATGAAAGCAAAGTGTCCTACCAACAACTTGTATATTTCCGCTGATGGTATTTGGTTTCTTATCTGCTTTGGCAATTATAACAAGTACTGCAAACTTGTCTTTGACGTAATTGGTGTCGATGCGAAATACTATACCGATCCAGAATACAATACGTTAGAGGCACTGGCAGAAAACGGTAAATATGTTGAGGTGGTTGCTCAAATTCACCATGCTTGCAAAAGGTTTACATTTTCCGAACTCGAGCAGATGTTTAGAGAAAATGACATTCCTTTTGAAAAAATACAGTCCGTTAAGGATGTTCTTCGTGACGAAGAGGCATATGATAACGACCAACTTCGTAGAATTGTTTACGAAAAGCAAGGTTATGGCCCAAATAACGAATATGTAGTAACTACATCACCTATCCGTCTAAAAAGCATTGGTGAACCGGTGTTGTACCGATCAAAACCTATCGGTTATGACACGACGGCAATTCTGAAAGATCATGGGTATAGTGATGACGAAATTAGTTCGCTTATAGATAACGCTGCAGTGCTTCAATACGAAGGAGACCCATTACCTAAAAGCGTGCTGCAGCCTAGTTATGGGCCGCATTCTTGATGAATACAGAGATAGAAAAACTACGGGTACCATTGGTCAACCGATGACTGGATCTGCAAAAGAGTTTTCAGCCATCGGTTGACTTTTCTGATTAATCCTTTGTGACTACCGAGTCATTGATGTCTTCAAGGGAACGGTTGCGAGTTTCAGTGCCGCAGACGCCAATGATGATGGCAATATAACCATACAAATGCCGACAAATATGTAAACAGAGACAACGCCGGAAGACTGCAGGAAAAATGCTACGACGCTTGGTGTAGAGATAGATGCGATTCTGCCCATAGCATTGGCAAATCCCGAACCGCGAAGACGAATTTCAGTTGGGAAAGCTTCGCCTAAATATACCGAGCAGGCTAAAAGCGAATAGTAATAAGTGATTGTGCACATCACGAAGCCCGATGCCATAATGACGGCAACATTGGTTTGTAGCGACCAAATATAACCCGCTACTGCAAGTAATAGCAGACAAACAATCATACCCGCTTTACGAGGATGTTTATTACCAAATACAGACAGTAAGAAAATGCCAAATGGCGCTCCAAGCAGCATGATAAACGTGATGAAGATGGAGTATTGTGTATCCATACCACGCATAACAAAAATTGTTGGCGTCCAAGTGGTAATGGTGTACACAATCAAGTTCATAGCCATTAAAGCGGCCGATGCTGTGATGGTGCGTTTAATCATGCGCTTTGTAAATAGGGCACGATATGGTAACTGTACAGGTTCTTTATCAAGCTCCGCTTTGAGCTTATCGATTTGCTCTTGAGTAATTTCTGGAAGCTTGATGCCTTTATCTGTAAAGCTTTTTTCTGCCGCTGAGACGATGGCGTCAGCTTCGTCGTTACGACCTTTTGAGGCAAGCCAACGAGGAGACTCAGGCATGAACTTGAAAATGAGAATCCATACAATAATGCCTAGGACGGTAATTCCAAAAAAGATGGTACGCCAACCAAACATAGGAATTACCAGCATAGTTAAAGCTGCTCCTAGAGGAGGAGAAAAATTAGCAATAAGGCCGATATAGCCTGAGTATTTGCTTCGCTTGTGGGGTGGAATGTATTCACCGAACGGTCCATATCCGCATGGAATGAAAGCTCCCAGGCCAATACCCATTAGGCCGCGGCACGCAATCAGAATAACCATTGAAGGCGAAAGGCCTGCGATGAAAGTGGAACCAATAAAAATTGCAATGAAGAGCAAGAGCGCTTTGCGCCTGCCAAGGTGATCCCCTACAACACCCGAAATTAAAGCACCGATAAGATAGCCGGTCATTGTTATCGTCTGAAACCAACTGTTCAGCTCAACGGTTGACCATCCATCCGCTAAAAGGGAGGCGATCAATCCCCCGCCTATGTACATATCGAGATTATCAAGAAACATGGCACCACCGACAAGCCAAAGTAGCTTCCAGTGCCAGCCTCCAATAGGAAGCCTGTCAAGACGAAGCCCTATGCCATGCAATGTTTTTGCTAGAGCTGTCATATCGGCTTCGTCAAGCCGCTCCGATCGAGCGGTTATTTCTGCTTCTGAAGTCATCTCTCATCTCCTTACTCCCTAAAGTTTGATGAAGAATGCTTTCAACAGCCTACATAGGTGCGTGCACTTCTGTTGAATAGATCTCCATTATCTAGAGTAGAAAGGAATGGAGTAGGGAACAAATTTCAAAAAGTGAAGAGATGATAAGTAGAATGAAACGGTTTGTTATTGGTAAAAATAAACTCGCTACAGTAAAGATAGGGGCTCCTTAAGATTGCTGTATTGTTCAACGTAATTGGCGAACTCGTTAATGATGTCGTTGTGGGTTTGATTAAGGTATGCACAGGCCACTAAATGGAAAGGACCAGGTAGCTCCTTAATTTTTCGCAGCGTAGCATACGTAAACGAGATATCATCGGTTGTTTCAAGGTTGATAGCTACAACATCTTGATCTATCGAAACCATGGTCGAAGCACTGATTTCATCGTCAAAACTTTGCGTAAAGGCTAAGCCAAAATGCTTCAATACCCGCTTGTACACCGCATACATATACGAGTGATCGCGATAAGACGCTAGGCGGTATTCTTTTAGATCTTCTAGGGACACAGATTCTTTTTGTGCTAATTTACTGGCCTTATTGAGAGTTACAACAGTTTCTTGGGTTAAGAATGGAATAAAAGTGACGTCTGGCAGGGATGGAAGTCTGCCACAGAAAGCAATGTCTATACTGCCCTCACGAAGCTTATGAATTGCCTCGTAAGTGTTGCACCTAATGACATTAAACATGATTGATTTATGAGTATGCGCCTTAAAGCTGGATAACAATTTAGGCAGCTCATTTCTCTGTATGGATTCAACTGTTCCTATACGAATAAATCCATCACGCTTTAGGCGGTATTCTTTAATGTCTTCAATTCCCCGATCAAGAGTCGTCAGAGCAGACTGTGCAACGTGATAGAAATGAAGCCCGGCATCGGTAAGTTGAATGTTTCGACCTTTGCGCTCAAAGAGGGGTGTACCTAGTTCACATTCAAGACTGGTGATTGAATTAGAAAGGGCTGGTTGCGAAATAAAGAGACGTTCGGAAGCTTTTCGATAGTGTTCAGTTTCGGCTAAAACAGTAAAGTATCTCAATTGTGCCAGGTTCATTGTGCACTACCTCGGAAATATAACTTCAGGATTGTTAAGCATATTTTACCAGGGGTTTTGGATATCTTTTTCATGGTTTAAATTGACGAAAAGAGTTTTACCTCAATTTAATCTAGCTAACGAGTTGGCATCGAATCTTATGAACACTGCTAAAAACTCCGGCTCATCTTCGGTGAAATATTGGAACCACTTAT
>UQDJ01000023.1 GCA_900539675.1 uncultured Coriobacteriaceae bacterium | reverse complement strand
ATGATGGACGCTATTGATGCAGCAAAGGATGCCGGCGATTCGCTTGGTGGAACGTTTCGTATCGTGGTTACGGGTCTGCTGCCTACCTTGGGCGGGTATGAGAATCCTCATGATCGTTTAACATCTCAACTGGGTGGGGCTCTGTTTTCAATTCCTGCCATGAAAGGCGTTGAGTTTGGTCTTGGCTTTGAAGCAACGCGTCGTCCGGGTAGCCAGGTGCACGATGAAATTTTGCTAGATGAAAAGGCTGGTTTCGTGCGTGGCTCCAATAACGCAGGTGGTCTTGAAGGTGGTATGACCACAGGGCAGCCGCTTGTTATTACGGTTGGTATGAAGCCTATCGCAACGCTTACAACTCCGCTTGACACCATCAACTTGGACACGCTTGAAGTTGAAAAGGCTTCCAAGGAGCGTAGCGATACCTGTGCGGTTCCTGCTGCTGCGGTAGTGGGCGAATCCGAAGTGGCGCTGGTTCTAGCAGAGGCATATATGAAAAAGTTTGGTTGTGACAACATGACCGACATCAAGCAAAACATTGCCAATTTTAAAGAGCGCATCAAGACGATGTCTCGTTAGATGCTAAGCACAAGATGTGAAGTAGTTTCAAGCACAAGGTATGAAGCAGATTTTTCCTCGAGGAGTGACCTATAACAATGACCCCCAAACATCATGGTAGGTATATTTTGACGAAGCCAGTATTCTTCATTGGTTTTATGGGTGCAGGTAAAACAAGTATTTCTCAGCAAATTGCTGTTACTTGTGGTGTGGCATCTATCGATGCTGATGAATACTTGGAATTGCGTGAGGACCGCATCGTTGCTGATATCTTTGCCGAAGATGGCGAAGAGGTATTTCGCGACATTGAAACAGACGTCTTGCGCGATCTGGCTTCGCGCTCTCCGCGTCTGATTGGCTGCGGCGGAGGTGTGGTAACAAAGCACCCTGAAAACGCGCAGATCATGAAGGATGCGGGTTTTGTCGTGTATCTCAAAGTTTCTGCAGATGCTGCAGCAGCGCGTATTCCTAATACCGAATCGCGTCCGATGTTTAAGGATTTGGAAACCGCTCGCAAGACCATCGTTGTGCGCGCTCCTCAATATGAAGCTGCCTGTGATGTAGAAGTGAACACTGAAGGCAGGTCAATCCGCGAAGTCGCTGAAGAAGTGGTTTCCATTTTGCTGGATAATGGCATTATGATTGATCGTGAACAGGAAGCATCACTCGGTTAATAGTCTTCTTGTTATGTTTTAAAGGAAGGTTCGTATGGCTCGCATTCAGGTTTCTCCTCTCAACCAGGAACCCTTTGATGTGGTGATGGAAGGGGGTTCCCTGCGTGCGGTTGGAAACGAGCTTGCGGCTATGCAGTCGTATGATCAGGTTCTCGTGATAAGCGATGCCCAGGTGGCATCGCTTTATCTTCCTATGGTGCAAGATTCGCTTGCTGAAGCAGGCTTTAAGGTGTCTTCCATTCAGCTGCCGACAGGTAATCAGGCTCGCTCGACCGATTGTATTGTAGAGGTCTGGTCTGGTATGGCGGATTGTTCGCTTACTGAGCGTTCCGCAATAGTTGCTCTGGGCGGTTCGGTAGTCTGTGATGTTGCAGGTTTTGTGGCGAGCACCTATAAGCAGGGTATTGCGGTGGTGTATATCCCCACCACACTGCATGCCATGGTGCAAACCAGTTTAGCGGGGCGTGTGTCTATTGATCTGGAAACCTATCGTGGGGTAGTGGCTATAGCATCTTCTCCGGTTAAAGTATTGATGGACACCGACGTGTTGAAAACATTACCCGAACCTTCATGGGAATCAGGCCTTACCGAGGTCGTGAAACTTTCCATTCTTGATTCTGAAGGGTTTTTCTTCTGGCTGGGTCATTATGCTCAGCGTATTCTGTCTCACGATATAGTGCTTATCTTAGAAGTGCTCGATCGCTGCGTAAAATATCAGGCGCGGCGTACTCCAGGCGAAGAATCAGAGCTTATTTTTGGTGAGCCCCTTGCACAAGCGCTTATCAATTGTCCCGAAACCACCTGCACGAAGGCTCAAGCTCTGGCGCAGGGTATGCGTTTTGATGTTCGCTTGGCGGCAGGTTTGGCAGGGGGGCAGGTATCGCTTTTGCAGGAGCTCGATGACTTGTTATCTATAAGCAATCTGGAACACCTGTCTTGCACCGCAACAGTTGACGATCTGCTCGCAGAAATGAAGCGCAGTGCTTTGTGTTTGACCAATGATTCAGCCACCTTGATTCGCTTTGCTCTTCCTTCAGGGTGCGGCGTGGTGGATGAGCGCTATATTGATGAGCCAACGCTGAGGCGCTATTTGGAGGCATGGCTCAAGAGTCTCTGACGCGGTTGATCAGGGTATAGCACGCAGCTTGGAAGGTTATACACACGGCTAAAAGCTGTACAGGTTTATACCCCGGCAAAACTTATACACATAGCTAAAGCTTGAAAGCATATCGATACATCTTGGAAGGAAGTTCTTTTAAGTGGCACATAATCCAGATCGTTTAGTGCGCGTTCGCCAAGGCATGAAAGACAAGGGCCTGGTGGCGCTTTATGTTCGCAATCTCTCAAACATCGCGTGGATAACCGGATTTGAAAAGGTGTTTGATACTGAACCGGCACATGCTTTGTTAATCACCCAAAAACGCGTCCTTATGCACAGCGATTCACGCTATGGAGAAGCGCTTGAGCGCGAAGCGCGTGGAAGTGAAATTGTGATTGATACAGAGCGTAACGATCATACGCATTGGCTTTTTAAGCAGGTAGAACGACTGTTTGATGAAGCTGAGAGGCGGGATCAGCGTGTTGATTTAGGTGATTGCGAGGTGTTCACCATTGGTATTGAAACTACCCTGTCTCTTGCTGAATATCGCAGTCTTGAGAAGTGTGCAGGCGCAAAGCATGATGGTGTGGCGACATCGTTTGTTGAACTGAGCGATTTCATTGAAGGGTTGCGTCAAACAAAAGATGCTTTTGAGATTGCCACAATAAAAAAAGCGCAGGCTATAACTGACGAAGCGTTTGCGCGTATCATCAAATTTATGAAGGTAGGTATGACCGAACGCGAGGTGCAGCTTCAGCTGGATAACTACCTGTTTGAACTGGGCGCTGAAGGTTTGGCGTTCGACACTATTGTAGCTAGTGGCGCTCATGCTTCGTCTCCTCATGCCATTCCAGGAGACACAAAGCTTTCCGCAGGCGATGCGGTGGTCATGGACTTTGGTGCCAAACTGGCAGGGTACTGTTCTGATATGACCCGTACGGTATTTATGGGCAAGCCCTCTGAACTGGCGCAAAAGGCATGGGATACCCTTCGTGGTGTCAATGAATCATGTGAAGCAATGATCAGGGCAGGTGTTGGTGCAAATGAGGTGCATGAGCATGCCGAAGAGCTGCTTGCCCAGGGCGGGTTTGCAGGACGTATGGGCCATGCCTTAGGCCACAGTGTGGGTCTGGATATTCATGAGTCTCCCACGCTTTCGCCTCGCAATAAGAAGCCACTGTGTGCTGGCAATGTGGTGACGGTTGAACCGGGAATCTATATTCCGGGGCAATTCGGCATGCGTCTTGAAGATTTTGGGGTGGTAACGAATACAGGGTATAACGTTTTCACCCAAAGCACTCACAACATGGTTATAATTGACGACTAGCTTAAAAACCAATAAACCAATTTGTCTCAAAGGAGTCATCGTGGCAATCTCAACAGCAGATTTTCGTAATGGCATGTGCATTGAATATAACGGCAAGCTGTGCACGATCGTTGAATTTCAGCATGTGAAGCCGGGCAAGGGCGGTGCTTTTGTACGCACCAAGCTTCGCGACATCAAGACTGGTCGTGTCGTCGACTACACCTTTAATTCTGGCACCAAGTTCGATTCTGTGCGTCTCGAGACTAAAAAGATGCAGTTCCTCTACAGCGATGGCGCTGATTTCAACTTCATGGATATGAATACCTATGAGCAGCTTTCTATCCCAGCTGAAACCGTAGGCGATGCAGCTAACTGGCTGAAGGAAAACGATGAAGCGACGCTTATGTATGCCGGTGATGAACTGATCAGCATTGAGCCTCAGATGTTTGTTGACCTTGAGGTTACTGATACAGAACCGGGCTTTAAGGGTGATACTGCCACCAATACCACCAAGCCGGCAACACTGGAAACGGGCGTAACCATTCAGGTTCCTACCTTTGTTGAAATTGGCGACATTTTGCAAATTGACACCCGTGACGGTCGCTTTATTAAGCGCGTGTAGGTACGTATACGCTTTACTTTTTGTAAGGCAGGAGAACATCGTCCGGATCAGGGCGGTTTTGAAAGGGTAAAAAAGATAACGGTTGCGTTAGGTGAGTATCAAACAACCTTTGTAACTTTTGTTTCATTACCGATAAATACACAGGGCAGGGGGCGCTATGAGCGCCTCGTGCTTTATAATTAGCCGTTGATTGATTTCGTGCGTCAAATAAGAGACGTACCTTGATAAGCATAAGGAGGTGCGAAACACTTGGGAAAGCTTCAAATCATGGATACCACCATTCGTGATGGACAGCAGAGCCTGTGGGCTACCCGTATGTCTATCGGTGATATGCTGCCGATTTTGCCTAAGATGGATCGCGTAGGTTATTGGGCGATTGAGGCTTGGGGTGGCGCTACTTTCGATACCTGTTTGCGCTTCCTTGACGAAAATCCTTGGGAGCGTTTGCGCTCCATTAAGGCCAAGACCCCGAATACTCGCCTTGCGATGCTTTCTCGTGGCCAGAACCTGGTGGGTTATAAGCATTATTCCAAGGACATCGTACATCGTTTTTATGCAGCTGCTCATCGCAATGGCGTCGATGTATTCCGCGTGTTTGATGCGTTGAACGATATTCGTAACATTGTTGACAGTGCTGAAGCTATTAAGGATTGTGGCGGATGGTTTGAAGGCGCAATTTCTTACACCATGTCGCCAGTACATACGCTGGATAGCTTTTTGGAGTACGGTCAACAGCTCAAAGATTTAGGTGCAGATTCCATTTGCATCAAAGATATGGCAGGTATGCTTACGCCATTTCGCACCGAGCGCATGGTGAAGGCATTTAATGCTGAAATTGGTCTGCCTATTCATGTCCACTGTCACTATGTTGGCGGCATGGCTCCAGCAAATATCATTAAGGCTGCTGAAGCAGGCGCTACGATTGCTGACACAGCCAGTGCGCCTTTAGCCTTTGGCAACTCTCATCCTGCGGTTGAAATGATCGTAGCTGCTCTTGCTGAAAGCCGCTATGACACCAAGCTTGATCTGGACTTGCTCTTCGAAATTTCTGAGTACTGGGAAGAAGTTCGCAAGCGCGGTCATTATAAGCGCGGCGTTTCTTCTCTGACTCATATGAAGGTGTATTCTCATCAGGTTCCTGGTGGCATGATGTCCAACCTTATGTCTCAGTTAGAAATTCAAAATGCGCTTGATCGCCTTGATGAAGTTATGGCTGAAATTCCAGTTGTTCGTGCTGAGGTTGGCTATCCTCCTTTGGTAACCCCGCTGTCTCAGATTGTTGGCACCCAGGCGGTATTCAATGTTTTGACCGGTAAGCGCTGGAGTGTTGTATCCAAGGAAATGAAGGATTACATCTGTGGCTACTATGGCAAGGCGCCCGGTCCTATGAATCCTGAAATCGTCAAAAAGGTTGTAGGGGATGACACTGACAAGGTTCTGCCACCGGATGTAGCTCCTGGCTCTCTGGTAACCACCACCTATGACGAGCTTAAAGAAGAAATTGGCGATTTGGCTAAGTCTGAAGAAGACGTTTTGATGTATGCGCTGTTCCCGAACGAAGCGCGTACTTATTTGAGTAAACACCGTACATCTGAAAAGGTCGATTTCCTTCTTGAGCAGGAATCGAGCATGACCAAGGAGGACGATTACGTGGATATCAATCAGATTCGTGAACTCGTACGCGTTGCTGAAGAAAGCGGCGTTGGCGAAATTGTAGTTGAAGAAGAGGGCGCTCGTATTGCGGTACGTATGCCTTCTGCAGTAGCTTCTACTCCTGCTGCCGGTGTAGCTGCTCCAGCTGCTGCTCCAACGGCGAGTGCCGCTTCTGTTCCTGCACCTCAGAGCGAAGCTGCTCCGGCTGCTAACAATTCCCGTCCTGCTAACTGGCACTGCGTCAAGGCTCCTATGGTAGGTACCTTCTACGTAGCTCCTGCACCGGGAGAGCCGCCGTTCGTTAAGGTGGGTGACGAAGTAACTGCTAACCAGACCCTGTGCATCGTTGAAGCTATGAAGCTGATGAACGAAATTACGGCTGATGAAATGGGTATCGTTCGCGAGGTTTGCCTGGAAGATGCATCTCCTGTCGAATTCGGTACGCCTCTGTTCTATATTGAGCCCCATGTAAGCCATGATGCCATCGGTCCGGAGAGTGCATAAACTATGTTTAAGAAGGTTTTAATCGCAAACCGTGGCGAAGTTGCGCTGCGTATTATGCGGGCTTGCAAGGAGATGGGGATCCAGACGGTAGCCGTGTATTCGACTGAGGATGCTGACACCTATCCTGTTCAGTATGCCGACGAAAAGGTATGCATTGGTCCTGCTCCGGCTAACAAGAGCTATTTGGTTATGTCGTCCATCATTGCGGCAGCCATCAATACCGGTGCTGAAGCGATTCATCCCGGCTATGGTTTCTTGGCAGAAAATGCAGACTTTGCTCGCGCTTGTGCCGATAACGATATTGTATTTATTGGCCCTTCGCCTGAGTGCATCGAATCGATGGGTAATAAGTCTCAGGCTCGTGAAACCATGAAGGCCTGCGGTGTTCCTACCGTTCCGGGTTCTGATGGTGTGATTGAGTCGGTGGACGAAGCTCGCAAGTTCGCTGAAGCGGTGGGCTATCCTGTGTTAGTTAAGGCATCTGCTGGCGGCGGCGGTAAGGGTATGCGCGAAGTGCATGATCCTGCCGATTTGGAAAAGGAATTCATGGCCGCAAAGAGCGAAGCTCAGGCTGCGTTTGGTAACGGCGATGTGTACCTGGAAAAGTTGGTATTGCATCCGCGTCACGTCGAAATTCAGGTGCTGGCTGACAAGTTTGGCAACCGGATTTCTCTATGTGAGCGCGACTGTTCGGTTCAGCGTCGTCATCAGAAGCTGCTTGAAGAAGCTCCATCTCCCGCACTTGATGATGAACTGCGTCGTGCGATGGGGGTAGCTGCGGTTAAGGCGCTGCGCGCTACTAACTACGAAAATGCCGGTACGATTGAGTTTTTGCTGGACCATGATGGCAAGTTCTACTTCATGGAAATGAACACGCGTGTTCAGGTGGAGCATCCTGTATCTGAGTGCATCACGGGTACGGATATCATCAAAGAACAGCTGCGTATTGCGGCAGGGGAACCCATTTCTTGTATGGATAGGGTTCCGTTTACGCCTAATGGACATGCGATGGAATTTCGTATCAATGCCGAAGATCCTGACCATGATTTTCGCCCCTGTCCGGGCAACATCACTCGCTTTGATGTGCCGGGTGGTCCAGGTGTTCGTGTGGAAACGTATATTCGCGAAGGTGCTCGCATTTCGCCGTATTATGATTCCATGGTTGCAAAGCTTATCGTATGGGGCAACGATCGCGATGAGTGCATTGCTCGCGGTAAGCGCGCTTTGGCTGAATTCACTATCGAAGGCATTAAGACCACCCTTCCATTCCATCAAAAGGTGTTAGATGTTGAAGCCTTTAAGGAAGGTAGGGTCTATACTGATTTCATCGAAACCGAAATGGGAATGGGTGGTGATGAATAAGATGTCGGATATTAATACTGATGGAATGGCAATCGCTCCTGGCGTTATAGAAACTATTGTCATTCTTGCGGTACGTGACGTTCCCGGCGTAGATTCCGTGGGCGCTGCTCCTTCTGGCATTCGCTCGCTTCTAGCCTTCAAGCAGTCAACGCAGGGCGTTGTTGTCACAGTGGATGATGATGACACGGTGCAGGTTGAGGTTACCATTCGCATACTGTCTGGCTATTCCCTTGATGAGATAGCAAGCCAGGTTCGTGAAGCGGTGGCTGATGCGATACTTTCCCAGGTGGGCTTAAAGGTGTCTCGCGTGGACATCAAGGTTGACGGTATTCATTTCCAAGATTAGGTTTCCATTTCCATGTCAAAAGCTACTCAGCATGAAGAACGCGTCCTTGCGCGTAAAAACGCTCTGCAATTGCTCTATCAGGCAGACATTCTTGATACGACGCCGCGTTCTCTTATTGATGAGAAACGTCTGGTACCTGAAACCCAGGGGCTGGATGATTATGTATTTACCCTTCTGGACTGCTGTAAAGAGCATCTGGACGAAATAGATAAGCGCATTGTTGCCGCCAGCGAAAACTGGACTCTTGATCGCATGCCCGTGGTTGACCGTTCGTTGCTTCGTTTGGCTGCCGGTGAGATGTGCTATGTGGATAGTGTTCCGATTTCGGTGTCCATTAACGAAGCGGTGAATCTAGCCAAGGAATTTGGTGGAGAAGATTCCCCTCGCTTTATCAACGGTATTTTAGGCCGCATTGCAGCCCAGCTTGAAGAGGAGCAAGCATAAATGCCCACAGACGATGGACAGTCTTTCGAGGATCTGAAAACTCGTTTAGACGAAATTGTTTCTCTGGTCAGTGACGATTCGCTGCCGTTGGATGAAGCATTAGATCTTTACGAGGAAGCGGTAGGCATTGGTCTTGCCGCTTCCCGTATTATGGAACAGGATATTACGGCTCAGGATGCACAAGACGCAAAGCATTCTGAAGACGCTCATATGCAGGGCGCAGATGACACGACGGCTGCATCTCATTCAGCGCAGCGTACGGAAGCTTCACAGACAAGGGAAGTTGAGCAACCCACAGATGCTTCGCAGGCCGTTGCTGGTGTGTCCCGCGATAATCTGGCGCAAGTAGTTGCCAAGCCAGAGGCGTAAAGGAGGTGTGTGCATGGCACGCATTCTTGATTCTATAGATGCGCCTGACAAGCTGAAATTGCTTACCGACGAAGAGTTGGGTATTCTTGCGCAGGAAATTCGCGATGAAATCATTCAGGTCACATCTAAAAATGGCGGACATGTGGCATCAAGCTTGGGTGCTGTTGAGATCATCCTTGCGGTGCACTCACTCATCAATTCTCCGCATGACAGGTTCCTTTTTGATGTAGGGCATCAATCCTATGCCCATATGCTCATTACCGGGCGACTGAATCAATTCGCTACGCTGCGTCAGTATAAGGGTCTTTCCGGTTTTCCGAAGCCGATGAGCAATCCTCATGATGTCCATCCCTCTGGTCATGCTTCAGATTCGCTTTCAGTGGCATGCGGTTTGGCGCGTGCACGCGATTTGCGTGGCTCGGATGAAAAGATTGTCACCCTGATTGGTGATGCTTCCATAGCAGGCGGTATGGCTTTTGAATGTCTCAACGACGTGGGTCAGCGTCAAACTCCAATGGTCATTATTTTGAATGACAATGAGATGTCTATCGCGCGCAATGTTGGAGCGTTAGCAAAGCATTTGGGCAACTTGCGCGTTTCAAACAATTACCGCAAAGGCCGCGATTCCATGCAAGACTTTATGGAGAACTCCTTGGGTCCCGCGGGCAAAGCCATGGTTAAGTTGGGACGTTCTGCAAAGGATTCTTTAAAGCAGTTTGTGGTACCCGATACCATGCTTTTCGAGCAGCTTGGGATCGTTTGCACTCCTCCGGTTGATGGCCACAACATTACTGAGCTGAAGGATACCATCCAAAAAGCACTTGATGCCAATGCACCGGTATTGGTACATGTCATTACGAAAAAAGGCGCAGGGTATGCGCCTGCGGAAATGGACCCGTCGCGCTTTCATGGGGTGGGGCCTTACGATATTGAAACGGGTAAGTCAACGAAGAAGTCTTCTGAGGTACTTACCTATACTCAGGCATTTACCCATGCCTTCGAATATGAAGCAAAGCAAGATGATCGTATCTGTGCTATCTCTGCTGCAATGGTCGATGGTACCGGTCTGCGCCCGTTCCAAAAAGCCAATCCCAAGCGCGTGTTTGACGTCGGCATTGCTGAAGGCCATGCTGTTGGAATGGCAAGTGGTTTAGCGCTTGGTGGCTACAAGCCGGTGGTGGCAGTGTATTCCACGTTCTTACAGCGCGCTATTGATCAAACGATTATCGACGTATCGCTGTGTAACTTAGATGTGGTGTTTGCCATTGATCGTGCTGGTTTAGTGGGGGATGACGGTCCTACTCATCACGGCATGTTTGATATTGCCTATCTGCGCGCTATTCCCAACATGAAGGTAATTGCACCTTCCAACGAGGCCGAATTGGTACATGCTCTTCATACGGCATTTCGTCTCACAGGGCCTGTGGCACTGCGCTACCCGCGCGGTTCGGCGGAAGGTGTGCCGCTGCCGCAAGATCCCCTGATGATGAAGCCGGGTTGTGCCCGTGTTGTGCGCGAAGGCGACGATGCCTGTGTTTTGGCATTTGGACGGATGGTGCATTATGCCAAGCAGGCAGCTGAAATGCTTGCTACAGAAGGTTTAGAGGTGCGCGTCGTCGATATGCGTTGGGTAAAGCCTTTAGATATTCAGGCTATTTGTGATGCAGCTTCGACCGGCGTGGTAGTAACGGTGGAAGATGGCATTATCGCTGGTGGTGCGGGTGAAGGTGTGATGGTTGAGCTTATGAAAGCGCACCTTTCTCCCAAGACGGCGGTTTTGGGCATTCCTGATACGTTTGTTGAACAGGGTCCAGTAGATAATCTGTTTGCCGATTTGGGTATCGATGCCCATGGTATTGCCGAGACCATTCGCTCGTTGAAGTAGCTTTTATTTCCACTCTGTAACCGGTATTGCCATTGTGTAACCGACAAACTTCCGCTTTGTTACGAGGTATTTTCGCCATCGTAAACAACGTGGGGTGACCCATTTTGAACACGTTCTCCGTGACATAGTTTGTGTTGTCAGTTCGTTGATATCGCACACTATTCAAGGAGGTTAGAACGATGTTTGACACAGGAGCAACCGCATTCTTGCTTGTTAGCACGATGATGGTTCTACTCATGACTCCTGGTGTTGCATTTTTTTACGGCGGACTTGCGCGTCGTAAAAATGTGATCAATACCATCTTTATGTCCTTCGCTACTATTGGAGTCGTAGCACTGGTATGGGTAATTGCAGGTTGGTCTCTTGCCTATGGCGGAGATGGATCAAATCCCTTTATTGGCGGCTTGGATCAATTAGGGTTGTTCTCAAGCGTTGCGGATATGTTCACTGAGGCAGAAGATCCCTCTGGTCTGTATCCCACCATTGTTAACATCGGCTATCAGTGTGCTTTTGCCATGATTACGTGTGCAATTATTGGTGGCGCTGTAGCGGGTCGTATGAAATTTGCCCCCTTCATGGTATTTATTGCCATCTGGGCAGTCCTGATTTATTCTCCTTTGGCTCACATGGTATGGGGCGGCGACGGTAGTTTCATCGGCGATATGATTGGCGCTATGGACTTTGCCGGTGGCGACGTTGTTCATATCAGTTCTGGTTTAACCGGCTTGGTTTTGTGCCTGCTGTTAGGTAAGCGCCATGGCTTTGGTGCCGTAAGCCATCGTCCCCATAACGTTCCGTTGGTTGTATTAGGCGCTACGTTGTTGTGGGTAGGCTGGTTTGGCTTCAACGGCGGTTCTGCTTTTGCAGCAGATGGTATTGCTGGTTTGGCGCTGTTCAACACGGTTGTTGCCTCGGGCGTCGCAATGCTTTCGTGGATGGTTGTTGAACGCATCAAGACCGGCAAGCCTACCTTGGTTGGCGCTTCTACCGGTTTGGTAGCTGGCTTGGTTGTTATTACTCCTGCAGCCGGTTACGTGGAGCCTTGGGCGGCCATCATTATGGGCATTGTTGTTTCCCCGATTTGCTACTTTGCAATTTCTTATTTGAAGACCAAGATCGGTTACGACGATGCGCTTGACGCTTTCGGTTGCCATGCAGTTGGCGGCATTGTTGGCGGCATTTTAACCGGCGTGTTCTGTGCACCGGCACTGGCAACGCATGATTATGCTGGTCTTGTTTACACCGGCGATCCCACGCTGCTTGGCTGCCAGGTGTTGGGCATCTTAGTGACGGTAGTATTTGTTGGTGTTGGTTCTTTTATTATCGGTTTCATTATCAAGAAGGTTGCTGGTGGCCTGCGTGTTACCAGGGAACAAGAAGCTCTTGGTATGGACATGGCAGAACACAGCGAATCTGCTTACCCAGCGTTTAATGGCTTGGACTAGTAGGGTGCAAGTTTTAAGGAAAGGATGCGTGAGATTATGAAGCGTATTGCAGCAATCGTAAGGCCTGAGAAACTCGAGCCCTTAAAGGAAGCTCTCTTCCACGCTAAAGTTCCTGGCATGACGGTCTATCAGGTTCAGGGCTGCGGTAATCAGCATGGCTGGAAAGAATATTTTCGTGGCAGTGAAGTTATTGTCAATATGATTCCAAAGGTGAAGTTCGAAATCATTTGCAAGGATGATCGTGTTGATGAACTGGTAAAGCTTATTTCTGACACCGCAAGAACCGGAGAAGTTGGCGACGGTAAGATCATGGTTTCCACGGTTGACCGAGTGATCCGTGTTCGTACGGGCGAAGAAGACGGTCAGGCTTTATAAATCAGGCCACCGTCAAGCGCAAGACTCAAGCGACAGTGAGGCGAGTCATCCTCGTAAAGACATCTCAACATCTCTTGTTTTCTTCTCTTGTCTTATTGTCGCTTTGGTCATAGGAAAAAGGGTTCGCTTCGGCGAACCCTTTTTGGTGAGTGAGATTATCTGTATAAGAGCGACTGGGTTTATCCTTATCGGTGAGCATTGTTAAGACTCTTGGATGTCTTCGTCGGTGATCTTGCCACGAAAGATGCGATAAACCATGATCTGGTAGAACACCACGAGCGGAACGCCTATACATGCGATGATAGTCATTGCGCCGAGCGTATATTCAGAGGATGCAGCTCCTGGAATCGTAATGGAAAGCTCCGGATTGGTTGCAGGAATCAGATCGGGAAAGATCCCTGCAGCCGTCATGCCAATGAGGGCAACACAGACCACAGATAGGGCAATGTGTGCTGAAATATCCCAGTCTTTGCCGCATAAAAACCATGACACTAAAAGTGCTACAAAAGCAACGATGGCACATACGATCGCGATGGTATTTACCGGGATCAGATGCAATACATCGGGGCGTGCCAGATACATACAGGTAGCAATGGCAAGCAGGATAATCAAAATCATAATTAAATGACGACGCATTGTAGCGCAGCGATCATTGAGATCTTCATGTTCGTCGGTTTTAATAGCAATCCATGAAGCGCCTAACAGGATGCACATTATCAAACTGATAAGACCACATAGTAAGGAGAACGGATCGAGCAGTGCTGCAAAGCCCCCAATATAATCGCCATGTTCATTGAGCTCTACGCAGCCAATAATATTGCCTAGTGCTACCCCAAATAGGAGTGCTGGCAAAAGCGAACCTATAAAAAAGCAGGCATCCCAGAGCTTTTTCCATTTCTGGTCATGTGCGCGAAACTCCAGCGAAACCGCACGAACAATAAGCGCAAAGAGTACCAGCATGATTGCTAAATAGAAACCTGAAAATGATGTTGCGTAGGCGGCGGGGAAAGCGGCAAACAAAGCACCTCCCGCTGTTAATAGCCATACTTCATTGCCATCCCATACCGGGCCAACAGAGCGGCGGACCAGCGCTTTTTCGCGTTCGGTTTTCGCAACAAAGGGATACAGAATGCCTGCACCTAAATCGAAACCGTCCAAGATGAAATATCCGGCTAACAGAACACCAATAAGAATGAACCACACAATTTGTAACAACGTGAGTTCCATCGTGTACCTCCAGGACTGCTTGCGGTGGGCGCACTTGCTTGTGATGTAGCGCCCACCAGTGTTATGGTGGTCATCGTTTTTGTCTTACCTGGTAATTGCAAGGTAAGAAGATGGCCGATTATCTCTGTAAATTACCGATGAATCATTATCGTTATTTTGTGGGTGAAAGCCAATATTCATTTCAAAGAACAATACGTGATTAAAACAGTAACAATCAATTTGCTTTGATTGTTGTTAAAGGTTCGTTGCTATCAGCGGCAAATTCCATCAGAATAAGCTATGTTTATTTCTAAACAATAAAAGACGTAGTGAAAGGATCGCACGATGACTCGCAAGATTGCTATCTTCGATACCACTTTGCGCGACGGCGAACAGTCCCCAGGCGCATCAATGAATTCCGAAGAGAAGTTGGTGATCACGCGACAGCTCCTACGTCTCAATGTGGATGTAATCGAAGCAGGCTTTCCCATTTCTTCACCGGGCGATTTCAAATCAGTGCAGGATATTGCTGCAGAAGTAGGGGATCGCGCTGTTGTGACGGCTTTGACCCGTGCCGTTGAAAAAGATATTGATTCGGCTGCAGGTGCTTTAAAAAACTGCAAGCGCCCTCGTATTCATACCGGTATTGGTGTTTCTCCAAGTCATATTTATGAAAAGCTGAAGTCCACTCCTGAAAAGATTATCGAACAAGCGGTGCATGCTGTTCGTTACGCTAAGAAATACGTGGAAGACGTTGAATTCTATGCAGAGGATGCAGGCCGTTCCGATTACGAATTCTTGTCTAAAATCTGTCAGGCTGCCATTGAAGCAGGTGCTACGGTTGTAAACATTCCTGATACCACTGGCTATTCATTGCCTGAAGAATTCGGTCGCCGCATCAAGTATCTTATGGAAAACGTGTCCAATATTGATAAGGCTGCTATTTCGGTTCACTGCCACAACGACTTGGGTACGGCTACAGCTCTTTCTCTTGCCGGCGTTGAAAACGGTGCAACTCAGGTTGAATGCACGATCAATGGTCTTGGTGAACGTGCTGGCAACACCGCTATGGAAGAAGTGGTAATGGCCATCAAGATGCACGAAAAGGAACTTGACGCTCATACGGACATCAACACACGTGAATTTACCCGTGCTTCCCGCTTGGTTTCTTCTATCACAGGCTTTTTGGTTCAGCCCAACAAGGCAATTGTTGGTGCCAACGCATTCGCTCATTCTTCTGGCATTCACCAGGACGGCGTTATCAAGGCACGCGATACGTATGAAATTATCGATCCTGCTGATGTCGGTGCAGCTCAGAGCTCTATCGTTTTGTCTGCTCGTTCCGGTCGTGCAGCGCTTCGTCACCGCGTCGAAGCCTTAGGTTTCCACTTTGAGGGCCAGGAACTTGACGATCTCTATGATGCATTCTTAAAGATTGCTGATAAGAAGAAGGAAGTATACGACGAGGATCTGGAATCGCTAATTGGCGAACAGAGCCGTATCCAGACTGCTCATTACGCCTTAAAGTCGGTACAGATTTCTTGCGGCCAGCCGCTTATCCCTACCGCTACGGTTTGCTTGGTAGATGTTGATAATCGCGAATTTGTTGCATGCTCTACCGGTACCGGTCCGGTCGATGCGCTGTATAAGGCCGTAAACCAGATTGTGGATATTGAAAACGAACTTTCTGAATTTTCGGTTCAGAGCGTAACGCGCGGTATTGATGCTTTGGGTGAAGTTACCATTCGTGTAACCGCAGCTGATGGCATGGTATTCACGGGCCGTGGCTCTGACGGCGACATCATTGTTTCGTCTGCTAAGGCATATCTGAACGCTTTGAATCGTCTGATTTCTCATAAGCACGAAAAAGCTTCTAAGTAGTTGTAGGAAACCAAACAGAATAGGCTCTCACTTGTACTGCCTGAATTGTGGAACAAAGATCAATGACGACGAGTCGCAGTGTCCTAACTGCGGCTCGTCTGTTGCTGAAATGAAAGAGCGCATTGCTGCTGCCGAAGAGATGGTGGTCTATACCGATGCGGTTGATTCATCTGATACCCATAAACTTCCCTTGGTTAAAGATCGTACCTATGTCGATAGGGATGGTAATCCGCTGGATCCTTCCAAAGAAGTTGATGTCTTAAAGCTCAAGCACGAAAAAGCTGATCTAACCGCTATTCCTGAAATTGGCGATAAAGAAGACCCCTTTGTTACGAAGCCCATGCAACGTATTGTGACCGACGATGGCAAAGAGGTTGCCGGCGCCGACAATACGCCGCGTCAATTTCGTCAAGATGAGCCTCCCATTAAAACGCGCACCAAGGTCATTATCATTATTGCGTGTCTGGCGTTAGCGTTTTGCATGATTTGGGTTAATGCCAATACATGGCTCAATGCCCTGCATATTCAGCTGCCTTGGAAAAACTATCCAGCTGAAACGAGCGATGCTACAAGTGATAATCAGCAGCCCGATCAGAGTGCTGATGAATATCAGCAAAACGAAGCTTCAACTGAAGATACAGCGGCAGAAGCGCGAGATGCCTTTGGCACTGCTTTAGAGCAGGCCTATGCGGATTTAGGCCAGTATCGTGAACAGGTGGATGCGGCCGTTGATAATTTTGAGGGATATTTGAGTGTCAAGAATCGTGATACTCGTAGCAAATATGCAGATGCGTGCTCTTCGCTTGTTGATGCGCTCTCAAAAAGCAAGCAGACGTTAGATGATCAGTGGAGTAATTCCGGGTTGCCTGAAAGTGACGCTTTATATGAGAAGTATCAAACCATCGACCAATTGTTTGACTATCTCGCTCACCGTTTAGATGTTATCCATCAGTGCTGGCAAGTGAGCTTGACCTTTGACAATCCGGCCAGTCACACTGATGAAATCTTAGCGCCCTTAAAGCAGGATATTTCAGGTGGCAAGTCCGCTTCAGAGGCGGCTTTTGATGCGGAATATCCCAAGGCTGACCCTAAGAGCGACAATCAAACCGACGCGTAAGGAACCCTGATACATTCATAACCCGAGTACGTCTTATCATATTGCACATTGATGGTATAGGTTCGGTCAGGGTTCATTTGCACGTTGTGTGGTGCACTCTTCTTCTATGCTTGCATAGAGACCCCAAGGTGTGATATAAGCATTTATACATGTGAACAACATGATAGCTTTCGGTTTCTGAGGAAGTGGGCTTGTCCCGCTTCTTTTGTTTGTAAAGGGTAGAAGGAGGGATAAGGATGCTAACCGGGAAAGCACGTATGCTGCTTGAAGCCCTAGATCCCATAGCTAAAGAGCATGACATGGAAATTGTCACTGTGGAATTAGTTGGCTCTCGTAAAGCTCCCACCATTCGTGTGTATCTTGATTGCGAAGGGGGCATAGGCTTTGATGAGCTTTCGTCTGCGCAGGTCTGGGTAAACGAAATCATGGATGAACTCGATCCCTTCCCTGGCGCGTATACGCTGGAAGTATCGTCACCAGGTATTGATCGCCCTTTACGTACCTTGGAGCATTTTGAACGATTTGCTGGTGAAGAGGCACAGTTGATGCTTACTGAACCTTTTCAGGGCCGTTCAAAATGGATCGGCGTTTTGGATGGGGTAGATGGCGATGCGGTCAAACTGATCGTTGACGGTATTACCGAGACTATCCCGTACGATCACATCAAGAAAGCTCACGTCATTGGCACTATAGATTTCAGTGGGTAGAAAGGACTCTTCCATGGCAACCTCTGAACTTATTGAAGCTTTGCAGGCTTTGGCTCACGAACGCAAGATTGATGAATTCTATCTGATTGAGCGTCTCGAAGCTTCGCTGGCTAGAAGCTATCAGCATATTTTGGATTTGGAAAACGATGCTCGCGTCATCATTGATCGCAACACCGGTAAGATTTATGTCTATGAGCTGGTTCCTAAAGGTGAACCTGATCCAGAAACCGGTGAATACACTGAATTTGAAGAGCGTGATGTAACGCCTAATGATGTAAGCCGTATTGCTGCATTGAACGCCAAGAACGTCATTGGTTCTATCGTGCGCGATGCCGGTCGTCAGTCTATTTACGAAGAGTTCTCTAGCCGTATTGGCGATTTGGTTACCGGTACTGTTTTGCAGGGCACACCTGATTTCACCATCATTAAGATCCGTGATGGCGTCGAAGCAGAGCTGCCTCACTACGATTTGAAACGCTATCCTGATGAACGCAACGAGCGTCCATCCAACGAACGCTATCGTCATAATCAGCGCTTGAAGTGCCTGATTGTTGACGTGCGTGATCCGAATTCCGATCAGCCAAAGATGCGTGGCGATATGACCCGTCCGACCATTGTGGTTTCCCGTACTCATCCGGACTTGATTCGCCGTCTATTTGAAATCGAAGTTCCTGAAATCTATGACGGTCTGGTGGAAATCAAGTCCATTGCCCGCGAACCAGGTGAGCGTTCGAAGATTGCCGTTGCTTCTCGTGAACCTAACTTGGATCCGGTTGGTGCCTGTGTTGGTCCGAAGGGTTCTCGTGTTCGTATGGTGGTTGAAGGGTTGCGCAACGAGCGCGTTGACGTAATTCAATGGAACGAAAATCCGGCTATTTATGTAGCTAATGCCTTATCTCCGGCGCGGGTAACGCGTGTCGATATCGATGAAGAAAACAATTATGCTACTGTTATTGTGCCGGATGATCAGCTGTCATTGGCTATTGGCAAGGCGGGTCAGAATGCTCGCTTGGCAGCTCGTTTGACCGGTTGGCATATTGACATTAAATCTGCTTCGTTTGCGGGTGAATCACTGCTCAATGAGCCTGCCCTCATCGACGAAGAAGATACCGATGAACCTGAAGACGGATTGTGCGCCTATGTGGATGAAAACGGCAATCGTTGCCGCAACCACGCACGTCCGGGATACCGCTATTGCGGTATTCACGCCGAATTCGAAGACGAAGAGTAGGATAAGCTTACAAGCCATGAGCACACCCGCACGACAGAGAACCTGCATTGTCTGCAGAACCGCTGACACAAAAGGCAAGCTTTTGCGTATCGCGCGTACGCCTGAGGGCAAAGTCGCTTTCGACCCAACGGGAAAGATGAATGGACGAGGGGCGTATGTGTGCAGTGTTGCGTGTTTGCAAAAAGCGCTTGATACCAAACGTCTGGATTCGGCTTTGAGGATTAAAATAACCGCGGAGGATCGTGAGCGTATCGTAGAGGATCTGCGTTGCTCGCTTTCCCATGAGGATAAATAGACGGGAGATTATATGCCTGGCATGCGAGTACATGAATTGGCAAAAGAATTTAATATGACCAGCAAGGAATTGCTTGATCGCCTAGCGGAAATGAAGATTCCCGCTAAGAGCCATGCCAGCATTCTCCAAGACGCTTATGTGCAGAAGGTGCGTAAGAACCTTGAGCCTGAAATCAAGGAACGTGCTGGTGAGCTTGAAGATGAAGAAGCTAAAAAGCTTGCTGAGGAAAAAGCAGAAGAAGCCAAGCGCAAGGCAGCTGAAGAAGCTCAACGTCGTGCTGCTGTTGAACACGAACGTAAGTTGCGTGAAAAGGAGCGTGCGCGCCGCGAGGCTAAGCATGCCGCTCAGGACAAGGAAACCACCACTGAAGCTCCCAAGCGCAAACTTTCCAATACACCGTTTGAAAGCTTGCAGGCTCAGATTGAACGTGAGCGTGAACGCGTAGAGCGCGAAGCTCAGGAGGAGCGTGAGCGTAAACGTGCTGCTGCGCGTGCGGCAGAAGTTGCCAAGAAACAAGCAGTGGAAGAGGCTCTGCACAATCGTGGCAAGAAGAACACGAAGTCTCAGCCTGCTCCTCGAAAGCAAGCTCCTAAGACTGCTCCGGCAGCTACGTCCAACTTCTCTTCGCTGTTGGATCAGATCAACAACGAACGTGAGCGACTGCAGAATCAAAAGCAGCAGCAGGAAGCTTCCAAGAAGAACAATCATCACAACGCTCATAACGATCGCAATAGCAAGAAGCAGAAGAAGCAGCATCGCAAGGGATTTGAACCTTCTGTTCCCGAATTGGAAACAGTGGTACCTGCTGGTGAAGACCGCTATGCTCAGATGGCCGTTCAGGCTGAAAAGCTTCAGCGCGACAAGGTACTCGCTGAAGCTCGTGCTGCAGTAGAAGCAGCAAGTCATGACGGCGAAGGTCGTCGTAAGAAGCGCAAGGAAAAGCGCGAAGCTGAAGCTCGCGAACGCGCTGAACAGGAAGCTTTGGAAAAGGGCTTGGATCCTTCTCTGGTGCTCGATGATTCTGTTGTAGAAATTCCTCAGGGCTCTACGGTAGCTCAGTTCGCTGAGTTGGTAGATGTTTCACCTAATGATGTTGTGAAACGTTTGTTTATGCTGGGCCAAGCCTTAACACTCACGCAGTCTATGAGTGATGACTTGATCGAGCTTATTGCTGACGACTTGGGTCGCAAGGTACGCGTGGTATCGCCCGAAGAAGAATTCGCGGTGGTATATCACGATAAACCTGAAGATCTGAAGCCCCGTCCTCCTGTGGTTACCGTTATGGGTCATGTTGATCACGGCAAGACGTCGCTGTTGGATGCCATTCGCCGTACCGGTGTAGCCGAAAGCGAAGCGGGCGGTATTACCCAGCACATTGGTGCATCTGTTGTTAATATTAACGGTCGCCAGATCACCTTCATCGATACGCCAGGTCACGAAGCCTTTACCGCTATGCGTGCTCGTGGTGCTCAGGTAACCGACGTTATTGTGTTGGTGGTGGCTGCAGACGACGGTGTTATGCCTCAGACGGTTGAAGCTATCAACCATGCTAAGGCAGCTAATGTACCTATTGTCGTTGCGGTGAACAAGATTGATAAGCCGGGCGCTACCCCCGATCGCGTTCGTCAGGAACTGACCGAATACGGCATTATTCCTGAAGAATGGGGCGGTCAGAACATGTTTGTAGATGTTTCGGCTAAGAAGCATTTGCATATTGATGATCTGTTGGAAACCATTCTGTTGCAGGCTGACGTTCTGGAATTGAAGGCTAATCCTGACGCTTTGGCCTCTGGGTTTGTTATCGAAGCTAATTTGGACAGGGGTCGTGGTCCGGTTGCGACGATGCTCATCAACCGTGGTACGCTGCATCCTGGCGATGTGGTTGTGGCGGGCACTTCCTATGGCAAGGTGCGTGCTCTGATCAATCCTCGTGGCCAGCATGTCAAAAAGGCCATGCCTGCTGATCCAGTTGAGGTTTTGGGCTTGAACTCAGTTCCTACTGCAGGCGATGAATTCCGCGTCTTTGAAGATGAGCGCGATGCTCGTCGTTTGGCGGAGGAACGTGCACTGCGTGAGCGCTTGGCGCAGCAGGAATCCCGTGCCCATATGAGCTTGGATGAATTGTTCAGTCATATTGAAGAGGGCAAAACCACCGACCTTAACCTGGTTGTTAAGGCAGACGTTGGCGGTTCTATCGAAGCGTTGCGCGATGCATTTAGCAAGATGGATCAGTCCGAGGTCAAGATCAATATTATCCATTCGGCTGTTGGTGGTATTACAGAAACTGACGTCACCTTAGCGGCAGCATCTGATGCTATCATCATCGGCTTTAACGTTCGTCCCACCGGCAAGTCTCGTGAACTGGCCGACCGCGAAAAGGTTGATATCAGGTTATACAGCGTTATCTATCAGGCCATTGAAGACATCAATGCTGCTCGTGTTGGTATGCTGTCGCCCGATATCGTTGAAGAACAGACCGGTATCGCTGAAGTTCGTGACACCTTCAAGGTTCCCAAGGCAGGTGTTATTGCCGGTTGCTATATCACTGAAGGCGAAATCTCTCGCGACGACGAGGTTCGCATTGTTCGTGATGGTACGGTTATCTACACCGGTGTCATTGGCAGCTTGCGCCGCTTTAAAGATGATGTTAAGTCCGTCAAGAGCGGCTATGAATGCGGTATTGGCATTGAGGGCTATCAGGACATCAAGGTGGGCGACGTATTCGAAGGCTTCCGTAAGGTGGAAGTGGAAAGGTCTGAATAACCATGAAACAGGGTTCTTCAAGCCGCAAAGTAAACGAACAGGCGCGCGAAGTCATTGCAAGCATTCTGTTGTTTGAAATGACTGACCCGCGCTTGAATATGGTTACGATTACGTCGTGTGAAGTCAGTTTCGATCGCAGCGTTGCGAATGTGTTTTACACCACAGAGCCTTCGCGCTATGTTGAAGTAGCACGTGCATTTCAGTCTGCAGCGGGGCGCATTCGTTCGCTGATGGCAAAAAAACTTTCCTGGCGTGTTGCGCCTGAGCTTCGTTTTATGTTGGATTCCAGCGTTGATGAAGCTGAGCGGATTGCCAGCGCGCTTGCCCGTGATGCACAGCGCAATAATGCCTCCCAGTCCGAGGAGTAAGGAAGTATCGTGGTAACTCCACAGACTAATACGACGCTAGAACAAATCGCCGAGCGCTTAGGTGCGCTCGACGATTTCGTTATATGCGGGCATGTAAATCCTGATGGTGACTGCCTTGGTGCCGGTCTGGGCTTGTATCATGGCCTGCGCGCTTTAGGCAAAAAGGTAGTGCCGCTTTTGGCAAAGTCTGACCCCATTGATAGGGGACTGCGCTTCTTGCCGGGTATTGACGAGATGGTAGTAGCCGAAACCTTTGATCGTACGCCCAAGGTTTTCATTGCGGTTGACGTGCCCAGTGTAGAGCGCTTGGGTACTGGTGGTGCGGTTCATGATAGGGCAGAGATCACCTTCACGATTGATCATCATGCCTGTGATATATCCATGGCTCAGTACAACTATGTTGATCCAGATGCATCTGCAGCGGCGCTTCTGGTATGGAAGTTGTTCGGTCTGATGGGTGCTATCAATCAGAAATCGGCTGAATGCTGCATGACGGGTCTCATAACTGATACGGGCAGGTTTGCCTATCAAAATACCAACGAAGAAGCCTTTCTGTGTGCGGCAGAGATGTTCAGCGCCGGGGCTGATCCGGCGCTAGTCAACCGTGAATTCTTTCAAAATCGCTCATTGGCATCTTTTAAATTGGAAGAATTGGTTTTAGAGCGCATGGAATTCTTCGAACAGGGCGCTTTTGTGTCTTCTTATTTATGTCAGACAGACTTTGTGGCCTGCAATGCCATTAAGGCCGATGCCGAAGTGCTAATTGATGAACTTCGTTCGATCGCTGGGGTTCGTGTGGCACTTATCCTGCGTGAAAACGATTTGGGTGAAGTGCGTGGCAGCATGCGCGCCAAAGACGATCATACCGACGTGGCACAGGTGGCTCGTGAATTTGGTGGCGGTGGCCACAAGGCGGCTGCTGGGTTTACGTATCATGGCAGCTTAGAAGATGCCAGACGCGATGTTCAGGCTAAGATTATTGAATTGTGCTTCGGTGGTGCCGCACGTGACTAAACGAGGTGCTTCGGGACTTTCCCGTATGGTGGCTATCGATAAGCCGACAGGGATGACCTCTCACGATGTTGTCAACCGTGTTCGTCGAATCTATAACGAACGCCGCGTGGGTCACACGGGTACCCTAGATCCGCTTGCCTCGGGCGTTTTGGTGGTATGCATTGGTCCTGCTACTCGTCTGGATGCGTACCTGACTGGTCATGGTAAGCGCTATCGTATGGGTGTTGCTTTTGGAATGTCCACCGAAACTGATGATGCCGAGGGTGCTCCCGTCAAAGCGATTCTTGCTCCAGCAAAGCTTTATGACGAATCCTTTGCTTCTGAATATGTTGCCAACATGGTGGGCAAGGGTATGCAGGTGCCACCTATTTATTCCGCTATTAAGAGCAATGGCAAAAAGGCATACGCTGAGGCGCGCCAAGGAAATGTTATTACCCTGGCTCCCAGGCCTTTTGAGATATACGATGCCGAACTTATCGAAGTGCGTGATTGCACGCTTAAAGATGGCACGGAATCGGTGGAATGGATCATTGAGGCCAGCGTGAGCAAGGGCACCTATATGCGTTCAATTGCGCGCGATATGGGTCGTAATTTACATACCTGCGCATATGTTTCCTCCCTCGATCGTGTGGTATCAGGTGTGGTTCATAAAGATGCCTGTTATACCCTTGAAGAGCTGGAGGCATCGCCTGAAGTTGCTCAAAGCGCGGTGATTGATCCCTTGCGTGTGCTGTGTATTCGCTTTTCATTTGTGCGCGATGAGACCACAAAAGCCAAAGTGGCCAATGGTGCGTTTTTGCAAGAGGCAGACCTTTCACTCAACGAGCCACTTTTAACTGAAAAGGACGCGCCCTGTACGTGTACGACCAGCGTTTTTCCCTCCAGTGAACCTGCGCACAACGAAGAGATTGTTGGCGTTGTTATAGACAATCGCCTAAAAGCGCTGTATGAATATTGTGAGTCCGAGCATCGCTATCGTTGTCGATGCGTGTTTCCGATTGGTGTAGAACGTGGCAGAACTGTATAAAGTTGACGATCAATTCGATCATTCATTGTTTAAAGGGTCTTCGTGCGCTTTCGGTGTGTTTGATGGGGTGCACAAAGGTCATCGCTATCTGTTGGAATGCGCTCAGAAAACGGCCCATGAATTCGGTGGGAAGTCGATTGCGCTCACCTTTGATATTGATCCCGATGAAATCTTTCATCCCGAGCGCCTTCGTAAGTTGCTAAGCAACGAACGCCGTATTGAATTTCTGTTGCAAAGTGGTGTCGATGCGGTCGTTGTTCTGCCTTTCACGCGTGAATTTGCTGCACTTTCTCCCGAGGAATTTTTGAAGGAAACCTTCAATGGTTTTGCCCCTTCTAATTTGCATATTGGTCTTGACTTTCACTTCGGCGCCAAGGCGGCAGGATCTGTTGCAGATTTAGCTGAATGGGGCGCTCGAGTAGGCACGCATATCGATGCTCACAATCTGCGCAGTGCTGATGGCGCTCCCATTACTGCAACGCGCATCCGCCTGTTGTTGGGAGAGCACAATCTCGACGAAGCCGAAAAGCTTTTAGGCCGTCGGTTTTCGATGGTGGAAAAGGTTCGTCCCGGTCGTGGTGAAGGTGCCGATATGGGCTTTTCAACGGCAAACTTGTATATTGAGCCCAATCGTCGTGTCCTTGCTGAAGGGGTATATGCTGCCTATGCTATCGTCGAGGGCAAGCGCTACCGTGCTGCCGTTTCGATGGGAGTATCTCCGGTGTTTGCCGATAAGACCGATGCGAGCTGCGAGGTCCATATTCCGGACTTTGATCAGAATATTTATGGCGAATATATCGAAGTTGAATTCGTTGAGTATTTGCGTCCCATGATCAAATTTGACAGCACAGAGGACCTTATTCGCACCGTTATGGGCAACATCAACTACGTGCGTGAACATGTGCCCTTGTAAGGTGTGCCGTTCATAGAGTCGCGCGAATGACGCATGAGCGCGTGGGATGCAACTTGAGCGTGTGAGTGACGCATGAGCGCGTGGGATGCAACTTGAGCGTATCGTGGCAAAGGAGTGATCTGCTCTGTTTTCCGAAGAGGATATCAGAAATGTTCGCGAAGCAAACGATCTGGTAGAACTGTTTGCAGAGCGCAGTGTTATGCACCAGCGCGGGCGGGATTTTTGGTGCTGCTGTCCTTTTCATCAGGAAAAAACTCCTTCGTGCAAGGTGGATCCGTCTACGCAGACCTGGCATTGTTTTGGGTGCGGCGAAGGCGGAGATATTTTTACGTATATCTGCAAGCTTGACGATGTCAGTTTTTCTGATGCGGTGCAATTTTTGGCACGGCGCGCTGGCATCGAACTGACCCAGACGGCATATCAGTCGCGTGCCCATTCCCGCAAGGCGCGCCTGAAGGCTGTCTGCGCTGAAACAGCTTCGTTTTACCATGCGCTTTTGATGCGCTCTGTTGATGGAGGCGCGCAGGCGGCGCGCGATTACTTATCTGGTCGCAATCTGGGCGGTGCCATTCCAAAGGCGTGGAACTTAGGCTATGCACCGGGATCACGTCGTCTGGTTACTCATTTGAGTTCTTTGGGCTTTGAAGCTCAAGAGATGATTGATGCCAATGTTGCCGTGCGTGCGCGCAACTCATCGTTGGTTAACGACCGCTTTTTCAATCGCGTGATGTTTCCTATTAACGATATCCGCGGAGATGTTATCGCATTTGGTGGACGGGTTATCGGCGAGGGGGAACCTAAGTATTTAAATTCCGGCGACACGCCTTTATTCCATAAGTCGGAGGTATTGTTTGCGCTTGATAAGGCAAAAACCGCCATGGCTGCGACCGGTGTTGCAATTGTGGTAGAAGGATATACCGATGTAATTGCCATGCATGAAGCGGGACTGACCAACACGGTTGCAACACTGGGTACTTCGCTTACGCGTCAGCATATTCGCATTCTCTCTCATCATGCTAAGAAAAAGATTATCTATCTTTTCGATGGTGATGAAGCGGGGCAGCGTGCAGCAGATCGTGCGTTGAGCTTTATCGATTATTCGGTGACGCCCGAAGCGGGGAACATGCGTGTTGAGCTGTGCGCGGTAACGTTGCCTGACGACTTGGATCCGGCAGACTTT
>UQDJ01000022.1 GCA_900539675.1 uncultured Coriobacteriaceae bacterium | reverse complement strand
CTTGCATGTGTTAAGCACGCCGCCAGCGTTCATCCTGAGCCAGGATCAAACTCTCCGTTTAAAAAAGGAGAAATTACTTTCTCCTTGTGAGAATTTGACTCATGGTTTTTAGTCTGTATCCAGAGCTCTGTTAGTTGAGATAGATACTGACGGGTATCACTCTGACTTGTTTATTCATTCACAGTATCCAGTTGTGAAGGTTCTCTACCTCGTCCATGAAACCTTATTGGTTTCATGAGGTGCGCTCTCGGCGATGCCGCTCGCGCAAGGAGTTACTTTATCTTCTTGCGAGCTTCGTGTCAAGAACTTTTTTTGATCAACTTTCAAAAAAGTTTTGTGTACTTGTTTGAAAGGTGGTTTAAAGCTCTTAATCACCTAAGCTTTGCGAACCTAAACGGTGGGCTTTGTTGGCAGGTGATAAGCGAGTAATT
Source organism: uncultured Coriobacteriaceae bacterium (assembly GCA_900539675.1). Lineage (GTDB taxonomy): Bacteria > Actinomycetota > Coriobacteriia > Coriobacteriales > Eggerthellaceae > Anaerotardibacter. Next base: position 25,920 of record UQDJ01000022.1, on the reverse strand, counting down.
ACTTGCTTTTCAGTGCCGCCCCTCGTTTGAGAGCTTGATCATATTACCAACGCTCAAAGATTTGTAAAGACCTAAATTTGAAAGTCTTTGGGGCAATACAACACTGAATTTGCCATTGACCTGGCGTTATGGCGCATAAAAAAGTTTCACTTACCTGATAGCCTTAAGGCACACTGCACACACAACAATGACACCTTAAACGCCAATGTAAACTTGAGTGACCTTTTAAATTGTAGCTACCGACAATCTCAAATGGATCTTTGCGCTTTTTCGTCTAACAACAAGCCGTCATTCGGAATACCACTAGGGAATTATCTATCTAACAACTACCTGCAGCCTGACCCAAATCTACGACACACGTCTTACAGATACCCATAGTAAGGCTGCTGTAATACCGCACTTTCAATCCATCGTGCTAACGTAATGAAATCAAAGACAGGCAGCCCCGTTGCACGCTGAATTGCACAAGCATATGGTGGCAAGTCGCTACACTCCAATAGAATTGCCTCCACTTCAGGGCATTCGGCGCATACCTGTTTCGCCAATGCTGCCAAATCATCTTCTAAAGCCCCGTTATCAAGTGGACCCTTGCCCCAACGAATAGGCGCAAATGCTTTTCTATCGCCCACATTGACCACCACCAGCTGGTCGCTATCAGTGCCCACTTGAGCCAGAAGATCATCATTTAGACTGGAGCCATCTGCTGCAAACACTGCAATTTTTTTATCGGCTGGCAGCCATGCTTTAATGGTGCGCAACTGACAAAGGCTCGACATAAATACTGGCACGTTTACTGCCGCCGCTACATCTTTTTGAAAATGAGCAAAGTAGCCACACGCGCCCATAATGGCACGGACACCTTCAGCTTCCAATTTTTGCGCTGCTTTAATGACCTGATCTTTAATAGAAGGATCTCCGGCAAACAGCTGCTCAATTTCGAAGGATACCTTTTCATAGCGCACAGGAAAATCAAACGTGGTAGCGTTTACCACATTGCCTGGCACCTTAGGGTAGTCTAGCTCCACCGCAACAATACCCAGTGCAAACCCCGAAGTATAGCGTGGAGGCAACTCAAATACTCCGCGACGTTGATCTTCAGTAGTTATTGCACCATATTCCTTGTTCCAAGAAGTAGGCATTGTGCCCTCCTCTCTTCATGACGTTACCTTGCGCAAGCTTCATATTGAATACTTGCGTATGCAATGCACACGCTTCTTGCTTATTCCGTTACAAAAGATACCGCTCCTCATAGGCAACTATGCCCCGTTGCATCCCTTAACAGGATACAACGGGGCAATCATCTTAGCGCAGTACCACAAAGAATGGCTAAGCCGTAGGCTCTACGTAGTTACCATTGTGCAGGTAATCGAGCAGCTGCTCCTTGTTCAAATGAGCAATACCCAAATCTTCCAGTGACAAACCTTCCTTCATGAAGTCAGTCTTATTCATGACCCCACCAAGCACAATCATGGCATCAATGACTGGGGTTGGTACCCCAAACTTCTTGCCCAGCTCGTGATATACGTGACAACCAACCGGAACATCTTCCGTTACATAGCGATTCTTGATGGTGAATGGGCCAGTGCAATAGCCCACTTCCCATTCTTCATCGAAAGGCACATTGCAGCCTTCGCCCATATACTCTTCGCCCAACACGCTGGTACGCTGGAAGAATACTTCCTTTTTGAAGGGCTGAATGCCAACACCAATGGCTTTCGCCAGGGCAATTTCTTCGTTGTAGAACTGATACTGCACTTCGCTGATGGAAGGACAGAAAGCATGGGAATAAATGCTGTACTCATGTGCATTCTTGCCCAAAACCGTGCTGAAGTTTTCCATCGTGGAAACGCCCAGCAACGTACCAGGAACATGAATAACCGGATTTACGTTAGAAAAGCCAATATCCAAAACAGTGTCACCGCACACAGCGCCATCGCCTTCAGTGATAGCATCAAAGCATCCCAATGCCTGGGAGCTTTCCACGAAATCTTTTGCATCTGCCGTAGGCAGTGCTGCACCACGCAACGTAATGGCGCGATACACCAAGCTGCACGTTGGCTTATTGACGCCGCCTTCGGTATCAACGCGCGTGCCATAAGGAGCAGAAGACCAACCGCCAATGATTACCTTCTTGGTGCAACCCTCTTCATGCATCATTTTGCGCAGCTTCAGAGAACCATAGTTGTCAGGAATGATGTGAATGATCTGCCCATCTTCTAAACACGGAATAAGCTCTTTGAAGAACAGCTCATGGGCAACTGAAGGAATGCCAATAATAATAAGCTTGGCGCCCTTAACTGCTTCAGCTACAGAGTTGGTTGCCTTGGCGAAGTGAGCCTTACCCATACGATAAAAACCGTACTTTGTCTGAGTCCCCGGAGCCTTTTCTTGCAGCGTGATTCCCGTCTTCATGACGCTGCCCAGCGTCTTTTCAAAGAACGGATCCAAATCGCAAATACGAACTTCCTGACCTGCTAAAGCACAATCAGCACCGCAGGTCTTACCTACGGCGCCACCACCGAGAATGGCAACCGGTGCCTTTCTTAACTCATCTACGTTGACCATCTATATTCCTCCTCAATTACCAATACACTCAAAGTATGCACCAAAGAAAACGAACCACCTCGCTCAAATTCGCAAGGTGGTTCGTCTGAAGTCCTTTAGAACACAGGGACAACAGAACCCTGGAAGTGCTCATTGATATAATCGCGCACCTGATCAGAATTTAAAGCCTTAGCAAGTGCCTGAATCTTGTCAGAATTTTCGTTGCCTTCCTTAACTACCAGCCAGTTAGCATACGTCTGAGCAACTTCGCTTGAAGCATCCTCTGTTACCAAAGCATCCTTATCTACCGTTAAGCCAGCAGCCAAAGCGTAGTTTGCATTAATGCAAGCAACATCTTCGTCAGCCAGAACCGTAGGCACTACTGCCGCTTCCAACTCATCGATATTCAAATTGTGAGGGTTTTCAACGATATCGTTCGTCGTAGCATTAATACCCACACCATCAGCAAGCTTAATCAGACCAGCCTGTTGCAGCAGCAACAAAGCGCGGGCTTCATTGGTAGGATCGTTCGGCACACCCACCGTTGCGCCATTGGGCAAATCGGCCAAAGACTTAGTCTTACCCGGATAAATTCCCAAAGGTTCAAAGTGGACCGGAACCACAGCTACCAGATGCGTTCCGCGCTCCTGATTGAAGCTATCAAGATATGGCTTGTGTTGGAAATAGTTTGCGTCCACTTCACCATCTTCGGTAGCGGTATTGGGTTGCACGTAATCAGTAAATTCCTGAACTTCCAACGTATAGCCTTCCTGTTCAAGAATAGGCTTTACAGCGTCGTTCAAGATTTCTGCATGGGGCGTTGGCACGGCTGCTACCTTAATAGTCTTGTCGTCAGAAGATCCTGACGAAGAAGACGAAGCACCACAGCCTGAAAGCGCCAGAGCAGAAAATGCAATAACCAGAACAATGAGCGCGGCACCAACAGTGCGGGGGAATCGCTTAGTCATTGATACATCCTTTCACCAAAAGCATGCACATCTGCATGCGAGCTAACGGTGAATCATCCTACTCTTGGCACTTGCATCTGCAAAATTGAAAAATACGAGTGCTAGTTATCAGAAGTATCAATAAGCAAACTAGAGGGCGCATCAGAAAGGCATCAGGGATCATCTTGACACACTAAAGGATACGCAAGGTGCCATCAGATAAGGCGCGTTCAAGGCCCATGAGAGCACCATCCGATGGGGCGCATTGGGACTCATCAGGGCACCATCAGATGGGGCGCATAGGGACTCATTAGGACACCATCAGATAAGGCGCATTGCGCGCTGGGACCCAGAAGGATCCCATCCTGCTAGACGCTCCACCAGAACCTGTTTTATCCAGCAACCGGTTCTTACCCAGCAACTGGTGTCAGTTCGCCTGTCGTCGAATCGATAATAAAACCTCGTACCGTAACGTAGTCTGGCATCAAAGGATGATGGGCGATGGTATCGAGCGTCTTACGAACGCTGTCTTCCCCATTACCAAATCCAGCTAGCCACGATTCGAAATCAACGCCACAGTAATGCATCATTTCAATGTGATCACGCGAAATACCAGCATCCAGCATGCGCTTAATCATATCCTGGGCATTCATATGCTGTGCCCCACAGTTGGTATGCCCCACTACCATGATATCTTCGACACCCAGTTCAAATACCGCAACCAGCAAGCTGCGAATGACACTGCCAAAGGGATGCGAAATAACACCACCAGCATTCTTGATGATCTTTGCATCACCATTCTTAAGGCCCAAAGCCGCAGGCAAAAGTTCGGTCAAACGCGTGTCCATACAGCTTACGATTGCCAGCTTCTTATCAGGATATTTATCTGTTTCGTAGCGTTTATAGCCCTCATCCGCAACAAATTGCTTATTGAAAGCCAGGATGTCATCAATCGTGCTCATTCGAGCTCCTTGCCCTTGAGAGAAATCTTTTTAGCAATATGACGAATCGCCATCACGGGGTGATGAAAGATCATACGAGGTCCGGCATAAGCCATAATGGCACGAATATTAGCGCGCATGGCGGGTTTATAGCAGTGAATCGTGCACTTCTCGCAGACACCCTTGTGTTTATGAGGGCATCGTTCGGTACGCTCTCGCACATATTCAACTACCTTTGTGCAATCAGGGCACAATCCCAAGGGTGCCGTTTGATTGTCATGATGCGCCTTACAATAAAGCTGCGCCATAGCGACCACCACTTTATGGTCGCGCTCAAAGCGTCTCTTATCACTACCGCTAATCGAAGTATGTGTTGTGTTTTCCATGGCTAGCAATTGTACCGATACAAAAACGTCCTGCCATCCTCCCAACCAAGAAGACAACAGGACGTTCAGATTTCGTCATCAAAAGACAGACCACCCGAAGCTAGATCATCTTAAAGCGGCGAATCCTAATATAGCAACGATCGACGAGCATCTACAAGACTGCACCCCTTAAGACTTGCGAAAGCCTTATCTGTCTAGCCGTAGACACGCTTTAAATCAGCATAAACTTTATCGGCGTCATCCATAACGTCGGTAATGATTTGCTTTACAGGCTTAACTTCCTTGATCAAACCTGCAATCATACCAGCCGAAAAAGCACCATGTTCAATGTTGCCATTGCTGGCATCCGCCACTGAACCGCGGCAGAATTGATCCAGCTCAGCACTGCTTGCACCAGAATCGTACAACTCCCAATACGCCTTGGTGAAGGGGCTTTTGATGCAGCGAACTTGCTTCTTGCCATATTCTCCCGTTAACACCGTGTCACAATCAGCTGCGTCTACGATCATCTGCTTATATACCGGACTTACCGGGCATTCTTCAGATGCCAGAAATGCCGTACCCATCTGAACACCTACTGCACCCAGAGCAAGAGCAGCCACAAAACCGTGGCCATCGGCAATACCACCAGCAGCAATAACAGGAATGTCAACGGCGTCAGCAACTTCGCGAACCATTGGGAAGGTGCACATACGACCAATGTGGCCGCCACCTTCCATGCCTTCAGCAACAACTGCCGTAGCACCCAAATCCTGCATCTTCTTTGCGGCACGAGCATGAGGAATCAAGCAGATGGTTTTAATGCCGCCCTCAACAAGAATTGGAACGATATTAGCAGGATTGCCAGCACTGATCGTACACACCGGCACTTTCAGCTCAACACACATACGGGCGCATTCTTCAACCAGATCGCTTTCCATGATCAGGTTTACCGCAAAAGGTTTCTGGGTAATAGAACGTGCAATTTCAACCTGCTCTTTAACCCACTGTGCGTCGTGCAAGGTGGAAGCAATAACGCCCAAGCCACCTGCTTCACTAACAGTAGCAGCAAACTTACCATCAGAGATATGCGCCATAGCGCCCTGGATAATAGGGTATTCGATACCCAAAACATCGCATAATTTAGTCTTCATGCATGCCCTCCCTTTTCGATGCACTGACGTTCGATATGCCCTGTATGTACAACCCTAAAACTCGCTAGCATGTTGCAAGGTTCAAAATGGATAGCGTATTTCACAGCAAATCTATCAGCGCGTTGCACCACCTACGAAGAATAACACGGATCGGAAAGGGCGTTAATGCAGCATACAAAAAACCTCTCTCGGCTTGCATGAGTGCTAACACCAAGAGAGGTTACGTGCTATTTGCTATTTGCTATTTGCTATTTGCTATTCACTTTTCTTTGCGTTATCCAATGTATCATCCGACTTTACGTCAGCAGGCGCATCAGTATCGCCCGCCTCCTTGTCGTCCTTGGACGAATCATCGAAAGCAGGATCTTTTTGAGCTTCAGAAGGTGCAGTCGCTTCTGCTTGAGGCTGCGCTTCTTGAGGCGCTGCCTGAGCCTGCGCTTCTTGAGCCTGAGTCTGCTGATTTGGAGCTATCTGCGCTTGAGGCTGAACCGCTGGCATGGGAATAGCCTGAGACTGCGCTGCCACCTTGGACTCCTGCTGTTGGCTTGGCTGGTCAGCTGGCTGGGCCGCCGGTTGCTGGCCCGATTGAACGACTGGTTGGGCTGCCGGTTGCTGGCCTGATTGACCGACTGGTTGGGCTGCCGGTTGCTGCTGGGATGCCGGTTGTTGTTGATAGGCAACCGGGACTCCCATCGGTTGTTGCTGCTGAGTCGCTGTTGGCTGACCGCTTACCGGCTGTTGAGTCATTGGTTGTTGGCCAGACGGCTGCTGATTCGGCTGCTGAGACGCTGGCTGTTGGCCCGGTTGTTGCTGGGGCACTTGTTGTTGATAGCCGTTTTGATAACCTGGCTGAGCATAGTTCTGCTGCTGATAGTATTGCTGAGCTTGAGCAGTACGCTGAGCCTGTTCACGCTCGAAAGGCATCGGATCTTCCTGACCGCCCCACAGATTTACCTGGAACTGACGTGTCCAATAACCCAAGGCGCGCGCCAACAAGGCTTCAATGAAAACACAGCACACGCAACAGACCACAATAAACGCCAGTATCACTATGATTATGGCTAGCACAAATGGAAGGATCAAAGCAGGAGTGCTATCGCCACCCACAGCAATGAACAAACCAGCAAACGCGCCAATCATTAAGGCTAACACGATGCCCAAAATGGTAAAGCCAATTGCAGCAATGACGCCACAGATCAAGTTCATGGCAAAGATGCGCAATAGCCCCATGAAGTCATAGCGCATCATGGACCAAATCTTGCTCAGTTGAAAGCCAGCAGAAAGCGTGCCATACAAAGCGGTACGCATAGAGCCAACCCATACAAAAAAACTCACCACAAAGTACAACACCATAGAAACAGCCCACAGCATAAAGCCCACAAACAGGGCACCCATGCCAGCCGTTAGATGGTTGTGATACATTGCGCCACCAAATGAAACACCTGAGAGCGAATTGGTGACAACACTGAAGATTCCCGGAATCAACGAGAACACAAACGCGATAACTAAAATAAAGAAGCCACGCTTATACAGATTGCCATCTTCATTGCCGAAAATCTTATCCGGCAGCGGGCGATGCACGTTCCAGGCGATATCACGTGCCCAACTATACAGATAGCCGTAGAGCACCATGATGCCAAATACTGGCACGCACAGCAGTAAGCCCAAACGGAGAAACTTCGAAAACCAACCAGGGGATTTCGTAACGTCACCCCACGCTGCAGCGAAGTAACCTTTTTCCATGTCATTCACCTTTCTCATAAATCCAGAACTACTATAAACAAAAGAAGGGAAGCAAATGCTTCCCTTCTTAAGGTGTTAACAAGATGAAAGATCCATTTAAGGTTGATGGAAGGTTCTTCTTGAAAACAAAGCCTGGAGTAACTGAGAGTTACTTCAAGGTTACAGCAGCACCAGCCTCTTCCAGCTTTGCCTTCATTTCCTCAGCCTTGTCCTTAGCAACGCCTTCCTGGATAGGAGCAGGAGCGGACTCTACGAGTTCCTTAGCTTCCTTCAGGCCCAGACCGGAGATCTCACGAACAGCCTTAATAACAGCGATCTTGTTGTCGCCAAAGCCTTCGAGAACTACGTCGAACTCGGTCTTTTCTTCAGCAGCAGCGCCGTCACCAGCTGCAGGAGCAGCAGCTACAGCTACAGGAGCAGCAGCGGATACGCCAAATACGTCTTCGAGTTCCTTAACCAGCTCGGAGAGTTCCAGAGCAGGCATTTCCTTCAAAGCTTCTACAATCTCTTCACGAGTTACAGCCATGATAATGACTCCTTTTCTTTTCAATACGCCCAAAGAGGCGCGTTTCATAAACGTTTTATGCAGCGCTTAGGCTGCTTGGGCACCCCCTAGCAAGGGTGCAAACACAGCAATTACGCTGCATCCTTCTGCTCGGCGATCTGGCTGACGCAACGAGCAAAAGCCTCCATAGGGCCATTGAGAACGCGAACGGTCTTGACCATTGGGTTCTGCAGGCTGCCGAGGAGCTTGGCGATAAGTTCTTCGCGAGAAGGCAGTGCTGCGATCTTCTCAACAGCTTCAGCATCAACGAACGCACCGTCCATGATGCCACCCTTGATCACCAGGTTCTCATTCTTCTTTGCGAAGTCCTTCAAAGCCTTTGCTGAAGCTACCGGATCACCAGCAGCAAACACAAAAGCGGAAGGACCGGAAAGAATTTCGTCCAGGCTGGGCATGTCCATTTCCTTGAGAGCCAGACGAACCAACGTGTTCTTGTGAACCTTCATGGTTGCGCCAGCTTCACGGATGGAATTACGCAGCTCTTCGGATTCTTTTACGGTAAGGCCGCGATAGTCAACTACCCATACTGCCTGAATGTCTTCGAGGTCATGCTTGATCACCTCGAGCCTTTCAGTGTTCTGTACGCTTGGCATATGTAGTGTGCACCTCCTTTTCAAAAGCATCGTGTTCCGCACCGTTGCGGGTGGGTCGAGCCTTCGAAAAGAAAACGACCCCCTGTTGCTCATGACAGCAGGAGGTCGACAAAAGACTTATCATTTGATGACCACCTCGGCGGGCCGCTTTACGCGATTAAACCTGTTCGGTACCTGCTGTCTAGGGCAGCGGAACGTGTATCCGTTTACACTGCAAAATGCAGCTTGAATATAGTTGCAAAACCACGCGCAATCGTCAAGCCATGCCTCGGTAATTTTCTCCTTATAGCGGCATTGTCAACAAAGCCATCACAATTGACTCAGTTTTATGGCATCTCTTGTACCACTTACTGCCCATGAATTATCGCCCACAAAAGCATTCTTGAATTTTCGCCTGAAAACACAGAGTCTAGTTTGGTATGACGAGAAAGGACCCCTTCATGAAAGTCGCGTTCTTCCCAGGTTGCATGGTTGACATGCTCTACCCGGAAGTCGGTATTGCTGCGGTTAATGTGCTTGAACGACTCGGCTGCGAAGTTGAGCTGCCCGACGATCAAGTATGCTGCGGACAACCCTTCTCCAATTCTGGCTATATAGAAGAAGCCAAACCTATGATGCGAAAAGTGGTTGACGCATACAGCAAATACGACACTATTGTTTCGCTCACGGGCTCCTGCGCGTGGGCTATCAAGGCTGAATACCCTCATTTCTTCGAAGATGACGAAGAATACAGCCAAAAGATTGCCGAACTGGCTCCTCGCATTTATGAGTTCACCCAGTTCATTGTTGATGTTTTGGGTGTTACCAACGTGGGCGCACACCTGGACGGCACCGTTACCTACCATGCAAGCTGCCACTTAACACGCATGCTTGGTGTAAAGGAACAACCTTTAACACTCCTTAAAAACGTCGAAGGCCTTTCCTACATCGAAATGCCGGAAATGGACCGTTGCTGCGGTTTTGGCGGCACGTTCAGCGTAAAAGAACCCGAAGTTTCTGGCCACATGGTACAGGAAAAAGTAGCCTTTGCTCTGGCAACGGGTGCTGATTATCTGTGCGGTGCCGATCAGGCCTGCCTCATGAATATCAAAGGTGCACTTGATCGCCTGCGTGAGATGGGCACGGTAAGCTCCAATATGAAGGTGCTTCATATAGCCCAGATTCTTGACTCAGGATTGGAGGCGTAAGATGTCAGCCATTATTTATGACGATGCGCCCCTCGAGGATCGCATTCACCGTTCTCTATCTGATTCATTTAAGCATCATGCTATCGAAACGGCACAGGACGTTATTACCGGAAAGCGCAACGCGCTGGTAGCTGAAGTGGACAATTGGGAAGACTTTCGCACCCATGCCGCCAACATTCGCGATCATGTGCTGGCCAATTTAGACTACTACGTTAAGCAGTTTGCCGAAAATGCCGAAGCTAGTGGAGCTCATGTTCACTTCGCTCCCACCGACACCGATGCGCTGGATTGCATCTTGGACATCTTTGAAGAGGTGGGTGCCACCAGCTGCGTGAAATCCAAGAGCATGATGACCGAAGAAATTGGTTTGAACAAGTTCTTAGAAAAGCACGGCATAACCGCCATCGAAACGGACTGCGCCGAGCATATTATTCAAACCGCTGGCAATGCGCCTTCACATATTGTGGTACCAGCATTACACTTCGACCGCACCTCTATTCGAAACTTATATCGTGAACGCAAGGGCTATACCGGCAGCGATGATCCCGAAGAAATCACGCGCTTCTTACGCAAAATCCTGCGCCCTGAATTCATGAACGCTTCCGTGAGCGTAACGGGCTGCAACTTTGGCGTTGCAGAAACCGGTTCGTGCACCTTGGTTTCCAATGAAGGCAATGCCCGCATGGCATCCAGCATCCCAGAAACTCAAATTGTGGTTATGGGCGTAGAGCGCATCGTTCCCGATCTGCGCTCGCTTGACGTCATGATGAAACTGTTGGTTCGCAGCGCCGTTGGCGCCAAGATTTCTGGTTCGTTTTCCATCAATACCGGCCCCCGTCGCACCGGTGAAGCTGATGGCCCTAAGACCGTACACATTGTTATGGTCAACAATGGTCGAACCAACATCCTGGGAAGTGAATTTCGTCCCATGCTGCGCTGCATCCGTTGTGGTGCCTGCATGAATTCCTGCCCGGTATATCGCCATATCACCGGCCATGGCTATGGTTCCATCTATCCGGGCCCTATGGGCATCGTACTTACCCCGCTTTTGGAAGGATATAAGCGCACAGCGAAACTGCCCTATGCCTGTTCGCTCTGTGGTGCCTGCGCCGATGTTTGCCCGGTTCGCATTCCCCTGCCCGACTTAATTGCTCAACATCGCCGCAACGTAGTATCACAGGGCTACGTTTCCCCGGTGGAAAAAGCAGTATTCACCACTGCCGCTTTCACGTTTTCCCATCGCGCTCTCTATGGCATGATGACCGACGTTGCTGCACCTGTCATGAAACTTATGACGGGCAACACCAATCAAATCGATGCGGGCACAGCCATGATTCCCGTGCTGAATGGTTGGACCGCTTCGCGCAACTTGGATACGATGAGTAAACAGAAATTCCGCAGCTGGTTTGCCCAGCATAAGCGTGAAGAGACCCTGGCAAAGATGAATCAGACTGCTCATGATGTATCAGCTGCCGCTCAGCGCAGCGCTTCATTTAGCCATGGCAATCAAGACAACTCCAACACCCCACAGTGCACTACCCAGGAAAAGGAGGACTAAATGAGCACGGTCAGTCTCGATGAATTCTTGGCACCCATCTCCCATGCCCTAGGTCGCAAAGTTCCGCCTTCCTTAGTTGAGCCCTGCGCAGACACCCATGCGCCTTTGGCTGGCGATTTCCATGACTATACCACCGAAGAGCTTTCCGCGTGGTTCATGCGCGAAGCCGCCAAAATGGGTACGGTAGTAAAACAAGCAGACCCCACCAACGTTGCCGATGTCGTTTTGAACTTAGTGCAACAGTTTGGCGATGGCGGACATATCGTATATGCCGACGTTCCTGAAATTGATGGCTATAACATTCCTGAAACCTTAACTAAGGCGGGACTAGAAACCGTTCGCTGGAATCCCGAAAGCCGCGAAAAAAGTGTCGTACGTGCTGAAAACGCCGACATCGGCATCACCTTTGCCTGCGCAGGCATCGCAGAAACAGCAACCATTATTCAGCGCTGCAGTGAAAAATCCGGCCGCTCAATATGTTTGTTGCCTATTGGACACATTGCTCTGTTGCGCAAAAGCGACTTGTTCCCCTACATGACCCAGCTTATGGATAGCTGGGAAGAAAAGGTTGCAGCAGGCGAAGATATGCCATCCAATTACACCTTCATTAGCGGCCCTTCCAATACGGCCGATATCGAATTGGTACGTGTTGTAGGCGTACATGGTCCGATTCACGCAGGCGTTGTGCTTATTGACGCATAGCTAAAACATACATACTTGCCGCAGTTACAGCATAAATAAAGTGCCCCTTCCTAAAGGAAGGGGCACTTTTTTGTGAAGGTGATGCTCAGCGCTTGGCGCCCTCATCACAACAATGACTATTAAGCCATTAGCAAGCCATTAGCACCACAATTAAGCGTTATTAGCCTGACCAGCATTAGGGCTTGTGCCCTGTGCTACCGCTCCACTTTGGCCGCCATTGGTGCCTGCATTGCCAGCATTACCGCTCTGGTCAGTGTTGTTCTGACCTGCATTGGTACCACCCTGGGCAGCGCCTTGAGCGCCACCCTGGTTGTTGTTCTGATCAGCAGGTTTTGATACCGAATCTACCGTCACGATAGAACCATCGGCATTTGCGAAGTTCATCGTAATGGTATCGCCCACTTGGTAGCGAACAATATCTACCACGTTCGCTGCCGATACGTCATAGAGCTTGTCATCACCCGAAAGCATGATGAAGAAGTGCGTATTGCCATCGATTACCACCGACTGCATAACCGAAATAGTGCCGGTAGCTGAAGTGGCCGTTACATTGCTCTCTGCACTGCTGTCATCTAGCTGCACGCCATTTTGCTTGAACAATTGCTTGTAGTTCTTCTCAGTTTCCTCAAGCGTATCGCCTGTAGCCACGTTCTGGTAACGCTGAATGTCAATCATGGCAAACATCTTTACCAAGCCCGCATTGTCTTTCAGTGCCATAAAGTAGGTAGGCTGGCCAGCAACATTAATGAGCAGCGGGAACGTTGCAGTATAGCGCAAGTTTTGTACCTGACCTTCAGCAGAGCTCATCGCAGATGCCTCAGTAGCACCGGCAACCGAATAGAACTTCGATTCGTGCGTACGCTGATTGATTAGCACAAAGCCAATAATTGCATTGTCAGACGTTGCAGAAGTTACGCCACTGTATACCCAAATATCGTCGTTTTGAGCGATGTAGTTATAGCCATCCTGGCCATTTACACCCGGGGTAGTCTGCTTAACGCCGCTCTGACCCAGCCAGGAGTTAATCCAGCCGCCAGACAGAGAGCCATACCAGTTGTACTGGTCAATAACCAAATCTGCCGGGTATACGCGGTCAACCCACTGTGGAACATCTTCTACAGCCAAGTCCTGGCATTCGCCAGTAGAAGCATCGCACAAAATAACGCGCGATACCGTTTCGCCGCCGAACAGACCAATAGTGTAGTCCATTACCGGATAAATCCAGTACGGACGACCGCTGTCGTCAATTTCGAAAGACTTTTCACCCAGGATGTAGAACGGATGAGTCAACTGAACATGACGATCAACATTTTTGAAGAACGGATCCGAATCGGAGTAATAGATTGGATCATTCAAGCGAACAATCTGCGTATCCTGCGTGCTCATGTTAACGATGACATATGCTGGAATACCGTTATCGTGATTGGACCACCATTTGAAAATGTCAGCATAGTTCAGCGGGCTTACGCGCACCGGCGCATTCTGATAGTTGATCTGCGAATACAAGTCAGAAATGACGAACTGGCTTACATAGTCAGCCATCGTACCCATAGTGCGGTTACCCAACAGCACGGCAGAATCGCGGTCAATAAACGGAATCTGAGAATAATTAGCTTCCGAAATATCCTGCGAGAAATCGCCATCTTCAGGCTGCAGAATGCTGGAATACTTTTCAGCATTGCCCGGGAACAGGGTCAGTGAAAGCACTGCACCCAGAATGCCCACAATAGCCACCGCCAGCGGAATGAAGGACAAAATCTTAAAGCGCTTGGCCTTCTTTTCGTCCTTTTCATGGTTGCCGACACCACGAGAATAGGTCTGATTCTTTGAAACAAAGAACAAAAACAGCGGCAGTAAAATAATAATGCCGCCAACTACCCACAAATCAACGCTGTGGATGTTGATTGGTGGATGGAACCACCAGTAACAAAATGCCAGCACCAAAATGACCAACACGGCAAGCACAATCAGAGCGCGCTTGCTCATCTTGGAAAACTTTTCGCCTACCTCGCTGAAATCAAATTGAGCACCCTGGCCCCTACGGGGACCTTGGGCGCCTGGACCGGCGCTATTGCCGCCACCGGTACCCGTGCCTCCTGCACCAGCACCACCAAATTGCTTCAGCAAATCGGCCCAACTTACAGGTCCTTGCTGATTTGGATCTGCCATAAGGCTCCTCCCTCTTACTTACATAGACTTTTAGTCTATCTGAACACACGATAAAGCACAAAAGCACACCGGCTGTTTTTGCCCAGATAGTTCCCCTGTTGTGAATTTGTTACCAAATTAGCCCCTTTTTATGCAACACCTGACGGAATTTCACACCAGTGATCGCAGGACGTACTGCAAAATGCCGCCATTGTAGTAATACTCACCTTCAGTTGGGGTATCAATGCGCACCGTAGCAGTGAATTTCACCTCACTACCATCTTGTTTAGTGGCTACCACATCAACCGCAGCAGGAACCGGCAAACCCGTAGAACAATCAACATGTTGTACGGATATGATCTCCGATCCATCAAGGCCTAAGGTTTCGGCGTTTTGCCCTTCCTTAAACTGCAAAGGCAAAATGCCCATGCCGATCAGATTCGAACGATGAATACGCTCGAAGCTTTCTGCGAATACCGCGCGTACACCCAGCAAAAGTGGACCCTTTGCCGCCCAGTCACGAGAAGAACCACTGCCATACATCTTGCCGGCCAACACCACACTTTGAATGTGATGTTGCTGGTAATCTTGCGCTGCTTCAAAGATGGATTTGACCTGATCATCCAGCATATCACGGGTCCAGCCACCCTGCTTACCATCTGCCATCCTATTGGTCAGCTTAATGTTGGCAAACGTGCCACGCATCATCACTTCGTGGTTGCCACGACGTGCACCATAGGTATTAAAGTCTGCTGGCTTAACACCGCGCTCCTCCAGATAGCGCGCTGCCGGAGAATCTGGCGCGATAGACCCTGCCGGCGAAATATGATCGGTGGTAATGAAGTCACCCACGTTTACCAGCACCCGTGCATCCGTAATATCGGCAGGTGCGCTCGGATTGGCGGCCATACCATCAAAGTAGGGGGCACGGCGCACATAGGTGGAATGATCATCCCACGCAAACGTATCGCTTGCATCGCCGCCCAGTGCTTGCCATGCCGCATTGCCTACAAACAGGCTCTTCCCCGCACGATCAAACACTTCTTTCGTGCAACAGGCATCCAACAAAGACTGAACTTCAGAAGATGACGGCCAAATGTCACGCAGATATACTTCGCTACCATCGCTGCGTGTGCCTAATGGCTGGGTTTCAAAATCGAAGTCCATGGTGCCTACCAGCGAATACGCAATCACCATCGCAGGAGCACACAAATAATTCTGTGAAACATCAGGCGAAATGCGGCCCTCAAAATTTCGGTTACCCGAAAGAACACTGGCAAGCTCAATAGAACTCGCAATATCGTGCATCTGTGGAAATACCGGACCAGAATTGCCAATACAACTCATACAACCAAACCCGCAGGTATAAAAGCCCAAATCGCGCAGTGCCGGCATAAGACCAGCCGCATCTAAAATATCCTCGGTGGCACGACTGCCCGGTGCCAAAATGGTTTTCACCCACGGTTTCGGGCGTAGACCTGCCGCATCCGCATTGCGCGCCAGAAGACCCGCTGCCAACATCATGCTGGAATCGGTAGCGGTAGTACAGCTGGTTACTGCTGCAATAGCCAAAGCGCCATGCGAAAGGTCGTAGCGCTGACCTAAGAATTCAACCGAAGCGGTCTTGGTCATATCCAATCCACGCTTTGCGCAAATGCCCTCAAATGCCTGCTTTGCCTTGTCTACATCAATACGATCATGAGGGCGAGACGGTCCCGCAACACTTGGCTTTACACTGGACAAATCTAGCTCGAGCACCTTGGCATAGGTACGCTGAACCGCAGGGTTATTCCAGAAGCCCTGCGCTTTTGCATAGGCCTCCACCAAAGCCACCTGTTCATCACTTCTACCCGTCAACTTCAAATAATCGATAGTCTGCTGGTCTACCGGAAACAACGTGCACGTAGAACCATATTCGGGCGTCATATTGGAAATACAAGCACGCTGGGTGGCACTTAAATGCGATACACCATCGCCAAAACATTCAACAAAAGCGCCTACCACCCCTTCGGCACGAAGCATCTGTGCAAAGGTAAGCGAAACATCCATAGCGCTTACACCTTCAGCAAGTTCACCGGTCAAATGCACGCCATACACGCGTGGCACCAGCGTAGTAATAGGCTGACCCAGCGCTGCAGCTTCAGCCTCAATACCGCCAACGCCCCAGCCCAACACGCCAATGCCATTGGCTGTTGTGGTATGAGAGTCGGTGCCTACCACCGAATCAAAAAATGCATCTACCCCGTCGGTGGTTTCATGAGTCATAACAACCGAACTGAATCGTTCGATATTCAACTGATGACAAATACCATTTCCCGGAGGCACAATGCGTACATTTTTAAAGGACTCCTGAGCCCACTTTAAGAATTCGTAGCGTTCCTTATTGCGCTCAAATTCGTGCTCCATATTCTGTTCTACCGCAGTAGGGCATCCCGAAACATCGGCAATAACTGAATGGTCAACAACCAAATCACAAGGAATTTGCGGGTTGATGGTCGCAGGATTGCCACCTAGATTGATGCAGGCTTCACGCATAACTGCAAAGTCAACGAATACCGGCACACCGGTAAAGTCCTGGAACAACACGCGAGCAGGGCTAAACTCAATCTCACTGCCAACCGTACCCGCCGTACCAGCCTGAACCAGGCGATCAGCTAGCTCTTGAGCGCGCTCATCGCTGGGAGCCTTGCGCAAGATGTTTTCCAGCAACACCGTCAGTGAATACGGAAGGGCTTCGTGTCCTGGAATTTGATTGACCGGATAATATCCATAGGTTTTGTCGCCTACGGTAAGCGTTGCTCGCCTATTGTTCATGAGGGCTCCTTCTTCTTTCTACTGACACTAGTTGCGCTGCAACATTGCGATCAGCTCATCGGTGAAACGTGAACAGGTTGCCGGCTGAACCGATGCACCGGTTGCCTTGCAGACATCTGCCGTCAGCACCTTGCCTTCTGCATACACCGCACGAACGGCAGCACGAATCTTTTCTGCAATATCCAATTCGCCTAAATGATCCAACATCATGGCGGCTGAAAGCACTTCAGCGGTAGGGTTACAAATATCTTTACCCGCAATATCAGGTGCAGACCCATGCACAGCTTCAAAGACGGCATATTCGCTACCAATATTGGCGCCCGGAGCCAAGCCTAAGCCACCCACTAAGCCGGCACACAGATCACTAGCGATGTCGCCATATAAATTGGGAAATACAATGACGTCGAACTGTGACGGATCAATAACCATATTCATACAGAAGGCGTCAATGATGTTGTCGTTGAAAGCGATCTTGCCTTCGTATTCCCTCGCAACTTCGCGCGCTGTTTTCAGGAATAGGCCATCGGAATATTTCATGATATTAGCTTTATGAGCCGCAGTTACCTTGCTGCGTCCATGTTTCACGGCATAATCAAAGGCGTAGCGCACAATATCAGTTGTAGCGGAAATGGAAATGGGCTTGAGCGAAATACCCGAGTCGGGACGAATGGTACCCGCCTTATGATCGGACACAAACTTGATAAGCTCCTTTGCACCCTGACTACCCTCTTCAAATTCAATGCCCGCATACAAATCTTCGGTATTTTCGCGCACGATCACCAAATCAACGTTTTCATAACGTCCCCCAGCACCAGGGATAGACATAACAGGGCGCAAACAGACATTCAAATTAAGAGATTTGCGCAAGGCTACATTCACACTACGAAAACCCGTACCAACCGGGGTCGTAATGGGACCCTTGATAGCCACCTTGTTGCGACGTACTGCTTCAAGCGTTTCATCGGGCAGTGGCGTACCATATGCATCAATCATACGTGCGCCTGCCTGAGCAATTTCCCATTCAATATCAGCACCAGCTGCAGCAACAACTTTTTGCATAGCCGCCGTTGTCTCAAGACCAATGCCATCGCCAGGAATTAGGGTTACGGTATGTTTAGTCATCAAAGATCTCCTCAGGGTATCCCTCAAACCATCTCAAATTGTTGCCAGTATTGTAAAAAGAGCGTGTTAAGCCCGCGTAAACCAAACCATAAATATAGCTAACTTACAGGGCAGCGGCCCCAAGCAGCGTGCGGGCGGCGTGAGCATTTTTGAAAGCCGCTTCAAAGGGTTATTAAAAAACGCCCTGTCCAAAGGACAGTGCGTTTTATCCCTATATATCGCATGATGATTCTCACCTGACACGCTCGCATCACCAGCTGGCAGCTACACCAAATCAGCACCACGCTGACAGCAAACGTCAGCAACTCTTGTCAGCTGGCACTAACCCACATCAATCGACACGAAAACCAAATCGGTGCCACCAGTTGCGTTAAGACAGCTCATCAATAATCTGCTGGCTGCGACGCTTCATAGCGCCCTTAGCATGCTGTGCATCAAAAGAAACACGATCAACCAAGCCCTGCTTCACTTCAGGCGCCAACTTGCCACTGGAAAACGCGATTAAAGCTTGCAGCATATCCTGATACTCATAATCGCCGTGATAGCACTGGATGGCTTCATCTAACAGCGGCCACACCTTTTGTGAACGGTTTTCAGTGGTAGCGCCCAACGTGCACAAGAAACGCAATGCCGCCAAGCGAACAAACCCATTGTCTTCATCAAACAAAGCCGTCTCAGCGCCCGGAATAGCCTTGTCGCACGAACGCGATTCCATCGACACCAATGCCGTAAGCACATCAAGCGATTCCCAACGCGTCTGAGCCTCTGGGCGATTAAGAGCATCAACGAAATCGTCCACATAAGGAACCAACAGTTCGGGATCCATCTTAGCTACCTGCGCAAGCACCGAAGCAGCACTTTGACGTTTGCGACGTGTTGATTCCGACAGCGCAGCAACAACAGCGGGAAGTATATCCTGTGATTTCAAAATCTGTGCAGCAAGATCTTTAGTGCTCTGCGAGTTTTCGCTCATATAATTTCTCCCAACGGCGCTTTGCGCCACAAAATGCATCCAGTCCGTGTCTCAAATGCGACCAAACCAAAAGCGCGAACAATTTTCCAAGTTCTATTATACGCTTAACGCATAACTGACCCGAAAGCTTCAACGGATTGGCACAACGCGCAGATCACAGGATACCCAGCACGTCAAGAAAATAAAAAAAGACCGAAAGCTCAATGCTTCCGGTCCATCCTTTACTCCGTAATTTAGCCTGCAAATTTAGCCTGCATAGGGCGCACAAGCTTTGGCATAATACTCCACCAAGAAGTCCTTTAACGCATCCACCTTGGGAGAGGTGCTGGCATTTTCTGGCACACGCAGGTACAGATAGCGAGTACGACGAACATCGGTCAAGCGCAGGGGCACCACACCTGTTTGTGCATCGTTAAACCACGTTACCGCCGGCGCAAGCGTTACTCCCACGCCACGTGAAACGAGCTCCATAATCTGTACGTATGACTGATTTTCCATGTAGAGATGCGGCTGTATACCCACCTCTTGAAACATGCCATCGACAATATTGCGCAAAGAACCAACCGGATTCAAAATAAAGGGCTCCTTTGCCACTTCAGCAAGAGTGATGGAACCCTTTTCCGCATAGGGTGAATTCTTAGGAACCGCCAGAGTTATTTCTTCCTGGCCCAACAAGGTATACCCTGCACCCTGGTGATGATTGGGTGATGCAAAGAAAATGAGATGCGGCACTTCTTCAGTGTACTTCGTTTTCTTCGAATCACTCACACGCAACAATACGCTGGGATGAAGCTTCTTAAACTCCATAAGGATAGTTTCATTGTTGCCCATAGGAACCGGCGCATAGAGCGTTACGACATGTTCTTTCTTCTGTTGATACAGCGCCACTTCAAGCGACACGCGATCAAGTGCATTTAATGCGGTATTGGCACACCGCAAGGCAATTTTACCGGCATCATTTAAAACCAAAGAACGACCTTTACGGTCGAACAACTGCACGCCGGTTTCTTCTTCAATCTGTCGAAGAGCACGAGATAATGACGGCTGCGAAATATGTAGTTTATGAGCCGCATCGCTCATTGTTTTCGATTCGGCAATTGCCTTGAAATAGAGCAACTGATGAAAATCCATACCTATCACGCATCCCCTCGTGCAATCAATAATGCGATAGTTTGTTTCCCCAAAACAAACCTAAGCCCCGCAAAGAGAAACTCTTCGCGGGGCATTTAAAGTACATTTACTCCTCAGGGAAGAGTTCCTTAGCGATTTCTTCAGTAGGCATCTTTACGCCATACCAAATCTCTTCGCCAGCAGCAGCCTGCTCAAGCATCATGCCAATGCCGCCGACAATCTTGCAGCCCTTAGCTTCTGCATCGCGCAGGATCTTGGTCATGCGAGGATGATATACTGCATCCGCTACAACCATGCCGTCCTTAATCAGTTCTGCAGGAACAGAAGATTCCTCAGAAACATCGCCCATGCCTACTGGCGTTGCATTAACCAGAATATCGGACTCGGCGATAGCTTCCTTCATTTCCTCTTTGTTCTCAAAGCAATGCAAAATCAGCTCGCAGCCGGTCTTTTCATGGACCCTAGGAAGCAGGTCAAGAGAATGATTGTAAGAAGGACCGCCTTCACGTGCGAATACGTGAATCTTCTTAGCACCATCAAGTGCTGCCTGTACCAAAATTGCAGAGCCAGCACCGCCAGGACCAACTACGGTAAATACCTTACCCGCAGGATCTACGCCATGGTTACGCAAGTTCTGCATCATGCCAACACCATCGGTATTATGACCAGTAATTGCGCCGTTTTCTTCCTTCTTCAAAACATTGACTGCGCCCATAAGCTCAGCTGCATCAGACAGGCTGTCCAGCAAAGGAATGATAGCCTGCTTGTTAGGCATAGAGACGTTAGAACCGTCCCAGCCGTCCAGCTCCTTCATAGCTGCAATGATGATTGGCAGCGGCTTCTGGTCAACATCGAATACCAGATATACCGAGTCAACACCCAACTTTTCAAAAGAAAGGTTATGAGTAGCCGGAGACAAAGAGTGACGAATTGGCTTTGCGATCAAGCTAATCAAATGGGTATGACCTGAAATTTCCGTTTTCTTAGACATGTGATTTCCCCTTTTCTCACGTTAAGTGTCTAAAACTTTGTAAGTGGCATCACCGCTTAAGTTTCTCGGCACCACCCTGTCTTTTAACTGGAGACAGAAAGCAACTAGTCCGAATAGCTCAAGCAGCGACAAACACCAATTACCAATTACAACAAGCAAACGCTTTATGCACCATATACCTGATGCAACTCATCCATAATCTGAGTAGCCTGCTTTACATCTACCTGGCCTGGCGCAGATGCCTTTGCCAAGGAGCAGAACGTAATAGAAGAGCCAAACAATTCACCAGACAGACGCGTAATGCTGCCTTCCTTGCCCATAGCCATGGTAAGCAGCGGCTTAGTGGTATGGATCGTAGCAACTTCGTTAGTGGCGGCCAACAGTGCCAAGGCGTCCTTACCGGTATGAGCCATGGTTGCAATCTTGGGAATGTCGGCACCAAGATCTACCATGTGAGTAAGAAGGTTTACCATCCACTCAGTGGAAGGTGTGCCAGCAAAGTTATGATAAGAAATAACGGTTTTTACACCATGAGCCTGAGCACATTCGACCAATTCAAGGACGGCTTCATCGCCAATCCAAGTTTCGATGTCAACCAAATCAATTGCTCCAGCTTCAATAATTGCTTTGTTTAGCGCAACATATTCATCGACTGGAATCGTAAGCTGCCCACCCTGGCTGGTGGAACGGAATGTGAACAAATACGGATTGTTTGGTAATGCCTTGCCCAGCTCAATGGACTGTTCAGCCATCTTCTTAGGATCATGAACATTCTTTGCAAAATCGCCACGCCACTCGAAGCAATTAACTCCAGCTTCGATGCCCTTTTTGATGGTTTCTAAGCAACCCTCAGTCTCAGGATCCATAATTGAAATAATCGTCTTAGGACGTCCGGATCCAATTTTTACGCCTTTAATATCTAGTGGTTCAGTCATACTTCCTCCCCTGTTTGGATAGGTGCAGTAATACTCTGCGAACCAGTCTTCGGATAAAAAGAATCATCAATCAACTTCAGAAAGAACCTTTTCAAAAATCCGATGACCTATCAACAATTCGTATATTAACGCTTGTTCTATTAGTTATTTATATTGTATGAGCATACTTATATAACAAATAGAGTATAACGCGTTAACTGTTACGCTGAGTTGATAATACTTCCCCATCCGAAGCCCCTCCAGCTCCGCATACCTGTACTTTAACGCCAGTTCAGCGCTTTGTATACTCATGTTTTATAGGATATGGGTAATTACATTGGTTTCGTTTATAAGCTGTAAGCTTCTAGACTCAAAATACAAAAAGAGCGCCCCGAAGGACGCTCTTCAAAGTCAAAACGGTTGAGCAATTATTTTATTCAGCCTTGGTGTACTCACGATTTACGCTGGAGTCAACCTTAACGCCTGGGCCCATTGTGGAGGTTACCGTGATGGACTTAACGTATTTACCCTTAGCTGCAGCAGGCTTCATACGAAGAATCTCATCGTAAACAGCACCATAGTTTTCAGCGAGCTGTTCAGCGGTAAAGGAGCACTTACCCAGGATTACGTGAGCAATACCGTAGCGGTCAGCACGATATTCCACGCGGCCACCCTTAAGTTCCTTAATTGCCTTAGCAACATCAGGAGTTACAGTACCCAACTTCGGGTTAGGCATCAAACCACGAGGGCCCAAAACCTTACCCAAACGACCAACCTTAGCCATCTGATCGGGAGTTGCAACCGTTGCATCGAAATCGATGTTGCCAGCCTGGATTTCCTTAACCAAATCGTCAGAACCTACGATATCTGCGCCGGCTTCTTCGGCGGCACGAGCAGCGTCGCCTTCAGCGAATACTGCAACGCGAACGGTCTTACCAGAGCCATTAGGCAAGCTTACGGTGCCACGGAGCTGCTGATCAGCCTGACGGGTATCCAGACCCAGGCGGAAGTGTGCTTCTACGGTTTCATCAAACTTAGCAGGAGCAATTTCTTTAACCAAAGACAGAGCTGCCAAAGGAGCGTAGAGCTTGGTCTTGTCAACCTTTGCTACTGCCTCGTTGTACTTCTTAGCCATCTAACTAATCCTTTCGTGGTTTTGGCGAGCTTTCACTCTTCCACTTCTCTGCCGTCTTATATACAAGACGGCACTTTATCTCAGTAAAATTTCTTGCTATTACTGTGCGTCTACATCTGCGCCAGTAAGCAGAGCCTGCAAACGACGGGTAACCTTGTATTCCTTCTTAGGAGCACGGCCCTCAATCGTAACACCCATGGAACGAGCAGTACCTGCAACAATTTCCATAGCAGCCTCAATGGTATTGGCATTGAGGTCGGGCATCTTGATCTCAGCGATCTCACGAAGCTGATCTTCGGTCAGCTGACCAACCTTCTTCAACTGAGGAATGCCAGAACCGCTCTTGATGTTCAGCTTTTCCTTGATCAGGAATGCTGCAGGCGGGGTCTTGCATACGAAGGTGAAGGTTTTATCTTCGTAAATCGTGATCTCAACTGGAATAATGGTGCCAGCCTTATCCTGCGTAGCAGCATTGAAAGCCTGGCAGAACTGCATAATGTTTACGCCCTGAGCACCCAGAGCAGGACCTACCGGAGGAGCAGGATTTGCAGCGCCAGCAGGAATCTGGAGCTTTACGAAACCTGTAACGTTCTTATCAGCCATTTCAGAGGTTCCTTTCGACTGAAATAAAATTGCTTAACCGTTATATGACAAGCACCTACGTGAGAAGCCCTGTCCACATACAGGCACGCTAGATGCATTGTTCTCAAACCTAAATGTTTGCCACCTGATCAAAGGAAAGTTCAACGGGGGTTTCGCGTCCAAAGATGGAAACCATAACTTTCACCTTGCCTGCTTCAGGGGAAACTTCTGAAACCACGCCATCGAATTCGGCGAGAGGACCAGATACAACTTTTACGCTCTGACCCACTTCCAGGCTCGTGGAGGTCTTCTTGGGGGCCTCTCGAGACGTGCGCTTCATGATCTTGTTATATTCTTCGCGGGTCAGCGGAGCAGGATTGCCCTGACTGCCTACGAAACCGGTAACACCCGGCGTGTTGCGAACCGCAGCCCAGCTGCGATCGTCGAGTTCCATGCGAACAAGAACATATCCAGGAAATACTTTCTTGTCGCTTTCAACACGACGTCCGCCCTCTTTGATTTCCGTAACCGTTTCGGTTGGAATCTCAATAGCGAACACGTTGTTCTCGAGTCCCATCGTTTCAATACGCGTCTCGAGATTCTTTTTCACTTTATTCTCGTAACCAGAATACGTGTGAAGAACGTACCATTTCTTCGTCATGGATTATGCCCCCAAACCTGAAATAGCGAAGAGAATCGGGGTGACTACCCAGTCATCCAAAACGACAACAAATACACCGAAGAACAACAACGCCACAATTACAACGCCAGTCCACTGAAGCACTTCTTGCTTGGTAGGCCACGTTACACGGCGCATCTCAGAGCGGACTTCGCGGAAGAATGCAAAGCGCTTCTTCTTTGGCTTCTCCTCTGCCTTCTTGGGCTTGGGAGCCGGCTGAGAAGTTTTTTCGGTGTTCGTTTTAGCGGGAGAAGACTTCTTGAAGCTAAAGCGCTTCTTGGGAGCTTCCTCCTCCACTACAACCGGGGTTGCCTCTGCCTGCTTTGCGCGCTCTTTCTTAGCCGCGCGATTAGCAGATGCCTTCGCCCTCTGTGTTTTAGACTTCTTTGCCATACAACTTCCTGCTCTGGAAAATTTTCTACCTATACGCCAAATAAGCAGCTTAAGAGCTGCTCATTAACAAGCTGGCAGGCCAGGAGGGACTCGAACCCCCAACATGCGGTTTTGGAGACCGCCGCTCTACCAATTGGAGCTACTGGCCTATTTTGTTCCCTCTATTAGCGAGTTTCCTTATGCAAGGTATGATGACCACACCATTTGCAATACTTCTTAAACTCGATACGATCAGGGTTATTCTGCTTGTTCTTCTTGGTCGTATAGTTTCGACGCTTGCATTCAGTGCATGCAAGGGTGACCAAAGTGCGCATCTATACTCCTTAAGTTCGTAAGCATTCTTGCCATTGCATCATGATCAATCAAGAGAGAGCCCGCCGAAGCGGGCCCTTCTCGAATTCATAGAATCGACTATAAGTCGTTGTTACTTGATGATCTTGGTAACACGACCGGAGCCTACGGTGCGGCCACCTTCGCGGATAGCGAAGCGGAGGCCTTCCTCCATAGCTACGGGGTGAATCAGTTCACCACGGAGTTCTACGTTGTCGCCAGGCATAACCATTTCTACGCCTTCAGGCAGATGTGCAACACCGGTGATGTCGGTGGTACGGAAGTAGAACTGCGGACGATAACCATCGAAGAACGGGGTGTGACGGCCGCCTTCTTCCTTGGTCAGAACATATACCTGGCCGAGGAATTCAGAATGCGGGGTTACAGAACCGGGCTTGCAGAGTACCTG
>UQDJ01000021.1 GCA_900539675.1 uncultured Coriobacteriaceae bacterium | reverse complement strand
AAGGCCAAGTAGATAATGGCATCATTTGCCGGAATAATGCTGCGCATTTCCTGATGCAATTCCTGAAGATCGCTATCGTTCCATAAAGCGTATGCCAGCTTAGTAACCGCTGAAACATCCAACAAGGTTGCCGGGCGAATAGTTATTTCATTTTCACGCGTGGACACCACGTGCACCGCCTTTCCTACGAATCATTCCTACCCTACAACACAGGTGCCGCCCCATTCGGGACGACACCTGTCAGTCATTAAAACTTATTCAAGCTGTAACGTTTCGCACAATGCTTGCGTACGGATAGTCTTACTGGCACACAACGCACACTGGGTATCCATACCCGACACTCGCATTGAAAGAGTGTTGATGTATACCTTCTATGAGTCAGAACCCAGCGTTACATCCACTGAAGATTCCTGACCATCGCGATTGTACGTAATGCTGAGCGTATCTCCTACGTTGTGCGAACGAACTGCCAATACCACATCCGAAGAAGAATCAATGTTGGTATCGCCCACCTTGGTAATAATATCGCCCTGCTTCAAACCAGCCTTATCGGCAGCGGAACCAGATATCACCGAAGAGATATAGGCACCATGATCAGTTGGCAGGTGATAATACTGAGCCATCTGGCTATTGATAGTGGTGCACGATACACCCAATGCCGCATGTGATGGCGTCTTACCATCAATAATCTGCTGAGCAATATTCATTGCGTAATCAACCGGGATTGCAAAGCCTACACCGGAAGACGTACCCGAAGACGAAGCAATCAGCGTATTGACGCCGATGAGCTTGCCATCGCTATCCACCAGCGCGCCACCGGAATTGCCCGGATTAATGGCAGCATCGGTCTGAATCATGTTGGTATAGGCAGCCGTGGTACCATCCTGGCTAATCTGTTGCGTGGTGCTGCGGCTCGTTGCTGAAACAATACCCGTTGAAACAGACTGCTCAAGACCAAAGGGGCTTCCTGCAGCCATGACCCATTCGCCAACCGTCAAATCGGAAGAAGAACCAATTTCGATAGCAGTCAAATTCTGTGCATCAATCTTGACTACCGCCAAATCGCTTGTAGGATCAGTGCCTACCACCTTTGCCTGATATTCGCCGCCCTGAGCAGTAACTTTGAGCTGATCGGCTCCTTCAACCACGTGATAATTTGTCAGGATATAACCATCAGATGAGATGATGATGCCCGATCCCAAGGAAGATTCGGTCAGGCTGTTACTGCCCTGACCACCCTGCGTGAGCCCCATCAAACCCTGTGGCTGCTGCTGCGTATACACGTCAATATTTACCACAGAAGGTAAGCACTTTTGAGCAACCGCCTCGGGTAAGGTGGTGTCGTCACCCTGGACCGTAATGGACGTTCCACCCGATCCTCCAAGCTGCTGATTGTCATTGTGAAAAGCCAGCGTGTAAACACCCAGCGCCAATACACAAGCTACCAGAGCGCCTACAAAGGCAACCAAAAACACTTTCCATGACTTTACCCCACCAGAATGATGGCTGTGATGATTGTTACCCCCATTGGAAGCACCACCAGGCATACCTCCGCCTGAAACTGCGGATGCCGTAGGATTCGATGCAGCATATCCCTGACCGTCAGTATTCATCGGAGGCGTGGGAGGATTAGAATTCTGCTGATACATACCTACCCCTTCTTACTTGTGAACCATTTCTCCCTTCCTAGAATAGAACAACGTCTTTCACAGGACTTCGCGCTGATCGTTTGTTAACGTCTCGAAACTTGATCAACAAAAAGCCAGTTCATGGGCCGTTTGTGGGATAGGATAAAGCAGAAGACAACAAAGAAGGCCTGCCACCATCCAAGCGACAGGCCTTCTTATTGCCCAAATCTTGGGACTTTCACAGCTTAAACGGGTGCAAGCAAGCGCTTAGCCGTTGCTATTTGATGAGCTTGATCCAGAAGAGGTGGAAGTACCAGAGCTCGTAGAAGTACCGGTCGAGCCCGTGGAGCTAGATGACCTGCTAGAGTTTCCCGAATTCCCAGAATTCGAGGTTGACGAAGTGTTGGATTTACCGGAGCTGTTCGATGAATCCGTAGAGGTAGTTGCAGTATTCCCAGAAGAGACGGTATCGCCTTCGCTCGCTTGCGTATCTTCAGATTTAGCCGGAGCAGGAATAACCTTTAAGGAAGAGATATCTACCTTGCCGCCTAACCAGTAGCCTTGCACCACATCAATAACGCCACCGTTTACCAGCGAGGTTAACGCCCGAGAAACTGCCTGCTGCAATGCCTTATTGTTGGTGGATACCGCTACATGTAAGGGAGTGGTTTCCTGCAGCAATGCGATTGGATACGCCTCAATACCGGAAGTGTGAACCACGTATTCGCCAATCGTACTATCAGCAGCAACATAGTTGACCGAACCAGTAGAAAGAGCATCAAAGGCAGCATTGGGATCGGTGGTATTCTCCAGGCAACCCTCACCGTAATGATCGGTTACCTCCCAAGCGCTCATGGAAGATGACTGTGCAGCAACCTTAAACGAACCACTAGCCGTTGGTGCCTGAGCATTCTGGGTTAACGAGAACAGCGCAATGGCTGAAGTCATATATGGATCACTGAGCCAATAGGCAGCGTTTTGCTCGGTTACACCCATAACAATATCTACGCTGTCTTTGGTAAATGCCTGGTCGGTTGCCGTTCCTACGTCAACCAATTCAAGCTTGAGACCCATTGCGTCAGCAAGTGCTGCTGCCGTATCCACATCAATGCCCACAATGGAGCCTGATGCTTCGGCAGCATAAGGAGGATTGGATGCGTTAACGCCTACACGCAACGTACCAGGAGTATTCAATGCCGAATCGTCAACCGTCTGGCTCTTCAATTCGGGCTTGTAATCATTAGAAGCGCAACCAGCAAGTGACAAAGCAAAACATAACGCCACCACTAAACTCAACACAAGAATTGATGCGCGTTTCATCAAACCAATCCTTCCATACATCTACACTTATATGCCTCTTTCAGCTGACCTGGTCTTTGACCCCACACTCGCGCACTGGAACCAAGCCCTTATTGGACATCGTCCTCTCGCCCGTGCGACCCTATGCCGCAAAACCGCGGACGGTGCGACTTACCTCTAGGATGCGCCATGATCGTTCCGATACGCCTATAAACCCACCAAGGAAAGCTCTATCGGTAACTTACGTGGATCCTTTCGACCGCATCTGCCTTGGACTAGGAAAATCCGCAACCACAGACCTGAAAGAGAGCATTCCTCAGTCTAGCAGATAGCGCAAGTATGCTTGCGCAAACCTGCAGAGTTGCAATTATTTTCAAATTTAGATCCACTATTTTTGCACGAACGATGGCACACTATTGTATATGGTTGAGGTATGGAGTTTGCCAGTAGCTTCAACACGAGAGGCAAGTCCTCTTAATGAAACTAAGCTATGAAACAAGTCCGTCTTAACCGATATATAAGATACTGTTGTGATGCGGCCGCACACCCCGCACCGCACAGAACCCCTTTTTCGACCGAAAAGCTTTTCTTGTTGATAAGTACAAAGCTTATCGAACGGGTTCTGCAAATCAGGCGGCGCAAGTGAGGTTCTGCAAGTGAGGTTCTGTAAGTCAGGCCTGTAAGTCAGATTCGCTCAGTCAGATCTGGTCAGCCAGGAAGGGTGTGTGTTATGTCTCTTTTTGAGACCATCAAGCAATCGGCACAGCTGCTTGCCTACGTGAGTGCAGAGACACTGTGGCCAACCCGATGCGCAATTTGCGATGAGGTAGGTGAGCTGATCTGCAATACCTGCTTGCGCAAGCTTCCTTACATTGATCAACTATTCTGTTGTACAACCTGTGGTGCTGCTTTTGGAAAAGCAATATGTACTGAATGCAATCACTTTATTTTGAGCTGGAAACACTTAGATGAATTTCCCCTTGATGGGTGCATTAGCGCTGTACAACTATCCAACGACACCCGTCGCATCATCACCTGCTATAAGGATCGCGGTGAACAACGACTGGCTCGGGTTATAGCTTCCATCACAGCCGATGCTATACCTGCACGTTGGATTTCGCAGAGCGTCTTGGTACCCATACCCACCCGAAAAGAAGCGCTGCGACAGCGCGGTTTTGACCATTTACAGCTGATTGCGAAAAGTGTGAGCGAACTAACCGGCATTCCTCTGTGGAACATCCTTGCCCCTGCACCACGCAAGCGTCAAGATCAACGCGCACTCAATGGCCAAGAGCGCCTGAACAATATGCGCCATTCTTTTCATGTGACTAAACCCTGGCTGGTTGCCATGGGTGCGACGTCTCATATTACTCCCAAAGACTCACACAGTATCCCAAACAGCGATCTTAAGGATGGCACGCGCTTCATTCTGATCGATGACGTGTTCACAACTGGTGCCACCCTCTTTGCTGCAGCAGAAGAATTACGTCATAGCGGAGCTTTGATTGTCAGCGGCCTCACCTTTGCACGGGCATAGGAATCCGGTGCACCATCCATCCGGTACACCATCCATCCGGTGCACCATCCATCCGGTGCACCATCCAGATAGCAACTGACAATGTATCAATTAGATGCGGTCGGTATTCTTGGCATTCGCCTGAGCAAATTCCTGCACATCGACGGAAATGCTGTGCTGAATTGGTTTCCAAGAAGCTTTCTTGACCAGCGCAACCAAAGCGATAGGAATGTAGGTAATCATGAACAGCGGGAACGTGAACATGTAGAAAATCTTCTTGCGCGCTGGTGCATGAATGTTATCCCATTCGGTAAAGGTAGTCAGTGCGCCAAACATAAACATGAACAGCGTGAAGTTGAACAGGCAGAAGAAAATAGACGACAGCGATGACATGATCATTGCGCCCATAGACATAGTGCCCGTGATACCCAAAATCACAATAGCTAAATTGAATATCACCGTGATAATGGTGAGCAACATAGCAGGACAAATAGTCATCAGCATGTCATAGCACGCAAAGCGAGTACCCTTGGGATTGGTAAACATACCCTTAAACAGCTGACCACCGTAGCCAAAGAATACCTGGTAAAAACCCTTAGCCCAGCGAAAGCGCTGATTCCATGAATCGCGAAACGTAAGGGGCTGTTCGTCGTAGAGCATCGCCGTCGGACAATACATGATGCGACGACCCTGCAAAATAGTATTGGTGGAAAATTCGATATCTTCGGTGAGCAGGTGGTACTTCCAGCCGCCCATTTCATCAATAATTTTTGCATTAACAAAAAAGCCCGTGCCAGACACTGCACAGCTGGTACCCAAAGTAAGACGAGCTTGGGAAAGATATTTAGCCTCGCGCATAAACCAGACGGCGTACCCAGCGGTAATCCAATTGGAACCATAGTTCTTAGAGTTGCGGTAGCTTGTACAAGCATCGGCGCCATTGTCGAAAACCTTGTTCATTTCACGGAAGTAGTTCACATCTAACACGTTGTCGGCATCGAAGACGAAGTAAGCTTCATAACCGTTTTCTGAATAGTGTTCACGGATGCAGGCAAAACCGTAATCGAGCGCATAACCCTTACCCACTTCTTCTGTATTGAAGCGCGGAAAGACAATAGCGCCAGCCTCCTGAGCAACGGCAGCCGTGTTGTCGGTGCAATTATCAGCAACGACAAAAATATCAATAAGTTCCTGAGGATAGTTCTGAACGCGAATACTGTGAATCAAATCGCCAATAACAGCACTTTCATTGCGAGCCGAAATAATAACGGCATAGCGATGATTTTTCTTGGCAGTAAGCTTCGGCGGCTTTTTCGTCAACGTAACAAAGACATAGATAATCTGATACGCATAGCACAGAGAAAAAACGATGAAAACACAGTAGTTAAAAATATCTACAAATGAAAGTGACGAAAAGAAATCTGCTAGCACGAAGGCTCCTTCTCCGAAGGCTTCAGGCATTGGTTTAATGCCTTGCAGATTATAGTCGCTTTCAGCCTTTATGCGATATTAACGTTGGAAACGGTTGCCCTTTTGTTGCTCAGAGCTGGGCATATGCCACAATCTACCCGATACAACCACGTCTTCTGCACAACTTCGACACATGAACGCATTCTAATAATCCAGCTCAGAGTATGGCATCCAAAGTTTGAACCCAATGGTAGTTTTGCCTATTAAAGAAACCCTTTGATAAAACTTCACACCCTAAGCTCGCACCTAACATGACATCGTTTTACTATGGAAACGAATAAAATTCCCGATTAAGGAGGGGCTAGTATGCCGGTATATCGTAATCGTGAAACTCAGCAAGTAGCTGGCGTCAACGGCGGCGAAGGAACCATGACCCGCGACAGACTACTTACTGAAGATCAACTCAAAGAAGTAGGCGGCGAAGTTACCTACGTATCACAAATCACCCTAGACCCTCACAGCTCTTTAGGTATTCATGAACATGTGGGCGAAGGCGAGTTGTACTTCATCACAGAAGGTGAGGGCGTTTACACCGAAGACGGCTTTGACTACAACGTAGTACCCGGCGATGCCCTTTTCTGCAAAGACGGCAGCACACATGGCATCAAGAACATCTCAGATAAGCCGCTCAAGTTTGTTGCGGTCATCATGAAGGCACCAACTAAATAGGATTGCGCACCATGGATGAATTGACCGACCAACAGCTTCTTGCTGCACGTACTATCTTAGAATACGCAAACGTCGAACCCGATGAGACCAACTTGAGGCATTATTTGGAGTGGGAAATAATCACCTTTACCTCAGATGCCAACGGAAATTATTGTTGGTACATGGATGATGCCGGTACCGAAATTTGTCTCCACGTTGATACCCTCGAAGAAATGGATACCGAGGAACTGTTCTAGGATCAGCCAAGCAAAACTGGGATAAGAGCTTCGCATCAAGATGGTGCGAAGCTCTTTTACAACGCCGTTATAGGCATCAAACCTGCTCTTGCAATTACACGAGCTCGAGAAAGGTGCATTGATGAGTACTCCTGATACCCCTGTTGAAATCATCGCCCACGGCAGTTACCACATCGGTGGCAAAAAGGTGACCATTGAAGGAAGCGATATGAAGCGCATTGCGCTTTGGCCCGGTGGTCCTCCGGTTGATTATGACCCTAATGGAGATTTTCAAGCAGGTCAGATGTACGTGTTGTATACCCGTCTTGCTCATCCCGTACTTCCCTATCCGGTATGCATGGTACATGGTGGAGGTGCTAGTGGCGCTTTATGGGAATCAACTCAAGATGGCGGTCCTGGTTGGTCTTTCATGTTTTTGCAAAACGGCTTTAACGTAAATGTTTCTGATGGCGTTGAACGAGGCCGTTCTTCATGGGCACAATTCCCAGAAATCAACGATGGTGAGCCTATGTTTATGAGCTACGACGAACGCTGGACCACTTATCGCTTAGGGCCTAAACCTGGCGTCCCGTTTGAAGGAAGCAGGTTTGACTATTCCAAATACGATCAATTCATGAAGCAGCAAGTGCCACGTTGGACCACTTCCAACGACATGGTGCAGGCGGCATACAACGATTATTTTGGAAGCATGACCGATGGCTGTATCATTCTGGCACATAGCCAAGGAGGTCTGTTCTCGCTAGAAGCAGCACTAACCTGTCCAGAAAATATCCGCGGCATTGTACTCTTGGAAAGTTCTTCAACGCTCGATCCTCACAAACGCGATGTTTCAGCCCTCACCAACATTCCCACGCTGTTTGTCTACGGGGACTTCCTGGAGGATCGATACAAAATAGATGGCTATTACTGGCCTGGTCAATATGCCTATGAAGGCAGTATGAGACACTTATATGAACACTTAAAGGCAGCTGGTGGCGATACGGAATGGATGTATCTGCCAGACAGGGGAATCCATGGCAACACCCATGCTCTTATGATGGAAAACAATAGTCGCCAAATTGCGGATCTCATATGCGATTGGCTCAAAAAGCACGTGAAATAAGAGACGCAAGCGACCAGGTTAAGAGGTATAGCGAACAGACAATTCGCTATACCTTCGTGGCTGATTCGTGGCTGATTCGTGGCAATGCTACCCACAATCCGAACCAGGCGAGCTCTATGCCGCATCTTTGTCTCGCGATTGTTACATTTGCCCATGCGTGTGCCTAAAAAACAAGCAGGCCACCGGAGTAACATACCCCGACGGCCTGCAGAAATAGTGGTGCCGGCAACAGGAATCGAACCCGCAACCCACTGATTACAAATCAGTTGCGCTACCGTTGCGCCATGCCGGCGAAAACCAGTAACTCATTATGCCACAACTTTGCTCAAGATTTCAGTCAAAGTTGTGGCCATTCTAAGAAATGACGCCTGTCCCATCAAAGGTAGGAATAAAGCTTTCACTGCTGGCGCCACCCTCCTGCCAGAAATAATCCTCAATGCCTAAATCATCGGCATAATTAAGCACGCGCTCGTACTCTTCTCGCGACACTAGTCCCGCTAACCCATATTGGTCTAAACCGCTATGAAGAGGCGTGTATTGATTCATGATACTCAAACGCACTTGATTGCCGTAACGCTCAGCCAAAACCTCCAATACCCGCAGCGATTCTTCCACATGACCAGGCAACACCAGATGACGCACGATAACCCCACGCTTCAGCATGCCGTTATCATCTTCGCGCCATTCTCCTACTTGACGCACCATTTCATCAAGAGCCGCCAGTGCAACACTGGGATACTGCGGCGCATGTGATAGTTGTGCTGCAAGAGCTGGTGTGGCGTATTTAAAGTCTGCCAAGTAGCAGTCCACCACCCCATCCATAAGCTGCAAAGAAGGAATCGTATCAAAAC
Source organism: uncultured Coriobacteriaceae bacterium (assembly GCA_900539675.1). Taxonomy (GTDB): domain Bacteria; phylum Actinomycetota; class Coriobacteriia; order Coriobacteriales; family Eggerthellaceae; genus Anaerotardibacter. The sequence goes on along the minus strand of UQDJ01000021.1, from coordinate 20,031 downwards.
TGGAAGTGTTATATACCACCGGGATCGTGAGAAAGCATCGCTTCCGCAGGAGGCGCAAAATCGGCGCAATGCTGGGTACATAGTGCGATGGAGTGACCAAATTTATGTTGGCAGCATGTTCTTCATTTTGAAGGGAGAGCACCGTGCGCGCAAAGTTTTTCAAAGACACATCGATGCCCTCTCCTGCCACCAGCGTTTCATTCTGACAATACACACATCCCAGCGGACAGTACGAAAAGAAAACGGCACCACTGCCCTGATCTCCTACAAGACACGGTTCTTCCCACCAATGCAGTGCAGCACGCCCCATCCGCAACTCTGCTGGCGCCTTGCACACACCGCGTTTGCCCGCCGCACGGTTAACCCGGCAGGTACGGGGGCATACTTCACAGCACTCATAAGCTCGTTTTATCTGGGGAGTTGCCTTTTCGATTTCAGCAAAACACGCCTGGAGATTTCCAGGCGTGTTAGTAGTCATCATAGGTGCGTGCACCTCTTAGTTGGCCGAAAAGCCCATGAAACCGCCCATTGACTGATTATGAGCATGGTGGTGACCCCCGCAACACTCATGATTAGGATCATCATGGTTGCCACATGCGCACTCGTGATCGGGGTCATCATGATCGCACTCACAATCACAATCGTGATCGTGTTCAAAAGCACCTTCAGCACGCTGCCAATCCAAACCATACTGCTTGGTGGTGTCCTCATCAGCAAACACCAGTTTCAGCGCAGCAGGCGTATAATCAACGCCGCCCACCAGCGCTAACAACTCCATCAAACGAAAACCCGATTCCGCCTGAGGCAAAATAACATCATTGTCATCCACCGATTCCAGCGCGGCAGCCAATTCGCCCATCATGAGCTCAATCGTAAAGCTGCCCTGAAACGAATTGCTATGCATAGCCTGCAAAAACGCTTCTTGACCAGGGGTGAGCATGCCTAACTTGTAGGAGAAGTCCAGGTAATCGTCCTTGTCCACTTTAGACTGGGATACGTCAAAGGAAGCAAACGCTTCAACCAAGCCAACCAGAGCAGCAGCATTCTGAAGCGTCAGCGCAACTTTCATGCTTTGACCTGCACCCGCCTTGCCAACCCACATCACATCGCGTGCGATGGCATCCAACATGGGTCGGACTTCATTGAATACTGCTTCAGAGCCGCCAACCACCATACCCAGGTTATCAACATGAGCAAAAGCATCAGGTGCAACCACGTTGCGTACAATCAGTGGTGCATCCAGCACCTTGCGATCGTTTACCGATGCAAGTGTTCCCAGTTCACGAGCGAAGGAAACCGTTGCTGGGCTTAAGTCGATAAGAATGGCATCCTGCTTGGTATCCTGTACCAAACCTTTCGTGTCGTAATACAAATCTTCCAATTTGGACGTGTTAGAAGAATACGTGAAAACGACATCTGCCTTCTGCTGAGAGGATGCCTTATAGCCGGCACCTGAGAGCAAATCCGCAACACACGTTGTTACTGCGTCATCACCCGTTACATAAAACGTCATTGAAGTATCAGCACTCATGAAACGATTCCTCTCTATTTAGTGCCGCGAACCTTATTGGCAATTCGGTCGGCGACCGAAACATCTTGGCGCTTGTCATTACCCCAAAACACAACAGCTAACATGCCGGGCCCCACGTGGGAACCAATGACCGGACCAATGCTAGAGTTAAGTACCATGATAGATTCATCTTCCTTCTTGAGAAGCTCAATAAGGCGTGCCGAATCCTTCTTGCAATCCGCATCTCCAATAACCACATCCTGTCCCGGACGATCGGATGCACGGCGCTTCATATAGTAATCTACCAGCGCCTTGATACCCTTTTTACGTCCACGGGCAACGCCCGAAAGCGTCAACTTGCCATCGGCATCAATGCTGAGCAGCGGTTTTACATCTAACTTCGCACCTGCAAACGCTACCGAAGAAGGGATGCGCCCACCACGGCGCAATGATTCCAAATCGTCCACCATAAACTGAGCATCCACAAAGAAACGCGCTTCTTCTGCCCAGGTAACCATTTCTTGGGCCGACAGACCGCGTTCGCGCTGACGGAGAGCTTCGAATACCAAGAGCGCTTCTGCAACAGATGCCAAGCGTGTATCTACCAGATAGATTGGCAAATCCGGATTATCTTGCTTCATCTGAGATAGAACGACCGATGCCGTATCAAATGTTCCCGAAAGGCCACTGGAAAACGACAGATATACCACCGGCTTGCCACAGTTTGCTGCCCACGAGAAAGCTTCCTCCAGATCAGACATTGGCACCTGTGCAGTATGAGGTTCGCCGCCGTTGCGCATCATGTCGTAAAAGGTCTGCGGCGTATCGGTATTATACAAATCATCTAAATGCTCGCCGGCAGTATCAAAGTAGCGATACTTCACCAGATATACACCCTCACGATCAACCACATCATGGGGTAAATCGCAACAGGAATCGATAATCAAGTTACAGTTAATAGCCATCGGTTCCGTTCCTTTCTTGAGAAGTAATCGCATTGCAAAATACCATACTACAGGACATGTCCCTGGCCGGGCTGCCAGGTAGGTCTTGCCGAAGTTGTTGAACTTGGCAGGTTGTTTAGATCGGATTTGTCGGACTTAGCGAACTTGTCAAACTTGGCGGACTTGTCGGACTGAGCAGGCCAACGACCAACCGAGCAATCACCTTAATCAACTGGCCCGTTGCCCTCCTAGCTGAACACCGCCAGCGATTCCACCTTTCCGGTGATTTTACCCGCAAGCGGCTCGTTGCATTCATATGCCAAACCCACCGCTGGCCCAACGTGCAATCCCACTACCGGAGAGACCGGCAACACCTGCACATTGCGCTCAAGAAGTGGCTCTATAACTTCACGAGCCCATTTAAGCGCTGGCGTTTTATCGCCAATATAGTGCACCACCATATCTTTAAGGCCTCCGCACATTTCAATATCGTGCTGCATGATAGCAACCATTTTCTCGAGAGCCTTTTTATGAGTGCGTACTTTTGCCATAGCTTGCGGGATGCCATCAACAACCGTCAGTACCGGCGAAAGTTTGATCAAATTGCCCAGCAGCGCCGCCGCACCACCAATGCGTCCGCCCTTCTGCAAAAACGTTAAACTTTCGGGCGAAAACAAAAAGCGTGTAGCAGTAATAGAGCGCAACACCGCTTCCGCTGCTTCGCGAAGTGTTTTTCCTTCCTGTACTGCCTGCATACCAGTCAGTACCGGAAAAGCTTCATCGTAACCGCATGAAGAAGAATCAATCATGCAATACGAAAAAGAAATGTTGCGCGATTCCACGGCACGAACCGCACGCAAGGCACCTTCGTACGCGCCTGATAAGCCCGATGAAATCCAAATACCCAACATTTCATCGCCCTCTCGGGCAATGGACTCAAACAGATCTTCCAGGTAGGCTTGCGAAGGTTGGCTTGAAGTGGGCGGATTGTCTACCATGCCGTAAATATCCTCATAAAAGGCATCCACGTCCATTGTGGCATCATCATATTCTTTGCCGTTGACGTTCAGATACAGCGAAACCACTTCTACATTATTGCGCTGTGCAAATTCCTGAGGCAGTGACGCAACCGAATCGGTCACGATTTTAATCATCAGGCACCTCTTCTACGAAAGACCCAACAAACGAGAAGCCAATTCATGGCGACGATAGAATAGTGAATACTCCAAACCAACCGGATATGAATGTGGATTCATGATGCGTTTCTGGCTTTCATCGAGCAGCTCAAGCTGATCATGGCAGTAGTCACGCGCCACAAGAGCATTGCGATGTTCGGCATCTAACACCACCTTGCCATGACGGGCCAACGGTTCGAGCAACGTAACGTAGTCTTTACCCGCCAAATCCTTCTGACGCAACTCATCGGCTGGATCAATAATGCGTTCTTGCGCCACACCATGAGTCGTATCAAACACCATATCTCCTGCCAACTTACCAGAGGAATGGAAGTATCGACGCACATCCAGCACGCCAGGTACCGTTTGCTTAGAAGACTGTCCGGTAACTTTCAAGCACGGCTCCCAAGGGCTATCGGTGCCTACGCGTTTGGCTGCCAACTTATATACACCACCCAGTGCCGGTTGATCGTAAGCGGTTACCAACTTGGTACCCACACCCCACGATGCCACCTGAGCACCAGAATCGATAATCGACTTGATAGAAAATTCATCCAAGTCATTGGAAAGCACAACGCCCGTTTCGGTAAGGCCGGCTTCATCGAGCATCTTGCGGGCCAGTTTTGCCTCCCAAGCCAAGTCGCCCGAGTCAATACGAATACCCGTTAAATGTTCGCCGCGCTCTTTCATCTCCAAACCAACAGTAATGGCGTTTTTGATGCCCTGTTCAACATCGTAGGTATCTACCAAAAGGACACAGTTGGTTGGGAACGTACGTGCATAGGCACGAAACGCTTCGAGCTCGCTGTCAAAGGCCATAACCCAGGCATGAGCATGAGTGCCCGACACCGGTAAACCAAAGGTTTTACCTGCAAGCACATTGGAAGTGGAGGCACAACCACCCACGATACAGGCGCGCGATGCACGCATACCGCCCGATTCACCCTGAGCACGGCGCAGGCCAAATTCCGCCACCGGGGTTTGAGCAGCAAGGCACACTCGTGCTGCCTTGGTTGCTGCAAGCGTTTCGAAATTGACGCAGTTGAGCAGTTGCGTCTCTAACAGCTGACACTGTAATACTGGACCAATAACACGCACGAAAGGATCATTCGGGAAGACCACCGTGCCTTCGCGAATGGCATCAATATCCACGCTCAATTCCAAATTGCGCAGATACTCCAAGAAATCCGGGTCAAACAGCTTGCCACCGCCCGGCGCATCAAGGCTTGCTAAGTAGTCAATGTTCTCATCGCTCATTGAGAAATTTTCGATCACTTCTGCAATATGATCCATGCCGCTAGCTATGGCAAAACCACCTTGAAATGGTGGTTCGCGAAAGAAGATATGAAAACAACCCTGTTCTTCCAGCTTATTGCAGGCCCAGTAACCCTGGGCCATGGTGATCTGATAAAGGTCGGTCAAAAGTGCATAGTCCTTATTCTGCATGAGGTTCCCCTTCTACCTTTTGGCGGCGACGACGTGGTTTGCGATGTGCCACCTCGCCTGCCGTACCGTGTGCGTGCGCAGGAGCATTTCCAGAACCGGAGTTGCCCTGATGCGCAGGACGTTGTTGCGAATTTCCTTTATTGGGTGCATTGCGAATGCCGGAAGACTTTTGTCCTGGACGGCGACGCGATTTACGATTATCGCTGCGCGCTGCCTGGTGGGCTGCGCTGCGACCATCAGTACGGCTTTCGCCCAATTGATTATCGATGCGATTATCGGTGCGGCCATCATTGCGGCGACGCGGTTTGCGATGTGCCTGCGTTGCACTTTGCGAAGACACCGATGCCTGCGCTTTTTTACCGGGCTGAGTTGCGCCACCCTTCGTGGCAGCCGTTTTAGCCGTATCAGATTGAGTAAGCTCTTCTCCAGAGTTGCTGCTGCGGCGGCGGCGACGCGGCTTGCGATGCGTATCTTCCTTAGCAGGACGGCTTTGGTTGTCACGATCACGACGCGAAGAGCGATCATTTCTGCTCTCGGTGATATCGCCTGAATCCGCCTTGCGCGAAGAACGTGAATCACCATCACGGGTGGAGTGAACCTGCGGTTGCACCAAAGCATCTTCGCCCTTGAAATAGGGTGTCGTGGGCTCCATTTCCACAACATCAAAAATAGCAAAGGGATCAGCATGAGCATACTTTTCGTACACTTCCTGGCTGATGCGCGTTGGCCGCTTCGCATCGCCAACCCGCTCCATTTCCTCCAGAGGCACCTTAAAAGTCTGGCCATCCTCCATCGTAAGCGTAATACGCTCACGGGGAACATTGATCTCTGTCACCTTTGCAATGCCTTCAGGCGTTTCAATCTTGGCACCATTTTTCGGGGCGCGTGCGTTAAATTCCTTATACGCTTCGTATTCGTAGCGCAAACAGCACATCAAACGGCCGCAGCACCCAGAAATTTTTTGTGGGTTGAGCGATAAATTCTGCTCTTTAGCCATACGGATAGACACGGGCGAAAAACCGCCGCCCAAGCGCTTGCAGCACAGTTCCTGGCCGCAGTGGCCAATGCCGCCAATCATACGAGCGCCGTCACGTACGCCAATCTGACGCATATCAACACGCACATGGAAAATGCTTGCCAGCTTGCGAACTAAATCACGAAAATCTATACGCTCTTCCGACTCGAAATAAAATACTGCCTTATCGCCATCAAACAGGAATTCCACCATCACCGGACGCATTTGATCGCTGGTTTCGGCAGCCAATTCCTTAAACGTAGAAAGCGCATCTTCAGACTTTTGAGCCAGTTCTTCTGCGCGCTGTATATCCTGTTCATCGGCGATGCGTATAACCGGCTTCAAAGGAGACTTCAGCTGAGCCACCAGCTCGTCTGAAACATCCATAATGTCGGACGTCGCGCATCCAAATTCCGAACCGCGTTCTGTTTGCACGATGACATGGTCGCCCGCATGAACGTCAAATTCAACCGGATCAAACCAAAGAACCTTGGTCCCGGCTTGGAGCTTAATGGGGGTTACCCGAACCATGTAAAACCTCTCTTATCGAAAAAAGAAGTGCGTCTAAGCACGTCTCTGGAGAAACATTATAGCGAAGCGCCTCGTCTGTCTTATATGCTTCACGCAATGCACCCATGATCCCCGCCGCACTCACACGCGTCGCCGCAGCTTCAAGGGCGCTGCGCTGATCAACATTGATGATCAAATCGGGTGTTGCAGATACGACCATCAACACATCGCGCAACCAGGAACGAATGATCGCAGTCATCTGATTGAGCGATTCGCGAGTTGCCATGCTAAGCGCTCGTTTATGACGCAGTTCAATTTGTTTGAGGGCGCTCTTTTGCAGAAATTCCGCCGATTCAGCCATCTCTTCAGATTGCTGTGTGCGCACGTTATCAAGCGGCGCTTTGGCACGTTCAACCAGCTCTGCCGCATATTCCAACACGTCACGCGCATCACAGACCGAAAGATTCGCAAGCACCTCCATGATTCGTGCGCGAAATTCGCTGCGCTCGGCGCTTCGAGCAAACACCATCGCACGGGTGATAGATCCGTCACACGCTTCGATAGCAATTCGTGCCTGCTGAGAGGTGACGCCCGTGCGCTGAGACAAAATGCCCGCTGCTTCAGTTGCAGGAATATGGCGAAACGGAACTACCTGGCAGCGCGACACAATAGTGGGCAGCACCCCTTCACGCGTACGCCCCATCAGTATGAACACCACGCCTGGTGCTGGCTCTTCAAGCGTTTTCAAAAACGCATTAGCTGCTTGCGTTCCCAATAGATCTACGCGATCCAAGATGTAGACTTTGCGCTTCGCCTGAATGGGAGCAAGCGCCATACCCGCTACTATTTCACGGATCTGATCGATCAAATACCCCTGAGCACCCTCGGGCTCGTAATAGTGCACATCCGGATGACGACGACGCTCTACGCGCTTGCACGTTTCACAAGCTTTGCATCCGCCCTTATCGCACAAAAGCGCTTGCGCAAAAGCATAGGCAGCTGCCGTTTTATTGGATCCCGCCGGACCAGTAAACAGGTAGGCATGGGTGACATGATTAGTTTTGATGATGGTGCGCAGATAATCGCGCACTCGAGGCTGACCGAATATACCGTCAAACACGTCTGCCATAGTGCTACATCCTTACGCGTGTCCAAAAGGTAACGCTTACCTATTCGGCGCCCAAACTGATCTGAGCTTTTTCTCCCGTGTCGCGCTCCAAAATAGGCTCAAAGTACCCAGGAGCCCACACCTTGCTCGACGCATCCCACTTGAAAATATCAGCCAGCTCTTTAAAGATTGCACGCGCCGTTTCATCTTTGGCGCCAGCAGAAGAAACCACGCGTACACGCTGAGGGTTCTCTTGAGCAATATGTCTAAAGGCAGCGTTGACGCGCGCATGAAAATCAGCACCAGCCTGTTCAAGGCGATCAGCTTGGCCATGATGGGTGGCACGCTCTAAGCCCACTTCAGCAGACGCATTGGCCGTAAGCAAAATGGTGCGACACGGATGAATACCCTGGCAGGCAAAGGTATTTGCCTGCCGTACAAACGCCAACGGAAGTCCCCGTCCATACACCTGATAGGCAATCGTGGAATCATAGAAGCGATCCAATAACACCACTGCACCACGGGCTAAGGCAGGAATAATTACTTCCTTGATAATCTGTGCGCGAGCGGCTTCATAAATGAGCAGCTCAGTTTCATCAGCCATATCGGTATTAGCTGGATCGAGCACCAAAGAACGCAACGCTTCACCGATAGCGGTACCACCCGGCTCGCGCAAGCACAACACCTCATACCCCATTTCACGCAAACGAGTTGCCAAAAAGGTGATATGGGTTGTTTTGCCTGCACCTTCGCCACCTTCAAAAGTGATAAAAATGCCAGGACCAGGCACCCCATGTGCCGTGTTAGTCGATACGGCATCAGTGGATGTGGTGCTGTTAGGTATGGTGTCATGAGATTCAGCCACGTGCACTATCCCCTTACTGATTGCCATTCCCTAGGTAAGGGAATAGATGTCGTTTCCCTGCGTATCGATACCGACAAAGACTGGAAAATCTTTAACCGTAATTTTGCGCAGTGCCTCGGTTCCCAGATCTTCATAAGCTAAGGTTTCACATGCTGTTACACATTTTGCCAGATAGGCGGCAGCGCCACCAACAGCAACAAAATACACCCCGCCACAATCAATACAAGCCTGGCGCACAGCCTCACTGCGCACACCTTTGCCCAGCGTTGCCACAATGCCGCACTCCATCAAACGAGGCGTTGCAAAATCCATACGAGATGCGGTCGTGGGCCCAATAGCGCCAAAGGGTCTGCCAGCAGCTTCAGGCGTGGGGCCAGCATAAAAGATGGTTTGCCCTTCCAGGCCGTAGGGCAAAACAGAGCTGGTGCCCATTTCGTCTAGCAGACGCTGATGGCCTGCGTCGCGCAAGGTATACAGGCTGCCTGTCAGCAAACAGGCTTGCCCAGCATGGAGAGACTTCAAAACCGCTTTATCCAAAGGAAGGGTTAAGCGCACTTCTTTAGCCATGACTATTTCCCCACCTTCTTAAAATCAATGCTATCCAGCGCCTCTAAGCACTCCAGATCCAGTGTGCCGCGGCGCATGGCAGAACACCCCATATTGACCGCCACCGGTAGCGCCGCAATGTGACATGGCGCCGTTTCCAGACGAACCGCCAGCGCCGTTACATCACCGCCCAAAGCACCAGCACCCGTGCCGGTAGCATTGATAATACGGGTTAGTTCTTCTTCAAAGGCATTCGCTTCTGGATTGGGATTCGGCATACCAATCGGACGCATCAGGGCGTGTTTTGCAAGTCCAGCCACCTTATCAAACGTGGCACCCACGCCAACACCCACAATTAACGGTGGGCACGCGTTTGCTGCCTTTTCGCGTATGCACTGCAGCACCACATCAATAACTCCCTGCTTGCCCGCACTCGGCGTCAGCATAACCACACGACTGGCGTTATCTGAGCCGCCGCCCTTAAGCATAACGTGCAGGCGGGCTACTCCCGGTTCATCCACCAAATGGATTTCCGTAAACGCAGGAGTGTTATCTCCTGTATTGGTGCGATCAAACAGTGCATCATGTACCAAGGACTTGCGCAGGCGCGCTTCGGTATACGCCTTGCCTACCGCTTTATCAACCTGACTAAATACATTGCCGGGGACCATGACATCGGGACCCACTTCCAAACACACCCATACCGTACCCGTGTCTTGGCAAATGGGAACGTGATCCTGCTTAGCAATGTGGGCATTTTCAACCAACTGGTCAAGCACAATCTTGGCACGTTGACCAGTTTCTGTTTGCTTGGCAGCTTCAAGACCTGCCAGGATATCGCCAGGCAGCTCGGTTGCAAGCTGCGGAATAAGGCAAGCCAGCGCCTTATCGACGCTGGCAGGAGTTACAACTTTCATGCGTATGCTTTCTCGTAACGTTCGATATCGAACGTAATTATTCAGGCAGGTTTTCCAAACCCTTCTTGACACTAGCAGCGGATTCGTGCAGCGCAGCCATTTCCTCGTCAGTCAGATCAAATTCAACAATCTCTTCAACACCATTCTTGCCCAGACGAGTTGGGATATTCATGAACAGATCATGCAAACCATACTGACTATCAATATACGAACAAACGCTCATGACCTCCTTGGAGTCAGTCAAAATAGCCTCAACCATTTTGGCAATAGAAGCGCCTGGAGCATAGTAGGCTGAACCGGTCTTCAAGAAAGACACCACTTCAGCGCCGCCCTTGGTGCAGCGTTTGTTGCATTCAGCTAGATCTTCGTCAGACATGAGCTCGGTAATAGGCGTGCCCTTTACCGTTGTGAAGCGAGGCCACGTCACCATACCTTCGCCATGAGCACCCAGGGCCCATGCCTCAACATCAGCAGGATCGCAACCCAACTTTTCGCATACGGCATACGCTAAACGGGAAGAGTCGAGCACGCCGCCCATGCCCATCAGACGTTGCGCTGGCAAACCGCACTTCTTGTATGCCAAATAAGTCATAACGTCCAGCGGGTTGGTAACACAGATATAAATTGCATGAGGAGAAGCAGCCATAGCCTGTTCGATAACAGAAGTCATGATGCCGGAATTTACCCCAAGTAAATCTTCGCGCGTCATGCCAGGTTTGCGAGCAATGCCAGCCGTAATAACAACCACATCGGAATCAGCGGTAGCGGCATAATCGTTAGTCCCCGTAACCTTGACGGTAAACTTTTCAACCGAGCGCATGTGCATCATGTCAAGCGCCTTGCCCTGAGGCAAGCCCTCAGCCACATCTACCAACACGACGTCGGCAAGATTTTTAGAAGCAATGATGTGGGCGGCGGTTGCACCTACATTGCCTGCACCTACGATGGTTACTTTGCTCATGGTATGTCCTCCTGATTATTTCTTACAAGCCTATGGCGGGCCTTGCGGCCTTGCACATAAGCCTTATTACTAAGCAAGCATGTCCCGCAAAAAAGCGCTAACTGTTATTCTACCGCTAACAGAAGCGCTTCTTTGGGGTAATGGTGTTTTCAGCTATTCGCTCTTGTCAGTAGAGCTTTTAGCGTGAGCTGTGCTCTTCGTGGCGGCTTTCTTGGTGGTTTTACTCTTTGTTTTACTTGCCGCTTTGCCCGCAGTCTTGCTGGCGGTCTTACCGACAGCCTTGGCTTTATTTGCCTCTTCTTTGGCGGGGCAATTAAAGTTCGGACACAACTTCCAAGGCCCTCGGTTGGTGGTCACAATAACCAGAGGGGCACCACAGTGCTCACACACCTCTTCGGTAGGCGTCAGCTTGCCATACTGAGGCAGCGGATAGCGCGTACCACACTCATCGAAGTTTTCACACGTGATAGAGCGCTTCAAGGTACGTGGGTTCTTACGCGCAATCAGCTTTGCATGAATACCTTTTTCCTTGCACACCGGGCATTCGCCCACCACTACATCGGGCTCTTTGTTGGTTTCACACTCCGGATCGATGCACACAATGCGCGGCTTCGAGCGAAATGCGGTCACCTTCACCTGAGGCATGCCACAGACAGGGCACTTTTCTTCAACTGCTTCAATTTTGCCCTTGGGCAGGGGATATGTCACATCACAATCTGGCCAACCGGAGCAACCGATAAACATCGAGCGGGTCTTTTGCGAAGTGCGCAGCTGCAAATCTTTGCCACACTTCGGGCACGGACCAACATAAGCATCTGCTGCAACCGCGTCAGCCAAGGCATCTTTGACCTCTTCAGAATGCGGCATCAATTCGGCAAGCTGTTCTGAGAGCAAGTCACGCGAATTCATGACCACTTCCGCCTTAGTCTTCTGACCTTCGGCAATATTGTCCATTTCCTCTTCGAGTTCAGCAGTCATTTCGGGATGCGTGATGTGCGGTGCAAACTTATCAAGAGCATCACATACAGCCATTCCCAACTGTGATGGTTCGATAGGGTCATTTTGAATGTACTTCACCGTATATAAGCGTTCAATGATGGAGTGGCGCGTAGACTTAGTGCCTAAGCCAAGCTTTTCCATTTCTTGGATCAGCTTACCCTGCGAATAGCGAGCAGGCGGCTCGGTTTGCTTCTTGGTACACGTTGCACCCTTGAATACAACATCCTGGCCTTCAAAAAGAGCAGGAAGCTGCTCATCCTTCTTCAAACCGTAAGGGTATATTTCGCGGAAACCCTTCTTTACCAGCACATCACCCTTGGCAACAAAGGGCTCCCCTTCAACATCGATCTTTACCTTGGTGCCTTCAACTATGGCAGCATCGGAAAGCGTTGCCATAAAGCGGCGAGCAATAAGGTTGTACAGCTTATATTCTGCAGGGGCTAGATCATCGGGTGTAGCACTTGCGGTCGGATAGATGGGTGGATGGTCGGTAGTTTCTTTCTTGCCACGCGTTGCCTTCAGTGTGCCACGGGATAACAGCTCCTTGCAGTATGGCGCATAGGCGGGATTGCCCATGATTTTTTTGACCGTATCTGCCAAATCGAGCGAAGAGGGATAAACCGTGTTATCAACACGCGGATAGGAAATATAGCCATCCATATACAAGCTCTCAGCAATGCGCATCGTGCGCGCAGGCGATAAACCTTCTGCCGATGCCGCAGCCATCAAGCTGGTGGTATTAAACGGTACGGGAGGTGCCACGGTGCGCTTGCGCTTGGTAATCTCGATGACCTTACCGTGCGTAGCGTCTTGTACGTGACTCATAACTGCATTCGCTTCGGCTTCCACCTTAAAACGTGCAGTCGCGTGTGGCGCCACAAAGGCATCGTCGCCTTCGCCAAAGTCGGCTTTAATGACCCAGTAATCTTCGGGAATAAACGCCAAACGTTCGCGCTCGCGTGCCACGATCAAAGCCAAGGTGGGCGTTTGCACACGACCAGAGGAGCGAACGTTGCCATAGCCAGCAAACTTTACCAACGTCAAATAACGCGTGAGAACGGCACCCCAAATAAGGTCAATATCCTGACGCGATGCACCCGCACTAGCCAAGTTCGTATCCAGCGTGACCAGATTATTGAAAGCGTGAGTAATCTCCTCTTTGGTAAAGGCCGAATAGCGAGCGCGCGAAACCGGTGCGGTTGCATTTACTTCCTGAATACAGGAAAGGGCATCCGAACCAATCAGCTCCCCTTCGCGATCGAAGTCCGTTGCGATAACAATGGAATCGGCTTTTTTCGCAAGATTTTTAAGGGAACGAATAATATCTTTTTCTTTGGGACGCTTTTCGATGGGTGAATATACCAAATACGGCAGCGCATCCATTTTCCAAGCCTTAAGTTCCACGCCATCTTCTGTGAAGGGCTTTTTCTTTTTGAAGGGAGGCTTTGGTAGCGATGCCGGAATGTCGGCATCCATGATTTCCCCATCGGCATTTACTCCGCGCCAGCCACCGCGCTTCTTATACACCAGCGCAGTAGCAAAATCGGGCTCCAAAATATGACCGCGCAAACCAATGGTTACCCAGTCTTCCCCGTCAACCGTAAACCTATACACCGGCGTGGAATAGACCTTGTCGGCTTTGGGTTTGGTTGCGCCCAATAAATCGGCAATCTTTTGAGCCGCGTCGTTCTTCTCGGTTACAACCAGCTTCACGCGGTTCCTCCTAACTTGCCGCCCTTCTTTGAGGATGCGGCGATTGTATTCACACGGTTAACCCCGTCTCTCGCTTATTAACGTGTGTGGGGCATATGATTGCACTTTGCACCAGGATGCAGCGTCATGGCGTGTTTCAGCACGGCGCTACCATGCACTTCCCTGTGCTACAACGAAACGCAACACAGCTTCGCATGTTTTAGCACTCTTGCAACTCGCAATCCCGTACAGAATACACGAATTGGGCGCATGCGGCACAAAAAGCCAGATTTACTGTAGGAGATTGAGCCCTGGCAGGTACGAGCTGTACAACAAATATCTTGATTTGTTCAAACGAATAGATCCGATACTAGCTTGCGAGTAGCAGCCACGAAGAAGAAACGCAACCTATCGGATGAAACGCATCTTAGCTTGTGAGGTGTTCCAGCTGTTCACGCTCAACAACTAGTTTCATAGCAGCAATGGCGCACTCAAGCATGCCATCATCTGGTTCGTTAGTGGTCAAACGCTGCATCTGCATGCCGGGCCACAGCACAATGCGCACCAGTTTGTTATCCGGATGAGAACCCGCCCACTTGACGGTGATCTCGTAGGAAATACCTGCGATCAGCGGTAAAAGCGCAATGCGGATCAAAAGCAAAAAGATAAATGACCCTATACCCGTAATACCCAAAGCGGCGATAAGCGCATTGAGCGGCACAATGGTGTAGACCAAAATTGCAATAATCATAACCATGATCAAAAACGCCGTGCCACAGCGTACATGCAAACGTGGGAATTGTTTGGCGTTTTCTGGCGTAAGCTCAAGGCCATGTTCGTAACAATGGATAGTCTTGTGTTCGGCGCCATGATAGGAAAACATGCGTTTAATATCCTTCATGCGGCCAATCAGCCACACGTAGAACACAAAAATTGCCACACGCATAATGCCATCGACTATATTCCAAACAAGCGGCTGTTCTTCATAATTGCCCACCAAAACATTTGCCGCTAAAGCTGGGAAAAAGATAAAGAGTGCTATGCCTAAAACCAAGCCCAGGACAAGCGATAAACCCATCTCAAATTTAGAGAAGGCGCCTTGCGGCTCATCATCTTGCGCTCCCCGTGCGTCGGATTGCTCTTGTGGCTCATCATCTTGCGCTCCCCGTGCGTCGGATTGCTCTTGTGGCTCATCGTCGTCTTCATCATCAAACGTAAATGCGGCGTTGATGCCCACTTCAAGGGCTTTATATCCCAGCACCAACGAATCGACAAACGCCACGCACCCACGCACAATGGGCCACGAAAACCACGCAGGGCGACTTCCTTTTTTCGACAGGGGATATTCTTTCGAATACAGGTTGCCATCTTCTTGACGCACACCAACAGCCCAGTTATGTTTGCCGCGCATCATGACGCCTTCGATCAGCGCCTGCCCACCAATATGCGTTTTGTGTGCACCATCCTCCGTGAAGGCACGCTTTAGATCGTTTGATTTGTTTTGAGACGTCTGGGACATCACTTAATCACGCACAACCTTCGGATAAGGCTTTCCACATGTCATTTTTCCTTCAGGGCAATTACCGCGAATGCACGGCGCGCCGGCATCCATAAAGATATACGGCGCAGTTGGACGGACCAATTCCAACATGCGATGAGCCATCTCGCGAATTTCCCACTGGGCACGGTTACAACAACGCAAGCTGAAAAAATGCAGCAATTCGCGAATATTCATCGTGATAACGATCTTAGTTTCTGCAGCATTGGGTAAAAGATAGCGAGCATCTTCGGCAGGAATGCCCATATCCAGAAGCTTTTCGTAGCCTTCAATAACCTGCGCGATAGCTTCATCAAACACACGGGAAGCATCCTTGTTGTCCTCCACCGTATGAGGCTTGATGGTGTCCACGCCGTCGGTGAATTTCACATAGCGCTGAGACTGCTGATTGAAACTTGCCAGGCGATGACGGACCAACTGATGGGTCAAAGCACGAGAAACACCATCAACAGCAAAGGTATAACTTACGTGCTCAAGCGTAGAAAAATGACCTGACTTCAAAATGGTAGAGAGAACACTGCGCACTCGCTCAGCAGGCATGGTCTCCATGAGCTCCTTTGCGCCTACTGGGGCATAGCACAGTCGCGCTGCCGTAGCCACGGCACGTTCAGGGTTTTCGGGGTATTGTAAAAGTTCTACATTCATAGAACTGAATCCTTTCTCTTATGACAGACCATAGTAGCGGACTCTTCATTAAGCATATTCTTCCTCCAAGAATAATCCGCTTGGACCAACCAGCTTACCTGCGTAGCGCAATTGGACCAAAGAAACCGTTTAATAGCCCCATCTCTACAAAAGAGAGCCTCGATACCTTCGAGGCTCTAAAGAAAGATGCTTTCCATCTTTGCGTTCGATTGTGCTCAGTTGCAGCAAAACTTCAGTGGCTGCCTAGAGGTTATTGTCTTACAGTACAATTCGCTTGAACAGTTCACGTCCTACACCGCAAACGGGGCATACAAAGTCTTCGGGCAATTCTTCGACGTATTCAATATGGCCACAGATTGAACACTGCCAGGCGTACTTGGGCTTCTCCTGGTCTTCCTTAGTCTCTGGCATGGCTACCTCCACTTCCTCGTTGTAGCTGGAAGCCTTCGGTGGTGTTTTACCACCCTTCACTTCATGATAGTAGGCATAGCTCATAGGAGCTTCACCCTGTAAAACTTCAGCTGCCACCACATCACCGATGAACAGCATATGACTGCCCAAGTCAAGCTCCTTGGTTACCTTCACGGAAAAATGAGCACACGCCGATTGAGTTACATACGGCAGCTCCTGCATGGAAGTGCTCGACATGACATCAGCAAATTTATCGGTGTCTTCACTGGAATGAAAGCCAAACTTACCAATGAGCTCCATCGATGCGGATTCATCCAAAACTGCCACTTCATAAGCGCCGGTCTGTTGGATACCGCCACAGGTGAAATTATCCTTATTTACCGCTACGGTTACTTGCGCTGGCTTAGAAGTAACCTGCGCGAAAGTGTTTACAATGCAGCCCACGTTGCGGCCACCACGCGTGGTTGATATAACGTACAGGCCGTACGTCAAATTGCGAAATGCGTGAGTGTCAATCATGGTTATCTCCTGTCATACTGGCAAAGCCTTATAAAGCATTATCCCCATCAGTGCGCTCAAGGCTTATAACCCCTGCAGGCTTTATGCTACTAGAAAAGCACCAAAAAATGGTGCTCAGATAATGTAGATGAACGAATTATCAAAAAACTATTCATGTCACAAATACAACGACGCCTGCCGGGTAGATTCCGACAGGCGTCGTACGCGTTTTGGAAATGAATAGCGTAAAGGTAAAACTATTCTGCAGCCTTTTCTTCTTCAGCTACCGCTTCAACAACCTCAGCTTCTGCGGTTGCTTCAACAGCCTCAGCTTCAGCCTCAGTTGCTTCTTCAGCAGCCTTTGCAGCTTCAGCTTCAGCCTTCTTTGCATATTCAGCAGCACGAGCAGCCTTAGCAGCAGCCTTAGCTTCGCGTTCAGCCTTCTTAGCAGCTTCTGCAGCTTCAACAGCAGCAGCGCGTTCTGCCTTCTTTGCAGCTTCGCGAGCAGCAACCGTTTCCTTAGCAGCACCGAACTTATCGGCAAAGCGCTGTACGCGTCCGCCGGAGTCGATCAGCTTCTGAGTGCCCGTAAAGAACGGATGACAAGCGTTGCAGATGTCAACGCGAATCTCCGGCTTTGTAGAGCGAGTGTGGAAGGTATTGCCGCAGGTGCAGGTGACCGTGCAGTCAACGTATTCAGGATGGATATCTTTTTTCATTGGTTCTCCTCACTATGCCTTGGTTTCCGACCAAGGCGAGACAAGCCTAACTATAGTAGCATGACCAAGCAGCAGCGCAACCATTTTCTTGTCAGAGCTTCAACCGACCTGCAAAAATTCACGCATATAAGCAGCATGCATGCAGGATGCCCGGTAAGGCATCACCGTAAAACTCCGTACACAATGTGCAGCAGCGGCTATCAACTCTATACCACGTGCTGCGTTATGCCACGTGCTGCGTGCCACCTTTTATCAATGCCTATTTCTTCTTGATCTGCGATGGATGGAACTTAAAGAAGTCCGTACGCGGAGGCAAATCGCGAACACGGTGGCGCTTGGCGTCCAACTCAACCCCACTACAAAGCTCTTCCATGGAATCAAAATCATAATTCCAGCTGAAGAAATCGTCGAATGCGAAGTTCAGGTAGTCGCAAATCTTTTCTGTACCCCGTGGAACAACCGGATGCATCAAAAGGGTGGCGATACGCAGCAGATAAAACGAATCCACCAGTATCTGGCGGCGCAGTTCAACGTCACCTTCCTGCTCCGCTTGGCGAATACCGCTTGACCAATATTTGTTGGCGTAGCGAATAAAGTCATCCATCAAGGCCATAATAGAATGCAAATCAACGCGATACATCGTTGATTCATAGGTGAGCATGGTCTTCTTTACCTGAGAGAGCACCTCACGCGATACTTCACCTAAAGGCATATATCCTTCAAAGTTATTTTGTGCCTCATACAGACAGCTGCGGGCCAAGCGATTGAACACCTTTGTCAGCAACGCACCTTCTTTTAGAACGGGATCCGCCACACGCGGATCATCACGCTTCGCCGGGTCAGCTTCAAACACCTTGGGCTTAAAGCCAACCGAGCGCTGATCGAGGCCCAGCGCCAAAAAGTGTGCACGCAGTTGCTCTGCTGTGTAATGCTCCAATAGCTCATCGGCTGTTGGTGGCTTCACATCACTTGAAGAGGAAGCCTTCTTATCACCAAACAAGATATGATGATTGGCGATAAGCTTGGTCTGTTGCAGCTCACCTTGTGGCGCATTTACAGCAACCGGGTCTTCCTTTTGCATGGCGGCAAACAGGGCGGGCTGCGCCACGCCATAAAAGTACAAATTATCCTGACCGATGAACTGATACACCTGGGCATCTTTATCACACCAGAAATCGCGCCATAAAATACGCGACAAGCCACGTTCATCGTTGCGGGCCATCGTAAACGAAATTGGAGCCCACAAGCTTTCCGGCCAGCACCACGCCGTCAAACCTTCCACGTTTTCGATAGAAGGAAGCGGCACGCCCCATTCAACATTGCCCGAAATACGGAACGGCACCAACGCCTTGCCGGTACGGAATCGAATGCCTGCATCGGTAAGGAGCGTGCGGGCTTCATCGCGATCCTGAATGGTTTTAAATTCCAGCTCAAAACTCTGTTTGCCTTTTTCGGGATCACGATAGATGTGTTCGGGCAGCTTATCGGCAAGAGCGGCATACTTTTCATGCAGCTCCACCTTGACGTAAATAATGGGTGGAACCAAAAATTCCTTAATGGTCTTGGTGACGATTGGACGAATCTGTGGATCCTGCTCCATCTCTTTGACATAGCCACGCACAATATTGGCATATCCTGGCAAATCGAAATACCAATTCTGTACTTCACGCATTTCTGGAACCGTGCCAGAAACCGAAGAGATAGGGTTGATCAAATCAACTGGATCGTATTGATGGCCTAAATCGCATTCATCGGCATAGGCCTTTTCGCTCTTACAACCCTGAACAGGGCAATGGCCTTGCACCTGGCGCCCATTCAAAAACATATCAGCCTTGGTGTCGTAGAACTGCAGAGTACTCTCCAGATGTAGCACGCCCTTTTCGTAGAGGCGCTTTACGAACTGAGCCGTAACGCTTTGATGCACTTCAGCGCAGTGGCCCAAACCGCTGCCTTCATAAATATCAAGGCTGATATCGTAGGAATCCAACGTGGCTTTCTGCAAATCGTGGTTGCGGCGCACATAGTCTTCCAGCGTGCCTTCAAATGTGCCTGCTTCCACTTCCTTGCGATACCCCTCTTCGATCGGAGAGCCAAAGCAGTCCGTACCAGACACAAACACAACGTTGTCTTTGCCGATACGATCGCGCAAGAAACGAGCAAAACAATCCGCCGGGACAAACACGCCACCAACATGCCCAAAGTGCAGTGCCTTATTGCCATAGGGCATGCCAGCAGTAACTACCGCGCGCTTAGGCCAGATCACACGAGCTTCATCATTTTGCGAGGGCGCCATTGTCCTCCAACTCCTTCAACGCAGAAATCAATTCGTCTTTTGTCATACTTTTATCTTCAGACATCAAACCCAAAAGCGAACTTAAATCATCCGAATCTTTGGTCAGCGTGATTGTGGTATATCCTTTAGCAGTACCAGAAAGCTCGGCTGCTTTTTCGATCGCGTCTTCTTCAGTACCCACTTCATCTGCCAAGCCGTTACTTACCGCATCCATGCCGG
>UQDJ01000020.1 GCA_900539675.1 uncultured Coriobacteriaceae bacterium | reverse complement strand
AATCTCAGGAATTTGTACAAGCATCCCAATCTACAGAGATTTATTTCACACTTCCGGCAACCGGCGCAAAGACAGATACAAGCTCTAATCATGAAGGTGAAACGCAATGAATGTTCCAGATAATAAAGCCCTATCTTCTGATGCATGTAGCTCTAAGGTTGTTGCCTTATGCCTTGATAGTGACACGGTGCGCTATCCCATCCTTTTGGGATTGGAAGATGAAAACCTTTCTGCCCAGAGGTGGCTTGCGCTGTTTACTGATGCAGCTGATGCACGGCAATCTATAGGGCGACGGCATGATATCAAGACTGTGTGGGTAGCTTCATCTGACTCTATGGATGGGATCAACTTGGCGGCTGCGCTCAAACATGACAATCCAGATGATGATGTAAGTTTGATTGATTACCAGGCTACCGGATCGGTCAATAGCCGCTGCGATGCATGTGGCGTTCGGTTAATTCGCGCAAAGCACGAATTTGTAAAGTTGTTTAATCAGCACAAACATGAGCAGAGTGCAAGGCCGCAGAGTGCAGAGCGGGCACGCCAGACGATCCAAGAGGCGGATACGCACCCTTTATCCCAAGAGAACCAGGGTGCACTAAGCAATCAGGATGAGAACCCTGAATCATTAGGCAAACGCTTTGAATCACTACGTGCAGAAGAGCCTTTCTCCGAACCAAACGATGTCTTTGAAGCATCCAGTCAGCTTAAGCGCACTGGTAAAGCTCCTTCAGTTTCACAAGGGAATGTATCTGGTGCAGGTAAAGACCCAGATTCGATGTCGAAATCACAGAATGTATTGAAGCCACAGGAGCAGCTACACCAAAGCGATCTTTTAACATCTCAGGAGCAGGTAAACCAGCATGATCTTTCTCAATCCAAAGATCATGTAGACAAGCAGGATCTCTTGAGATCGCAGAGTTTCGAGAACTTTATAGCGTCAAAGCGTAGCGCAACTCAGGAGGCTGAAGCGCTAGCGACTCCTATAACAGTAAGAATTCCCAAATCTATTCAAAGTGATAGAGAAGCTTATGTGGTGGCAGTAGTCAGTGGCAGTGGAGGTACCGGCAAAAGCACGGTTGCTGCAAGTTTGGCCTTGATGGCTCATCAACAGGGAAGGAAAACCATTCTGGTCGATGCAGACTTGCAGTTTGGGGATGCTGCCTATCTGCTTGGGATTGATGATGCACCCAGTATTGTGAACATTCTTGAAGAACCAGAGCGTATTTCAGCGATGGTTGCTACAGAAGAATTACCAGCTGTGATAACGCCTCCGGATCAACTTGAGTACTCGGAATTCATTATGGGATATATGGCACAGCTCTTAGGCTATCTCAAGCATTTCTATGATGTCATTGTGGTAAATACGGGCGCATTTTGGGCTGAACATCATGCGCAGATTATTGAAGCTGCTGATCAAACCTTGTTCTTAATAGATCAGCGTCCCTCGTCAGTGCGTGCTTGTTCTCATGCTCTTGCCTTGTGCGAACGTTGCGGCATTGCAACACAGACATTTTTATTCCTTCTTAATTTTTGTTCACGTCATGCGCTGTTGACTTCTATTGATGTTTCATGCGCGCTTCGAGGTGCGGCAGTTCAAGAGCTTAAAGATGGGGGACGGGATGTACGTGAACTGTTGGGTGCAGGCTTGCCGCAGGATTTGTTTAAGACGAAGAATGCATTCGTGCAGAGCATGCAGGAATTGTATGATCGGGTGTTTTCAAGCTTGGCGCCAGCAGCACAGGAATCAACTCATAGCGAAAGGCAAGCGGGTAAAGCGCAGTCTTCGAAGCGTAAATCTATCTTTTTGGGACGAAAAAGGAGGTGAAAAACCATGTCGCTATTAGGACGAGTTGCTCAAAGTACGACAACGATTCAGCCGCAAAAGGAAATGCTTTTAACGAGTGTATTAGATGAGCTGCGAGAACGTATTAACTCGGTTGTTCCTGCAGCTCAAATAGCTCGTCTTATTGCGACGAATCCACGTAAAGCAAAAAGTGAACTTAAGGTTGCATGCGAAAAGGTAATAAAGGATTGCCCCTGGCTGGTGCGAGATCCACTTTCGAGTGAGGTAGTAATTGAGCGCTATATAGATGATGTGTTTGGGCTGGGTCCGCTAGAAGAGATGCTGGCAGATGAAAGCATTACCGAAATAATGGTCAACGGTGCAAATGCTCTTTACTTTGAGCGAGACGGCAAACTCTATAGGGCGGAGCATCCTTTTCATGATGATGAGCAGGTATATG
Organism: uncultured Coriobacteriaceae bacterium; assembly: GCA_900539675.1. Classification (GTDB taxonomy): domain Bacteria; phylum Actinomycetota; class Coriobacteriia; order Coriobacteriales; family Eggerthellaceae; genus Anaerotardibacter. The sequence continues at coordinate 26,775 of UQDJ01000020.1, read as the reverse complement.
CTTTGATCGATCGTATTATTGGACCATTGGGACGTCGTATAGATGAATCGTCTCCCACAGTCAATGCTCGTTTAAAGCAGGGGCATCGCGTTCATGCCATTATTCCACCATTGGCGCTAGATGGCCCGGTGGTGACCATTCGTAAGTTTCGCGCTCATGCTTTTTCACTTGATGAAATGAAAGCACTTGGATCCTTTGACGATGCAATAGAAATCTTGTTGCAGTGGGCGGTATTGAGACGGTGCAATATTGCAGTTTCGGGCGGTACTGGCAGCGGTAAAACAACTCTTTTGAATGCGTTGTCGGCGGTGATTCCTACTACTGAGCGCATCATTACGATCGAAGATTCGGCAGAATTGCGTTTTTCCGAGCACCCCCATGTAATTCGTCTTGAAGCTCGTCCACGCAGTGCGGAAGGAACGGGCGAAGTCACTATACGCGATTTGGTTATCAATTCCTTGCGCATGCGTCCCGATCGTATTGTGGTTGGTGAATGCCGCGGTGCCGAAGCGCTTGATATGCTGCAGGCGATGTCGACTGGACATGATGGTTCTCTTACCACGCTGCATGCAAATTCACCTGAAGAGGCAGTATCGCGCTTGGCAACTATGGTGCGCTATGGGGCGGAATTGCCCATTGCAGTCATTGAAGCGCAAATTGCTTCAGCAATAGATTTGGTGGTGCAAACAACGCGCTATCCGGATGGGTCACGTGGGGTATGCGCCTTGGCGGAATATACCTGGGATGAACAGGCACAACGGTGCAGAGTTCAGATGCTCTTTGAACGAGATATGGTTACGGGTGGGTGTTTGTGGCACAGCCTTCCGGGATGGATTGATGATCTGCCTTACTTGGGGATTGCGTCGGTGAGGGAGGTGGCTCAGTGGAAACGCAGCATATTTTGATCCTAGTCATACTTTTAAATGCCGGCATTGCCGGTACGCTTCTGTTCATCACACTTCATCATGCCATTGTTCAATATGGTCGATCGCGACGTGTGGCGAGTACGGCGGGCACCAACTCAGGTATTGTGGTGCGTTTAATGCATACGGGGATCCCGGGTCTCCATCGTCTTATGGAGGGCTTATGTCATATCCCTGCAATTGATCGATATTGTATGCGGCTTGGAGAAGCGGCACGATATGTCGGCTTTGCAACGGATGCTCAGCGGGCCGGATCAATCGTGGCTGCTTTAGTGCTCATAGTTGGTGGTGCTGGATGGCTTGTGTCTGGTGCGGTGGTGTGCGGAGCGGCATTGGCGGTGTGTGTGGTGCTGGCATCAGGAGCCTGGGCAGCCCGTCAATGTGACATGCGTCACATTCAATTGAGAGAGGCTATTCCAGAAGCACTGCAATCAATGAAGGCTTGCTTTCAAGTGGGATACACCTTAAGTCAGACAATCAGGGAAGTGCGGCAGTCCACAACAGGTCCTCTATCAGATTTGTTTGGTGAAGTAGAGGGCGTCCTTGAAACAGGAGGTGGCATAACTGATGCGCTTGCTGTGCTTAAGGGCCAAGTTCATGAACCTGAATTGGTGTTCTTAGGTACAGCCTTGGAAATCCAACACCGTACGGGTAGTAGCATGCAGCAGGTATTGGAGGCTACAAGGCAGTCGGTTGTTGACGAAATCGAGCTGAAACGAACGCTTAAAACCCAGACGGCACAGGCAAAGCTATCAGCGCAAATTGTGACCGTGATGCCGTTTGCACTGGTTGGTGTCTTTTCGCTTGTTTCTCCAGGCTTTTTGAATCCGTTCTTTGGAAGCTTTGTTGGCGTTGCTCTTTTGCTGGTTGCATTAGGAATGCAGGTTGCAGGGGTGTGTTTGGTGCGCCGCATGCTTCATGTGGAGGTGGTCTAAGTGAAAGGCTATCAGCTGCAATACCTTGTTTGTGTGTTGGCAATTGCATTGGGCTTTATTTCTGCGGTGTGTTTGGGATCGTATTGGTATCAGCGCAAGAAAGCCTTACGGCAACGACACCTTGTTAAGGGCACGCTAGGGAATACATCGCTTTTAGATGCTTTATCTCTTGATATTGAATGCCATGGTACGGCAAGGCGTGTAATAGCTTTTGCGGTACGTATGAGCAGAGATCACACGCAATGTTCACGGATGCTTCGCTTGCTCTTCTTGCCCCGATCCAGCAACACTACCTTGATGGTTGCTCAGGCGGGTTTACAAGAAGTAATAACACCGGAAGGTTGTGCATACACTCGAGCCTACCTGGTAGGCCTTGGCGGCTTAGTTGGTGCGGGTGTTGGATGCATATTCTCATCGATGCTCATGGCGATAGGAGCCTTATGCGGAGGCGCTTGGGGTGCAACTGCGCTGCGGCGTGTCTTAAAAGAAGAAACCCAAAGCCGCTTATTTGTGGCGGAAAAGCAGCTTTCTCAAATGATTGAAATTGTTGTTTTGGGTCTTAAAAGCGGCATGACCTTCGATAAGGCGCTTTCACTGTTTCACATGAATTTTTCTGGATCTTTAAGCAGGTCACTTGCAGTGGCGCAAGGTCAGTGGAGTCACGGTTTGATAGAGCGAGGGGCTGGTTTGCGTCAGGTGGCAGCTTCCTATGCTTCGCCGCTCTTTGACCGGCTGGCAGAAAACATTATTCGTTCGCTGCGATTTGGCACTTCTTTGGCGGGCAATCTGAGCACGCTTTCTGTAGAAGCACGGGCAATTCGCAAATCAAAGTTGGAAGAAAAGGTAGCAAAAGCGCCTATTAAAATGCTTTTGCCAGTTGGGGGGCTTATTTTGCCTGCCATGTTAATGCTTATTTTAGGACCTATTTTATTGGACTTGATGCAGGGGTTTTAAGAGATGAAGGGAAGTGAAGGTAATCATGGAGAACAAGCAACGAGCACATCAGCAAGGAATATATCAGCAGGATGTAAACCGGCAAGAGGTATGTCAGCAACGAACAAATCAGCAACAAGCAGGTCACCTTCGAATGCGCAAACAGCAAGTATGTCAGCAGAAGAGCCATGAGGGCGTCCTATCTACGAGTATGGTGGGCATGGTTTGGAATTGCAGGCCGTACTTCAAAACGATGCTTCAAAGGAAATCCCCCGGCCAAGGGACCACTGAATACGCAATTCTTGTAGGAGTCTTAGTAGTTATCGCTATCCTGGCCATCACGGTGTTTCGTCCCAAGCTAGAAGAATTGTGGGAAGCCATTTCCTCGGGCATCAATAGTTTGTAGTCGGTGATTGCGTTGTGGCATGTTTAACTTAGACGCACGGAAAGCAGGGCTTTAAGCGGCAAATTGTTAAGCATATCGCTCTGTGAGATCTTCTTTTCGAAAAATAACCTTTCCAGGAACAATCATCTTCAAGATGAGAGCTCATCAGATAGGTATCGAATGGCATGTAGGCAATCAACACTGCTTGTCGATAGCCATCAAGGCAGTGCACAAGGCAGATGCCGAATAAAATCCGGGCAATCAACAGTGGAATATGCGGTGGTGTTTGCGGCATTTTTGGCGCTGGTTATTGCTTTGGGGTATCTCTGGCGTCTCTTTGATGTGGGAACAGTGGTAAATCATGCCCTGCAGTCGGCATCCCATCATCTTGATCAGGTGGCAAGCGGTGCCTGGCTCGATGTCTTTTTGGTTTAGGGGTTTATTGCGTATGTGATGTTGCAGCTTGTAACTCGTGGTTTTTAACGGGCAATTTGCAGTGTGCAACTGTGAACTTGCGGTTCGTAATCAAGCCAAGGTTTGAATAGGAGGTGTGAGGACATGGACAGGATGGGTGGTGCTCTTTGTTGGGATACTGCAGTTCGATCGTGCTGTGTTCGAGAGACCGTGGCACAGGCATCACGTGGACAGGCAGTGGTAGAAGGAGCCTTTCTGATACCTATTATTCTTTTGCTGCTCATGCTTCTTATTCAGCCGGGTATTTTGCTCTACAACTACGTGGTTATGAAAGGGGCTGCAGCTGACGCCTGTCGCGTTATAGCGACTCAGGCATCAGAGCCTGCGTCAAGTGTCGAAGCAGCTATTCGTCGTCACTTAGGAGCTGTTCCTGAGCAGGATAACTTTCATGTTCATAGTTCAGGATGTAGTTGGGTCATTGAAATAGAAGGATCAGAGACTACAAGTGAAGTCGCGGTGCGAATTGAAAACCAGGTAAAGCCGTTGCCGCTCTTCGACTTTGGTGCTGAAGCGCTCGGTCTTACGAATGATCAGGGACATTTTTATCAGCAGGTAGAGGTACGCCGGCCAGTATACGCTGCGTGGGTATATGAATCAGAGGATGGAGTGGACCCTGAGGGGTGGGTTCATCGCGACGATGAGGGCATGCGGGGCGGTGGTATGTCATGAAACAGGAATGCAAGACCTTGCTTGGTGTGCACATTGACGCGATGGTAAGCCGCTCAGCTAAATCGGCCACTTGGTGCAGTGATCGTATGCTGCTTTCGGGCAATCGGGTATATCGGTTGTTTAGGGACCATGTAAGAGTGAGGGGCCATGTAAGAGTGGCGGATAGAGTAGTGGATCGAGGCATGTTTTGGTCCCGCACGGATGAAGGGTTTTCTACGGTAGGGATGGTCCTGGCGCTCTTAATTACGCTGGCCCTTATCTTCACGTGTGCTCAAGTGTATGAGATCAATACGACTTCAGCAGAGGTGCAGGAAGTCGCGGATGCAGCAGTCCTGGCCGCGGAAAACACAGTTGGTGAATTCTATATTGTTGTTGCGGTATGTGATGCGGTGCTCTTTACCCTTTCGCTCACTATGCTTATCTCTTTAGGAATAGGCATTGTATGTGCTTGTGTTCCTCCTGCTGCAGGTGCATCAAAGGTGTTTATGGATGCTGCGAAAAAGCTCAGTAAAACACGCGATTCGTTTTATAAATCAGCTCAAGAATCACTCGAAAAGCTTCAAAAGGCGCTGCCCTTTTTAGCGGCTGCGAAAGCTCAGCAGGTGTTAAGTGCAAATTCTGATCAGGGGTCTTCCTTTAAGGGGGTTGCGGTATTGTGCCCCTGGGAAGCCGAGCAGACCACAACGCTTACCTTTGAAAAAAGCGACACAGTTTTACAGGCTGGAGAATCAGAACACGAAACCTTGTTAGATCAGGCACAACAGGCCGAAGAGGCGGCAAAGGAAGCAAATGCTAGCAAACAGCATGCCTATGAGCATGATTCTGGAAGCAAAGATGCCTATTGCATGTACGAAAGGGCGTCAACGCTTGCGGGAATGAGCGGCGCGGATAATCCCTTCTTTTCGTCGGTGGATACTTGGAATTTTTCAGCTGCTCTTGCACGCGCTCAAACCTATTATTCACATCGTTTACAGCAAGAAACGCCCGAAGGAAGCTCAGTAGAAGAACAATCGAATTCGGTATTGAGATCGGTGTTTTATGCCTATGCAGTTGATGAGATTGGAAAGGGATATGTTGTCGAAACGGACGATTCGTTTGAGGCATACTTTCCTATCTTGCCTCAAAATACGACGGACATGATGGGCACATCGTTGTATACCGATGTCCGTTATCCACGTACACAGAATGCCGAAGGGAAAATGGTACTGCATGCATGGAATGGTTGTCCTGGATGCAGAGGTGTTACAAGTGCCGGCCTTGGGGCAATTCAAGATATGGATAATAACCCAGCCTATGCAATTTGCCCTTATTGCAAGTTTGCACCAAGCAGTCTAGGAAAAGTTGCCGCCGCTTCGTCTCATATCGAAAACGGTTTTGAGTATCACTACAACGAAGTTGCTCGCGCTGCGGCCGACTATCAAAAAGCACGCGCTACCTTAGATCCGCTTACTCAAGAGATTAAGTCAACGGCAACGGATCTCTTCGATCAAATTGGTGAAGCACTGCAAGAGGCACTCTCGCAGCGAATCGACGTTATTCCACCTGGTCATTGGGGAGCAATTGCGCTTGTTGTGGGCTCGGGATCGGAGCCTAATTTTCTAACTTCTTTTGTGCAGGGTTCTGGTGCTGGAGATCTTGGGAGTAGGGTTGCGCTGTCTTGTGCCACGTTAGTGCGTGAGTCGTCTGACGAAGGTAAAACTGTGCTTACGTCATTTTTAGATGGCGTCAAGAATGCTGGTGGCGTTGGCGTGGGTGCAATGCAGGTGGTCTTGGATGTGTGGTCCGGTTTGCTTGGGGCGTATACCACAGGCCATGATGCTCTTAGTAACACGCTAAAACAGGCTCTTAACAATGTTCCTCTAGCTGGTGCGAGTGGCTTGGGTACTTGGGCGGCAGATACCTTTGAAGAAGGTGTTCGAAAACTCGGCTTTGACCCACCTGATCTAGCAGCGCGAAAAGCAGTTTTGGTGAACTCAAGTCATGTGCTGCAGGCAGATTCTTCCTCCTTTTCGGCTTATCTTTACGACGCAAAACAAGGTGTGGTAGAAGCGGGGAGTTCAGGCTCAATCAGCTCCATAGGTGCTCTCCGTGCTTTGGCTGCAGATACTGTGGAATTGCTCGATCAGGAGTTTGAAATTGCCACCGTTGTTCTTTTTGATGGCGCAGTGGAAATACCTATCACGATTACCCTTCCTGCTGCGGTAACCGAAGGGGTGGGCTCTGCTCTTCAGCAGGGTATCGATGCACTCAGTGGAATAACGGGCAGCTGGACGGGGGTGCGGCAATGGGAGTAGGACCACGTTCAAGTTCTGGGCAAATGACCGTCGAATTTGTTATCGCTTTTCCCGTAGCGTTAATTATTGCGCTCGCCTGCGTTAATGCTGTTCTGTTCTTTTCAGAATGTGCATCGTTTGATCGGCTGTTCCGCCAGATGGTGTGTATATACGCAGCATCGCCAGCCTATGAACAGGATACGGATAATACGTGCTCACTTATAGGTGCTGCTTTAGAGGACGAAATAAATGCTGAACACATTCAGTGCTCGGTAACGTCGAATGGAGCTGATGGCAGGATTGTTTCTTTTGCGGGCACCTTGAAGTTTCAGCCGACGTTATTTGGTATGGGGCCGCTTACGGGTGCATTTGGGGTGTCATTTCCACCCCTTTCGCACACTGCCGAACTATCGGTCGATATGTATAAATCGGGAGTGGTCTTATGAAGCGGCGAGTTCTCTTTCCCCGAATGAAAGGGGTGCTTGTTGGAGCGGTGGTGGTCGGATTGATGCTGACGCTGGTTCCAAGCATTAAAGCCAATCCAAGCGATACGGTTGTATCTGATGAGGGTAACTCTTTACGTGATATTCCCAGCGCACAGCAGGTCTTTTCTTTGAAATCTGATGGGGATGAAGTTTCTGCTTGTTTGGATTGGGGTGATTTACAGCAGAGCGAGGTGCCTCAATCATATCGCGAAGAAGTGGGTTTGTTCGGTACTGGGAAGATGGAGGAAACCGAAGAGGTGCTGGTATCACCAGATCAAAAGACCTTCGGTTTTTTCTTGGATACCGGTCTTGATGCTGCACAAACCACAATTCGAGACACGCTGCAGTCAAAGCAGTGGAGATGGATTGATAGTGGTCAAAATGCCTTTGCAACGTTTGTAAAAGATTGTGGAGTGTATCGGTGGGCATCGGTTGGGTGTAGCGAGATAAATGGGACCACTTCAGTTGTTATAACGCTCGACGGCGGTGGTGACTCATGAAGGTAGTAATAGCACATCGTTTTTGGCAACGAATATGTGGGATGTTGGCCCGCCGTTGGCAGCAAGAACGTCTTGATCTTAGTCGTTCTTGTGTGCTGATGATTGTGCCCTGCGCGTCTATTCATACGTTTGGCATGAAAGCGCCTATTGACATTGCTTTTATCGGCGCCGACGGCGTGGTCATGCTCGTTAAGCGGCAGGTGCCTCCGGGCAGGATTGTGCGGTGTAGAGGGGCAGCGTGTGTTTTGGAGCGATGGGGATCGAACACGCAGGATTGGTTTGAACAGGGACGGATAATGACAATTCACGGATAGGGAATGCAGAGGAAGGGACGTAACAATGAGAAATTTTCGTCAGGTCTTAGCAGATGAAAGAGTAGATCAGCACGCTACGGGTGAGATGGAGCAATGCGCTGAGCAGAATGCAAGACAGGGTATAAGAGAAGATATAAGGGCTGATTCAAAACAGAGTACACAGCAAGGTATACAGCAGAGTACAAAGCAGAGTACAAAGCGGGGTACGAATCGCAACCTGGCGGACGATGCGGTTGGTTGTGAAACTCAAACAAAAGAATGCCCTGTATGTCATGCGCGCTGTTTTGCTGACATGCCGGTATGTTATGGGTGTCTGCATGTATTTGCCGAAGGGGAATCAGTTGATCAAAGTGTTCTAGGGGATCGGAAGAATGCCGGCATGATGCCGGTTGCTCAAGACAACAAAGCTGAGTTAATCGAAACTGAGTTGGATAAAGCTGGGTTGAGGGAAGCTAAGTTGAATAAAGTTAAGCTTGCTTCTGGTAGCAGTGCTGTCCAACTCCCAAAACGAACGTTTTCTCGCAGGGCTGCTCGCATTATGAAACAGAGATCAAATGTGCGGTATAGCGATTGGCAAACTGGTATGCAAGCTGGCAATCGAATAGAAGTGCCTCTTGTTGCGAAGGATAGTACTTCAACCGATGACGTGCAGCGCACAGAGATACTCAAGTTGGTTATTAGCTTACAAGTTTGAATTGCTAGTCAGCCAGTTATATAGCAACGGCGATGAACAGCCGTTCATCGCCGTTGGGGAATGCTTATGTAAACCTGGGTTTAGTTCGCTTTCAAAAACTGATCCACCGCTTGCTCGATTGCTTGTGTGGTTCCTTCAATCGTGTCGTGGAAGCGAATGGGTAGTGAATCCAATTCTGCAAGTCCTTGAGGAATGTTGTGAGTATTGGTTTCATTGGCAATCAGCTCGTTCAATTCACATCCGCTCAAACGAGCAATGTCAGCCGGCAGAGAGTCATGGTAATGAAGGTCATGCAAAGCGCGGTATACGTTGATGCCAAACTTTGCCCAGTGTGCCGTTGAAGCAATCAGCACAGGGTTTTCGCTTTTGAACTGTTCGGCTACGTGATAAGCAACTGCCGTGTGAGGATCAAGCAAGTAGTTGTATTGCTCAAACACTTCTTTAATGGTTGCTAAGCAGGTCTCATTGTCAACCGAACCCGCCTTAAAGGTGGCTTGAAGCTTTTCGCGTGTGGCGTCATCGATCGTGAAGCATTTTTTAGTTTTCAGATCATCCATCCATGTTGCAATGGCTTGAGCATTGCGCCCCGTCAGTTCAAAGAGCTGACGTTCCATGTTGGATGAGACCAAAATATCCATGGAAGGAGAGGGGGTCAGCACGAAATCGCGATGAGAGATATCGTAGGTGCCACTGTTGATGAAATCGGTCAGTACACGATTTTCATTACTGGCGCAGAAAAGCGTACCAATAGGGGTGCCTATCTGCTTGGCGTACCAGGCACCTAAAATATTGCCGAAATTGCCGCAGGGAACACAGACATCTAAAGGCTGACCTGCTTCGAGTTTTCCCTGTGCTACCAGCTCAGCATAGCTAGAGACGTAATACACCACCTGAGGCAATAAGCGCCCCCAGTTGATAGAGTTTGCACTGGAAAGGGCAACTTTATGGGTCTTCATTAAGTGTTCTGCAAAGGATTCATCGCTGAATACGTTTTTGGCGCCGGTTTGACAATCATCGAAGTTGCCTTCCACGGCCCACACCATAACATTATTGCCGCGTTGTGTAGCCATTTGCTTGTACTGGATGTCACTAACGCCACCATCGGGGTACATGACACCAATACGAACACCATCTTGATCGCGGAAACCTTCTAGGGCAGCTTTACCGGTGTCGCCTGATGTGGCAACCAGAATCAGAAACGAATTGTCCAGTTTGCCGGCGTCGCGTAAATGCTGGGCACTAGCGCTAAAGAAACGTGGTAAACATTGAAGTGCCATATCTTTAAAGGCGCTCGTAGGACCATGCCAGAGTTCCAAGATATGGGTTGAATTGGAAAGTGAGGTGATAGGGCAAATAGCTTTGGTATCAAAACGATCTCCATAGATTTGCGCCATAAGCGAATCGATTACATCGTCAGGCAAATCTATACCGAACGCCTTATAAAGGTAGGCAGCACGCTGGGCATACGGTACGTTAGTAAGCGAAAGAATGTCTTCAAGCGGCAGGTGGGGTAACTCTTCAGGAACGAAAAGACCGCCTCCATCCGCTAAACCTTTTACTACCGCTTCGGTAAAGGTTACGGGTGTTGTGCATCGTCCGCGGGTATCAATGTAGCGATTTGTAACCATAATCCTGTCTTCCTCAAGGTTGCCGTGTTGAATCAGTATACTATTGGCAGCAGTTACAAAATTGTTACATGTCGGGCATTGACCGGGAAGGGGAAATCAGTGGAAAAGGTTTCCATGTCACACGAAGATTACCTCGAAGCAATCGTGATGTTGGGTGGCAGCCCCACTCAGCCTGTGCGCTCGGTCGATATTGCAGCAAAGCTCGGCGTTTCTAAAGCTTCGGTTTCAAAGGCGGTAACAAGCCTTAAAGCGTCGGGTATGCTTGAGCAGCCCTATTATGGTGATATTACCCTTACCGAAGATGGGTATCACTATGGTGCATCGGTACTAAAGCGCCATGAAAGCCTGACGCGATTTTTGACGAAAGAAATTGGCCTTTCTCAGGAAGTTGCCGAAGAGGAAGCATGTCAAATGGAACATGCTATTAGCGATGAGTCGTTTAAAAAATGGCTCGCCTATTTTGATCGCATCGGTTTGTAGTTGTTGTAGTTGTTCGCGGCTCTCTTGTGATAGATCTAGGCTCTAGTGGAGTTTTATCTCGCCCTGATTGGGTCTTGTGTATATCTGTTTGTAATTTCTTAGGTACGTTGGCGCTACCTGCTATCTTTCATACTTTATTGTGATACGATACGAACAAATGTTTGTATAGTGATAGGGTTAGCAATGCGTTCTGAACAACCGGAGTATCGTGTTTTGCTGGGAATAGACCCCGGTTTAGCTCATACGGGCTGGGGAATAGTTGCTCAGCATAGACACGCGCTTTCCTGCGTGGCATATGGATGCATTGAAACGCCTTCAACTCAAAGCTTGCAGGAGCGTCTCGGTAAAATATATGGTCAAATTTCTGCGGTAGTGAAGCGCTATCAGCCTACCTGTGTGAGCATTGAAACAGTATGGTTTGGGTCGAATACAACGAGTGCTTTTGCTACCGGACAAGCACGCGGTGCTGCACTTGCTGCCTGTGCGGGCAGTAATATGACCCTTGCTGAATACACGCCTAAACAGATTAAGCTTGCTATTGTGGGTACCGGATCTGCTGATAAGGAGCAAGTGGAGTATATGGTTCAGCACGTATTGGGACTGAAAGAGCGCCCTCATCCTGATCATGTTGCCGATGCTCTTGCAGCGGCAATCTGTTATGCGAATTATGACAGTTCGCTCTATGGCGGATAGCTGTGGCGTACAGCTTTTTCAACTAATGCAAATAGGCATGCGAGCGAAGAGGAGATATCATGATCGCCTTTTTAAAGGGCACACTCATTGCAACAACACTGGATAGTGCCTATATCGATGTGCAAGGGGTAGGCTATCAGGTTTTGATGTCCTCGCGAAGCTTATCGCGTTTAGGCAAAACTGGCGATACGGTACACGTGCTCACGCAGCTTCAAGTACGAGACGATGCCCCCATTCTTTATGGATTTTTAAATCAGGAAGAAAAGGATTTGTTCCAGCGTCTTATAACAGTATCAAGTGTTGGTCCTAAGGTTGCTCTAGCAGTGCTTTCGACGTTTGACCCTGCCGATGCGGTGGCAGCTATTGTTGCACAAGATGTCGCGGCTATTCAGCAGGTTCCTGGTGTGGGCAAAAAGATGGCATCGCGTATCGTACTTGAGCTCAAAGAAGCCTTTACGCAAAGCGCTCAAACCGTGTTATCGGGCATGTCGAAACAGGTGCTCGATGCTCAGCAAGCAGCGAAAGAAGCCCTTTTGTCTATGGGCTTTACCTCAGAAGAGGTGAGCCTTGCATTGAAGGGGGCTCCCGAAGCCGATTCTGAAACGGTACTATTGCAATATGCGTTAAAACGTTTGGGAGAATAATTGGCAGACGAATTTGAAATAGAAAGTGCTTTGTTCGAAGTGGACCAAGCGGCCTTGCATGGTGAAGGGAAAGCTGGATCTTCGCAGTCCGAAGATCATGATCCCCGCAGTCGGGCTTGTTCGGTTTCGCTGACTGAAGATGATTTGGCACTGGATCGTAGCCTGCGCCCGACGCGATTAGCGGATTATTTGGGTCAAACGAAGGTCAAAGAGAGCTTGTCCATCCTGATTGAAGCGGCGCGTGCTCGTCATGATGTGGTCGATCATATTTTGTTTTCGGGTCCTCCGGGTTTGGGCAAAACAACACTTGCTAGTGTTGTGGCCAATGAACTAGGGGTACGCATTAAAACTACCTCTGGTCCAGCCATTGAGCGAACCGGTGATTTAGCTGCAATTCTTACCAATCTTGAAGAAGGCGACGTACTGTTTATCGATGAAATTCATCGTTTAAATCGCATGGTTGAAGAAGTGTTATATCCCGCTCTGGAAGACTTTGCGCTTGATATTGTGGTGGGCAAAGGCCCCGCTGCAAGGTCTATCAGGCTGGATTTACCGCACTTTACCTTGATTGGTGCTACCACTCGAACAGGTCTTTTGACAGGCCCGTTACGTGATAGGTTCGGCATTGCATTTCGTTTGAATTATTATTCGCCAGAAGAATTGGCACAGATTGTTCGTCGATCGGCGCAGATTCTTGGAGTGGATGTTCTTGAAGAAGGCGCTCTGGAAATTGCACGTCGCAGTCGTGGAACTCCGCGCCTGGCAAACCGCTTACTTAAACGCGTACGAGACTGGGCGCAGGTGAAGGGCATCGATCCCATTGATGAAGACTGCGCCGCGCAGGCGCTTGCTTTCTTCGAAGTGGATGCGTTGGGGCTTGATCCGGTGGACAACAAAATTCTAGAGCTGCTCTGTGTGCAATTCTCTGGTCGTCCAGTTGGCTTATCCACTTTAGCTTCAGCGCTATCGGAAGAACCCGATACGCTTGAAGATGTGTATGAACCTTACTTGCTGCAGCAGGGTTTACTGGTGCGTACACCAAAAGGACGTCAAGCGACAGAGCGCGCATATGATCATTTGGGCATCCCGCGTCCTGCATCGCAAGGATAAGGGTCTCGCTCCCTATTCGTATGTGGTGCGATCCTATATCGGTAAGGTTCGCGAGAGCGTGTTTAGTGCCATTAAGATCTCGCGCTAAGGTAAGAAAGGCAGGGCGGAAACGTATGCTTCAGCAAGATTATTTGCTGCGAATGTTTTTGCAGTTGGCAACCGCTATTCGCGATAGTTGGCAACGTGCCAGGGGAGATAAAGACCCGCTAACGGCAGCTACCATGCTGGAAAATACCATCGAAGATGCAACCGATATGGATGGTGGTTTGTTGCTGCGTATGACGCCCGAATCTATGGCGGCAATGCTAGAGCTCACCCAGCCCGATCATCAATTGATGGAGTATATATCTCGTACGTTGCTGTTAGCATCGCAGTATCTCAAAGAAGGTGGCGAAGTAACTGAGTCGAATCTGCGCCGTGAACAGGCTTATGCGGTTGCAGCAAAATTCGGCGTGGAGCTTTCAGACGAAACAATTACCCCTGAAGCCTTGGAAGCATTCTTTGAAAGCACGCGCCCTCAGTAAGGGAGTCAACTTAAGCTGCGCGCAGACAAGGTGATGCGCACACGGACATCTTAATCTGCGCGTAGGCACGTTGATGCGCACACGGACATCTTAAGTTACACGCAGGCAAGGCGATGCGCGCACGGGCAACCTAAGCTGCGCATAGGCAAGATCGCCGCATAGGCAACATCGGCGCCTTTAATAATGCCCTTTTCACCGTTTCTCGATTTTGTCCTTATAGAATATGTTGACAGGTTAGTTAGAGGGGGTTAACATCTAACTGCTTGTTAGGGCAGGCTAACAAATCCCATTCCCCGTATAGGAAATGAGCGTGATAACATGGTGCTTTCAGAAGTCAAAAAAGGTGGAAAGTATCACGTAAAGCAGCTTCGCTGCTACGATGAAACTCATCGCCATCTGGCAGATTTGGGTTTTGTCCCTGGCGAGATAATCACTGTGGTTTCTCGCTTTGGTGGTAATTTGGTCGTAAAGGTTAAAGGGTCGCGCGTGGCTCTTTCTGCTGAATTGGCGCAGCATGTTGTTGTGTAGAGCTTGAGAGAGGAGGCTCATTGAAAACCCTGAAGGATGTCAAGCCAGGCGAAACGGTCGAAGTGGTAAAACTGCATGGCACCGGCGCAATTAAGCGACGCATCATGGATATGGGTATCACAAAAGGATGCTCAATCTATGTTCGCAAGGTTGCTCCCCTTGGCGATCCCGTTGAAGTAACGGTTCGTGGCTACGAATTGTCTTTGCGCAAAGAAGACGCTGAGATGGTTGAAGTGGCATAGATTAACCGCTTGAGTGCAGGTAATGTTTCAGAATCCAAGCCCGATTGCTGTGAAAGCATAGCGATCTGAATCTATTACTTGTTCTAGTGCGGTTTTTCTTATCGCTTAGAGTTAACCAGGTCTAACACTCTTGGACGAAAACTCTTAAACGAATGCGCGCATATGATCGTTCTTAAACGAACACCCATATAGGATGCAAATTGCATAAACTAACGTGTCACCTGTATCGTTTAAACAATCGCAGGTAAGCAAACATTCTTACAACACAAGAGAGTTAGACATATCCCCTTGGTTTAACACGAAAGGATTGGTAATGAGAGTTGCACTTGCTGGCAACCCGAATAGCGGTAAAACCACCCTATTCAATGCTTTGACTGGTTCCAATCAGTACGTTGGTAACTGGCCAGGTGTTACGGTGGAGAAAAAAGAAGGCGCTCTTAAAAATGACAAGTCCATTGAAGTGACTGACTTGCCGGGCATTTATTCTCTTTCTCCCTATACCCTCGAAGAAGTGGTTGCTCGTAATTTTCTTATTGAAGAAAAACCGGATGCCATTCTTAATATTGTTGATGGCAGCAATCTGGAACGTAACTTATATCTGACCACTCAGCTTCTAGAAATGGGCATCCCTGTTGTGGTGGCGATTAACATGATGGATATCGTGCGTCGCCGCGGGGATGAGATCAATATTGATCAGCTTTCCAAAGAACTGCATTGTCATGTTATCGAAATATCTGCGCTCAAAAACGAAGGCATCGATGAGGTTATCAACTGCCTCAAAACGCTAAACGCTGATATGACTCCAGAACCTATCACCTTGTCTGCTTCGGCTGAAGAAGCAATTCATGGGGTGGAAGAACGTTTGGGTGATAGTGTTCCTGCACGCTTGAAGCGCTTTTATGCAATTAAGCTATTGGAGCGCGACGAAAAGATTATCGCTAAGCTTACCGATGCGCCCAACGTCGACGACATTATTGCTAAGCTGGAAAAAGAAAACGACGATGATGCTGAAAGCGTCATCATTAACGATCGCTATAATTTCATTTCCTCAATTATCGATAAGTGTCGCACGAAGAGCGAAAAAGAGTCGGACATGAGCGTGTCTGACAAGATTGACCGTGTGCTTACCAATCGAATTTTGGCGCTTCCAATTTTTGTGATCATCATGACGCTGGTGTATTACCTGTCTATTTCGACAGTGGGCACCGCTGCGACTGACTGGGCAAACGATTGCTTATTCGGTGATGGTTGGTTTATGGGACCCGGCCAGGAACAGTACGATGAAGACGTCACTGCTTATGATGATGCGCAGAGTGCGGTAGATGCGTTTGAAACTGCCGCCATTAATGCAGGACTTGATCCTTCGGCTGAAAACTTCTTAGAACAGGCAAGTGCTGCTAATATCACCGGCTCGTATGAATCGTATGACGATGAAACGGGTGAAAACTCCACCATCGACGTAGATGAAGTCACCTACGAAGAATCGCTTGAAGTATTAGCTCCTTATGCTGGTGATCAAAATGCCATTGCCGCTTTTGAGGCCGCCGGCATTGAAGCAGGGCTTGATCCAACGGCAAGCAATTTTGCTGACGAAGCTTCCAACGCAGGTATCACGGCAACCTATGTTGATGGCAATGGAAATGAAGCAACCGTAGATGCTGATACATATAAATCAGAAATAGAAGGCTCTGCTCCAAACCCAGCGGATTATGGCACGTGGGTACCGGGCATCCCTCCTTTGGTTGAAAGTGGGCTGGTTGCCATCGGTTGTGCCGATTGGCTTCAGGATTTGATTCTTAACGGTATTATTGCTGGTGTTGGCGCTGTTTTGGGCTTTGTACCTCAGATGTTGGTACTGTTCTTCTTACTGGCATTGCTGGAGTCCTGTGGTTATATGGCTCGCATTGCCTTCATTCTAGATCGCGTGTTTCGTCGCTTTGGGCTTTCGGGCAAATCGTTTATTCCAATTTTGATTGGCACCGGCTGCGGTGTACCGGGCATTATGGCTTCGCGTACGATTGAAAACCAAAACGATCGTCGCATGACCGTCATGACTACCACGTTTATTCCGTGTTCTGCAAAGATGCCTATCATTGCGCTGTTTGCTGCAGCAATCTTTGGCGGCACGTGGTGGGTAGCTCCATCGGCATACTTCTTGGGTCTTTTGGCTATTATCTGCTCCGGCATCATTCTTAAAAAGACTCGCTTTTTTGCTGGTGATACGGCGCCGTTTGTTATGGAACTGCCGGCATACCATTTGCCCACGATTGGCGGCGTGCTGCGCAGCATGTGGGAACGTGCGTGGTCGTTTATTAAGAAGGCGGGCACCATCATCTTGCTGGCAACGATTGTGATCTGGTTCATTTCCGGCTACGGGTTTGTTGATGGAGTGTTCCAGGCCGTTGACGATCAGAATGATTCGTTGCTTGCAATCATCGGTGGCGCTATCTGCTGGATCTTCTACCCACAGGGCTGGGGTGATTGGCAGGCAACCGCTGCTACCGTTACGGGCCTTATTGCTAAGGAAAACGTGGTTTCCACATTCGGCATTCTCTATGCTGGCGATGCTGGCTGGTATCAGAATGTTCAAGCAGCGTTTAATGTTGTTTCCGGTTATTCCTTCATGGCATTCAATTTACTGTGTGCTCCCTGCTTTGCCGCTATGGGTGCTATCAAGCGCGAAATGAACAACGGCAAGTGGTTCTGGGCAGCGATTGGATATCAGTGTGGCATTGCTTGGGTAGTGTCACTGTGGATCTACCAGTTTGTTGGTCTGGCTATGGGGTTGGTAAGCTTTAACGTGTTTACCGTTGTAGGCATCATTTTGTTCATCGGTTTTCTGTGGCTTTTGTTCCGCCCAAACAAGTGGGAAGGCTCCAAGAAGTCGGTGCGTGCCGTTGACTTCGAAGGCGAAGAATAAGGTCGCCTGGTACGTGACCGCGAAGGCGAAGAACAAGGCCGCCTGGTACGTGACCGCGAAGGCGAAGAACAAGGCCGCCTGGTAATGATTACGAAAGCGAAGAATAAGGCTGCTGGGTACGTGACCACGAAGGCGAAAAAAGCAGCCTGGCAATGATTACGAAAGCGAAGAATAAGGCTGCTTGCAAAATAATCACGAGGGGGTACTGCAGAATAGATTGCGCAGTACCCCTTTTTGTTAGACGAAAGGGCAACACATGAATCTGGGAACACTTGTTGTAGTTTTGGTTCTGGTAGTTATTGTGGCTGCCATTATTGGAAATATGGTGCGCAAGAAGCGTGCGGGAAAATCGATCAACTGCGATCTGTGCTCAAGTGCAGGTACGTGCGGTATGGCAAAAGAGGGCTGCGCAAAAGAGGGGTGTTGCGGTGTGGGTGCCCATGAGCACAAGGATGGGTGTGAAGATGGGTGTCCTGTTGCCGAAGCGATGGTCGAAGAGCTGGATGTCGATATTGACAAGAATGCCGAACTTGCGCGCATAAAAGCGGCAAAGGCGAATGCGAAAGCTAATGCAAACGCAAACGCAAGTGCAAAGAACGAGCGCGAAGGTTAAACCCCAAATAGCCGAAGATAAACACAAAAGAGCTAAGGCTATACGTCAAAGCTTAAGATGAAACGCGAAGAGTAGGGGCTGATAATAAACGCGAAGAGTAGACGTGTCGTCTACTCTTCGATGAGCCTAAAGTAAATCATCTTAACGTTGGGATCTTCTTGGGCTTGAATGCTCTTTGACTCAAAAATGCCCAGCGACTCTACAAAGGGCACAAACTTCTTAAAACCAAAGTTTCGGGTATCGAAGTCGGGGAGGCGTTTATTCAAACGAGCGCCAAGGCGTGAAGAAATAATCCAGCCATCGTCCCCGCTGCATTCCTCAGTAATTTCGCGAAGAGTGTTAGTTACTACCGTGATATCGGAGCCTTTGCCGTAGGATTCGTTTTCATTTTTGCTGGATGTGCGCTCATCTGCACGCTCATCTGCACGTTCATCGATGCGCTCATCGATTCGTTCCTCTTCGCGCCCAAATCTTTGCTCTTCTGCGTGCTCTTCGGCGCGTTCCTCTGTGCGCTCATCGGCGCGCTCTTTCGTGTTCGTGTGTTCTTCTGCCAGTTCCTCTGAGCGATTATCTGCGCGTTCATCTTTTTGTTTATCGGCGCACTCATCTTTGGTTTTGGTAGATTTTGCCTTGGTTTTAGCTTTGTTTTTATTGCTGCTTTCCTGCGCTGCCTTGTAGAGCAAATCAAGATAGGAAAACTTGTTGCAGGCAGAAATGAAGGAGCGCGGCGTTTTCTTTTCGCCCATACCAAGCACGAACATTTCGGATTCGCGCAGACGACTGGCAAGGCGCGTGAAGTCTGAATCGGACGAAACAATGCAGAAGGCATCCAGTCGATGCTGATACAACAGATCCATGGCATCGATGATAAGCGCTGAGTCACTGGAGTTTTTACCAACCGTGTTGCTGTATTGCTGTACCGGCTGAATGGCGTTTTCCAGCATGACATGTTTCCATGAATTGAGCTGGGTAGTGGTCCAGTTGCCATAGATGCGCTTGTAGATAACATTTCCTAAGCTTTCAGCTTCCTGCAAGATAATGCCGGCGTACTTGCTTGAAATATTTTCAGCGTCAATCAAAACGGCAACGCGGAGCTCTTTGTCTTGATCGGTATCTTTTTCCATGGGTTTCACCCCTTTTATGTGCGATTGAATCTGTGGTTGCGAGTAATTGGTGTTGTCGTTACTGTCTGATAAACATGGCATCGCCAAACGAAAGCATGCGGTATTTGCGCTTAATCGCATGACGATACGCTTTCATAATATTGTCGCGGGTCGAAAAAGCCGAAACCAGCATCATAAGGGTAGAGCGCGGTACGTGGAAATTGGTAATTAGTTCATCCACCACATGAAATTCAAAGCCCGGCAAAATATACAAGCTGGTTGCTTCACGATTGCGCGCCACCAAACCGCGTTCATTATCCCATGCTGATTCCAAGCTGCGGACGCTGGTGGTACCAACGGCAATAACGCGGCCACCTTGTTCCTTGCAGCGCTTGATGGCATCTACGGTCTTTTGCGGAACGGTATAGCGTTCGGTATGAATCTGGTGGTCGCGCGGGTTAGTTTCTTCCACAATACGGAACGTGTCTAAGCCCACTTCCAGATGAACCGTCTCCCAGCCAACTCCCTTAGCCTTAATGCGCTCAATCAATTCGGGAGTAAAGTGCAAGCCTGCGGTAGGAGCTGCAGCCGAACGCTCTTCGTGCGAATAAACCGTCTGATAGAGCTCTTCGTCGCCGGCATAGTTTTTGATGTAGGGCGGCAGCGGCGTGTGGCCCACTGCGTGCAGCGCTTCATCGAGCGAAGGCATGGTGGTGTGAAGACGAACTAGGCGCTCGCCTTTTTGGGCATCTTCGATCCAATCCATAACTTCTGCTGAAAGAATTACATCGCCTGCTTTGTTGGTGAAGTCCACCACGGCGCCAGGCTTAAGACGCTTGCCGGGGCGTACGAGTGCTTCCCATACAGCTTGCTGATTGGTACGACCACCAGCTTTTGCTTGATCGGCCGGTTTGGCTTCGCGAAGCAAAAACACTTCAGCGTTGCCACCTGTGTTGCGCTTGGCACCAATAAGACGGGCGGGCATAACGCGCGTTTCGTTGGCGACCAACAAGTCGCCAGGCTTTAAGTAGTCGATGATGTCTTTAAAGATCTTATCTTCCAGCGTGCCGGTATCGCGTTTCATAACCAAAAGGCGGCATTCATCGCGGATGGGCGCAGGCTCCTGGGCGATAAGTTCTTCGGGCAAATCGTAATCAAAATCGTCAGTGGTAAGGGCTTCCAACTTGGCTCTTCTTTCTTCTTCTTTCTTCTTCTTGCGAGCAGCTTTGCGCTCGGCGCGCTCTTGGGCGGCTTCTGCATATGAATAAGCGCATCCGCAATAGTTTTGGCGATACATACCTAAATCGCGGCTGCGTTTAGTTGCCTGTTGATAGTAGGGACGATAGTCCTGAAACAGCGCCTGTACATCGTCATAAGCTGCTGCAGCACGCTCGAGTTCTTCTTGGATAATGTCGACATACTGATAAGGACTTACCGAAAGGGTAGTGCCTATAGCTTCAAAGCCATGTTCGTGGGCATAGCGTGCCAACTCTTCAATGCGCAGCCGATAGCAGGCGCGGCATCGGTCTTCGCGGGGGTGTTCATCTGTTGCGCCGTCGCCCCAAGCCTTGGCGATAGCCTGGTTCCATTTTTCGGGTTCGTAAGGACCTTCGATGACGGGAATGCCAACCGATCTCGCCCAGTCAAGCAAGGTGTTTAAGCGATGCTCGTATTCGCTTGCTGGTGCGATGTTGGAATTCAGATAGGCAATAGTTATGTCGTGCCCGGCTTGTTGCAGTACCCTTACTGGTTCAAGCGAACAGGGACCGCAGCAGGCATGAAGTAGTAATTTCATAGGTTGTCGCTTGCTCCTTTCAGCGTATCTTATACTAGCATCTGTTAATTATTCTGAAGTTGTACAGGAAGGAATGCCCACAATGCCCCAACGAGCTTATAAGGCAATCTTCTTTGATTTGGACGGCACGCTATTGCCCGTGGATATGGATGAATTTCTGCAGGCGTATTTCAAAGGCATGGGTGCGTTTGCCGCTAAGCAAGGATATGACCCCAAAGTGTTTATCGACGCGCTTGGTCGTGGCGTGAAAGCCATGATTGTTGAAGAAGGCGGCAGGAACGATCAACGCTTTTGGCGGGTATTCTGTGAATTGCTTCACAAGCCCAAAGAAGAGCTCGAAGAGATGATGGCGCACTATTATGCAGACGAATTTGCGAAGTTGGGCGAATTGATTAAGCCTGCGCCAGAAGCTGCTCAAATTATTACTACGCTCAAGGCAAAGGGCTATCCGCTGTATCTGACCACCATGCCGGTTTTTCCTATTGAAGCAGTGCGACAGCGCGTGCAGTGGGCAGGCATTGACCCAGATGTGTTTGACCACATTACGGTCTTTGATAACTCCACTTCCACTAAGCCTCATCTGAAGTATTACCGCGAAAACGTGGCTCGTATTGGGCTTGCTCCTGAGGATATTTTGATGGTGGGTAACAATACCCGCGAAGATTTGGCGGCAATGCAGTTGGGATTGGACGGCTACTTGGTTACCGATTGGCTGCTTAATCCCGATGGTTTTGATATCGAAACCGTAAAGCATGGTTCATTGGCTGACTTCTTGAAGTTCGCTGAAGCGTTGCCTGCATGTAAGGCGGGTGCGGAAAGTGGTGCTGCCAGTGCAGAAAGTGGTGCTGTTGCCAGTGCAGAAACTGGTGCCAGTTCTGAAACTGCGGCTGAAACGGGTACGGCGCCGCATCTGGCATGCAAGGAGTAAGCATGGCGCTTTTTGATTACACCTTAGAAGCGCAATCGGGTCATGCGCGCGCGGGCCGTTTTGAAACGGCGCACGGAACAGTACGTACTCCATTGTTTATGCCAGTGGGTACCAGCGCCACCGTAAAAGGCATTCGCCCGCAGATGCTCAAAGAGCTGGGCGCTCAGATTGTGCTTGCCAATACGTACCATCTTTCCCTTCGCCCCGGTGCCGATTTGATTGCAGAGGCGGGCGGGGTGCATAAGTTTATGGCGTATGACGGTCCCATGCTTACCGATTCGGGTGGATTCCAGATTTTCTCGTTGGCCGATACCCTCAAGCTTGACGACGATGGTGTTACTTTTTCGTCTATCTATGACGGCAGCAAGATTCGTTGGACGCCTGAAATTAACATGGACATTCAGCAGAAGTTGGGTGCCGATATTGTTATGCAGCTAGATCAGTGTCCGCCGTATCCGGCGACACGCGAATTTGTGCAGCGCGCCGTGGATCTTTCGGCGAATTGGGCTCGTCGTTGCTTGGCGGCTCATACCCGAGAAGACCAGGCATTGTTTGCAATCTGCCAGGGCGGCATGCACTTGGATTTGCGCCTGGAATCAATTGCGCGCTTGAAAAAGATCAGCGATGAAAGCGTTTGTGCAGGACATAAGGATTTCAAGGGCTTTGGCATTGGTGGTTATTCGGTAGGCGAAGATCACGAGGTAATGTTTGAAACCCTAGGTGAAGTAGCGCGCGCTTGCCCGAATGATAAGCCTCGCTATTTGATGGGGGTAGGGAACCCCACCACGTTGGTACGTGCGGTGCATGAAGGGGTGGACATGTTCGACTGCGTACTGCCCACCCGTACGGCGCGTATGGGTACGGCATTTTCCAGCGAAGGTCGTATGAATATGCGCAATGCCCGTTTCGCGAAGGACTTTAGGCCTATCGACGAGAAATGCACCTGTCCTACTTGCAAGACGCATACGCGTGCCTACATTCGCCATTTGGTAAAGCAAAATGAGATGTTGGGCAGCGTGCTGTTAAGCATTCATAACTTGCATTATCTGTTGGACTTAATGCGCCGCGCACGCCAAGCCATCTTGCAAGGGGCGTACGAGGACTTCTATCAGGAATGGATGCATTCACCAGCTGCACAGGATTATTAAAACAGCTATTATTAAACGTTGGTGTGAGCCTGTTCGCTCGGCTTCGTGCATATAATCTGCATATAAGCTGCGAATGAGCTTCGGACAAGTTTGAGCAAGCGTTAAGCAAGCTTTCGGACAAGTTCGTATAAGCTGCGAATAAGCTTCACCACTTCATTGAGGGGTACTCACACATAAGGATTATTATGGCGGATACTGAAAACAACGAAGAATCAAAAACAAAGGCACGCGCTGAGCGCGCCCGCGAGCGTGAGCGCGAACGTGCCAAGCGTGAAAAGCAGCAGGCAAAGGCGCGCAAGCGTGCCGAAAAATCTAATCGTGCTGCTGCGGCGCATCGTCAAAAGGAGCGCGAAAAGCGCATTAAGCGTGCTGGCGGCGGTAATACCAATCGTCGCAATGTGTGGCTGCTCATTTTAACCACGCTTTTGGTTATCGGATCGGTGGTTATGTTTACGCCACCGCAAGAAAAGATTAATCAGGGTCTTGATATTCAGGGCGGTCTTTCGGTTGTCTTATCCGCTCAAAGCACCAATGGTGAAGACATCACTCAGGATGATCTGGAAAAGTCCCGCGCCATCATTGAGTCCCGTGTCAATGCGTTGGGTGCATCTGAAGCTACCGTTCAGGTTCAGGGCACGGATCAGATTTTGGTTCAGATCCCAGGCTTGTCCGATACGCAGACGGCACTTTCTACTATTGGTAAAACCGGTAAGCTGGAATTCGCTCGTGCGGATAGCTTTACCAACCAGGCCGACCGTGATGCTATTGAAAACGGCACCTATGCCCAGCAGCAAACGGTGACCGACGATTATGGCAACACGTTTGTGACCAACAAGATGCAGTATCGCAGCGTTGAGCCAGGTACCTATACGCCGCTTATTACGGGCGAAAATATTCAGCGCGTGTCGGTAGATAAGGCATCCGAAACCGGTAGCGATTACGCGGTTGATGTAACGCTGGACGCTGAAGGCACCAAGGCATTTGCCGATGCAACGCGCGATTTGGCACCTGATCACGGTAAGATTGTTATTATCCTGGATGGCGAAATTCAGTCTGCTCCTGCTGTTCAGTCTGAAATTGATGGCGGCCAGGTATCCATTACGGGCAACTACACCAAAGAAGAAGCTCAGTCGCTTCAGACGGTACTCGAATCCGGTTCTTTGCCCGTAAGCTTTCATTACGAACAGAGCCAGGTAGTTGGCCCAACACTGGGCCAGGATGCCCTTGCCAGCGGCCTGTTTGTTGCCATTATTGGCCTTGCTCTGGTAATGATTTACCTGATTGCGTTCTACCGCGGACTGGGTCTGTTGACTGCAGCGGCTATGCTGGTGTTTTCAATTTTCTATTTGGGCCTTTTGGCTACGCTTTCGGCATTTGGTCTGTTCTCGCTTTCGCTTGCAGGCGTTGCTGGTATTGTTTTGACCATTGGTATGGCGGCCGACTCGTCCATTCTGGTTCTTGAACGTTTCCGCGAAGAAATTCGTATGGGCAGAAGCGTGCGTGCGGCATCGCAAACCGGTGTTCGTCATGGCATTCAGACTGCTATCGACGCCAGCTTGGTAACGATGGTTTCGGCACTGACGCTGTTCTTCTTGGCGTCTGCTTCTGTTAAGGGCTTTGGCATGACGCTTGCCCTAGGCATTATCTGCGACATTTTGATGATGCTGCTGTTGAAGGCGCCGCTTATTCGCGTGCTTGCTCCGCATGTTATTGCTCGCCATCCGGGCTTTTGGGGTATCAAGGACTGTGAAGAAGCAGCTATTGTATATGCCGAATTGACTGATGGCAGCGTATCTCCTGAATCCGAAATGGCGCGCGCTGGGGTCAAGGCTTCTGGCAAGGATGCTGCTGCTGCCAAGGCAAATGGCGTACAAACCATCAAGGCGCAAGAGGGCAAGGCTGATGGCGCCAAGGGTGCAGACGGCACAACTCAAGGTACGAAGGCAGACAAGCGCGAAAAGGGCCAGCTTAAACCCATTGCGCACAAGACGTATGATCAGCTGCATGGTCGCTTCATCAAAAAAGACATCAACTTCTTGGGCGTTCGCAAGATTTTGCTGACCATTTCGGCATTGTTGGTAGTGTGCTCTATTGCCATTGTGGGTATAAAGGGCGTTCAGTTCAGCATCGAATTTGTTGGTGGTACGTCTATTTCATTCCACGACACGGGCGATATCAGCATTGAAGACATGCGCGCTGCCTGTGCAGCAGCTGGCGAATCGGATGCAACGGTTCAGACCACCAACACCGATGGTGCTCCCGGCTTTTTGATTCGTACCTCAGACACCTCGCCTGAAGGGGCAAGTCATTCGGCTGCACAAATTGCTTCCACCCTTGGTCTTTCAAGCGATAGCTATGAGGCTAATACGGTAGGCCCTGACTGGGGCGCTGGTGTTATCCAGTCTTCGGTGATTGCTCTGGTTGTGTCGCTCTTGCTGATTATTGCCTATATTGGCATTCGCTTTGAATACAAGATGGGCCTGATAGCTATTGTGGGCTTGATGCACGACCTTATTATCGTGGTGGGTGCTTACGCGCTGTTTGGCCGCGAAATATCGCCAACAACCGTTGCAGCTCTGCTGACTATTTTGGGTTATTCGCTCTACGATACGGTGGTAGTGTTCCATCGTATTAACGACAACATTAAGACGGGCGAAACGCCGAAGTGCAACTTCATGACGATGGCCAACCATTCCATCAATCAGGTTGTAATTCGTACCATGAACACCACGTTGACATCACTGGTACCGGTTTTAGGCATGCTGATCTTTGGTGGCGAAACCTTAAAGGGCTTTGCATTTGCAATGACGGTAGGTCTTCTGTGTGGCACGTATTCACCGTTTGCTGTGGCAAGTCCGCTCTATGCTATGTGGAAGTCGCGCGAACCGAAGAATCGCAAGCTTATTAAGAAGTATGGCACTGAGGTTCGTTTGGCAACATTTGCCTTTACGTTTCCGAAGGCAGATGTGACAAAGACTGCTGATAGTGGATCGGCATCTGGCACAAGCGTTGCTTCGCACAGCGCTACTGAATCGGGTTCTGACGCAAGTAGCACTTCGGGTAGTGCTGGTGGATCTGGCTCTACTGCCAACCAAAGCGAAAACTCCGGAAAAGGGGGAAGTGCTGGCGGTGCAGATAGCACAACACCCAACACAATACCCAGATCAAGCAGTTCGAAAAAGAACCTACGCGCAGGGAAGAAGAAGCGGTAGCATTTCCGTTGACAAACACGCTTTAAATAACAAACCCTGATGGGTAATGTAATCGGGCTGCTAGCAAGTATGTTGGCAGCCCGATTGATATAGTATGCTAGGCATCGCTCTGGTAACAGTTTAGGTATAGTTTCTTACGCTTTATGCCTGAGCGATATCATAGTTATAGTTACAGTGAAAGTATTCAGCAGGATGCCTGATTTCTACAAGGTGCTTCCTATAAGTTGCTGCAGAACCATCGTGCGCAACAAGTATTAGATAGATATTACTTATTTAAAGAGAGGAAAGAACAATGAGAGAGGGTAGTGCGCCCAATTTTGCACCACCGGTTGAAGAGGGTATGGTGTATACCTTCCAAGATGAATCCGGGGATACAGTAGATTTGGAATTCTTGGGACTAATTATTCACAACGGTCGTCGTTATGGCTTTTTCTACAATGTTGGCGATGATGGGGAAGTTGGCGGATCGGGCGAAGTGACCGTTTTGGAGGTAACCGAACTTGACGATGAGGGTCAACCAGTAAATTTTGAATTGGTCGTAGATGATGCCATAGCACAGGAAGTCTATGAAGATTTCAAAAACGCTACCAAGGATTTATACGACTTTGAATAGAAACAAATT
>UQDJ01000019.1 GCA_900539675.1 uncultured Coriobacteriaceae bacterium | reverse complement strand
GTGCCATTGATGACTAAGGCATCTGCACCGCCATCGATGAGGCGTCGAGCAAGAGCACGAGCCTGCTTCAAATCGAGCTCAAGATTCTCATCAAATGGGGTTACCATAGCGGGAATCATGCGGCCAAAGCGGGGCTCTGCAGCAGTGTTCATGTTTCCTCCTTTAATAAGAGTTTCAACGGGGCTCATTATGGCACGACCTTATAGCCTATGCCATGAAGTTCTCTAAACCAACGATTAAGCCGTCACATTTTCCGACCGAACGGATGCCAAGCAGCACACCGGGCATATAAGAGGTGCGATCCCAAGAATCATGACGAATAGTCAAGGTTTGACCCATGGAACCAAAAATCACTTCCTGACTGGCGACAAAGCCCATCGAACGAATAGAGTGGACAGGAACGCCATCGATCAGAGCGCCACGTGCCCCTTCGGCACCAGCAATTTCGGTTTCCTTACCGGGAGCTTGGCTGGTGAAATCACGATTATTGGCAATGATTTCAGCCGTGCGAACCGCCGTCCCAGAAGGTGCATCCTTTTTGTTGCAATGATGAAATTCTAAAACTTCGGCTTCTGGAAAATAGGGCGCTGCTGCCTTTGCAAATTCCATCATCAACACAGCACCAGTCGTAAAGTTAGGTGCGTAGAATAAACATGTGCCAGGCTTTGCACTGTCAGCAAGCTGTTGGAGGGTTTCATTGTTCAGACCCGTCGTACCAACCACGCAGTCGACGCCTGCGGGCAGCGCAACACGCAAGGTCTTTGCAACCACATCAGGCTGGGTAAAATCGACCAGCACATCAAAGCGTGCTGCATCAAGGGCCTCTTCGATTGAGCGGTAAACAGGGTATTTCACATCCTTAGGATGCGGATCAATACCACATACCAACGTCATATCACCAGCGGCACTAACCGCATCAACCACAGCTGATCCCATACGTCCACAACATCCAGCGACCGCAACACTAATCATGATTCACACCTCTCACACGTATTGGGATAATTGTTCAGTTACTTCTTCTTGAGTATATGCAGACACAACCGCAACCGTAGGCGGCTGCGTCAGCATATCAACGGCCAGCGTTTGCACGTCACCGGCCGTTACCGACTTATAGCGTTCCACCTGCTCCTGGGCAGAAATCTGCTCTAATCCTAGCACTTCGCGCTTACCTAATCGGACCATATGAGAGTTGGTGGTTTCCAATCCAAGCAAAAACTGTCCTGAAATGAAATCTATGGTACGGTTCAGTTCCTCTTCTGGAACCGGCTGTTCAACCAGCTTGGTAAGTTCAGCCGTAATGAGCCCTACCACTTCAGAAAGATTTCCTGGACGGGTGCCCGCATAGACGCACCACTGCCCCGCTCCCTGATAGGAACCCTGCGTGGCATAGATCGAATAGGCTAGCCCACGCTGCTCTCGAATCTCTTGGAACAGACGCGAAGACATAGATCCGCCCAAAAGGGTCGTAAGCACTCCTGCAGCATAACGACGCGCATCACCAATACCAAACCACGGCACACCATAAACCACATGAGCCTGTTCGATATCACGCGTTTGTGCAAAGACGCCCTTGCCATACTTTGGCACACTTAAATGGCGTAGATGCTTGGGGGCTTTGCGCATAGGTTCAAACAGGTCCTGAACAAGGGCCAGCAGCGTTTCATGATCCACATTACCCGCTGCAGATAGAACCAGATTACCCGTGCAGTAGTATTCATCGTGAAATTCTTGACAGTTGTCATGAACGTAGGAACCCACGGCTTCACGGGTTCCCAATACGGGAAGCCCGAGCTCATGAGAAGGCAGGTTAGAAGAGGTATATAAATCGAAGATAAAATCATCTGGAGTATCTTCGCTGCGAGCAATTTCTTCAATAACCACTTCACGCTCAGTATTGATAGCCTCTTGAGCAAACGTGGAATTGATGACCATATCCGCCAAGATTTCCAAAGCAGCTTTGAGTTTATCGTCAACAAACCGGGCATAGAAACACGTGTATTCGCGCGAGGTAAAAGCATTATATTCAGCACCAAGGCGGTCAAATTGCATAGAGATGTCATAGGCATCGCGTGACTTCGTACCCTTAAACATCATGTGTTCCATGAAATGTGCAAGACCTGCCTGATCGGCGCGTTCGTCGCGGGTGCCTACGTTAAACCACAACCCCAGTGAAATGGATCGAACGCTGGGCATAGTTTCCGTTATGACGGTAATGCCATTGGGCAATACGGTAGTCTTATGACTCATGGTTATTCCTCATACGCTTTCAAGGCACGTGCCAACTGATCAGGACAGCTGGTTTGCTTTGAGTTACAACGAATTCCTTCCAGTGATGCAATGGCATCATCTACCGGCATGCCCTCTACCAAAGCTGCAATACCTTTCAAATTGCCATTGCAGCCACCCAAAAAGGATACATTGCACACCTTGCCATCCACTACATCAAAGGAAATTTCACGCGAACAGGTTCCTTTCGTTTTGTAGGTATACATACCCTTAACCCTTCCCAAAGAAATCCCCCTGTCCGGAAACACCGCACAGGGGGATTCGTGTCAATTTTCAACGGAGGTACTCATGTCTGCCATGAGTATGTATTCATGCGCAAAACGCTGATACAACTTACTCGTCGTGATGACGACGGCGAGGCTTGCGGCCTGCATTGCCGTCATGACCATGCGAATTACCATTGTGGCGTGGGGAGCTTGCAACATCGGGCCTATCGACACGATCGAGGCTGATTTTACCATTTTCGCCAACCTCAATAACTTCAACCTTAACGATGTCACCAACGTGCAACACATCTTCAACCTTGCCCACACGACCATTGGCCATGCGAGAGATATGCAACAGGCCATCCTTGCCAGGAGTTAAGCGAACAAACGCACCGAAGTCCTTGATACCAACAACTTCGCCCTCATATATCTCGCCCACTTCAGGCACCTTAACAATGCCCAAAATTGCCTGCTTAGCAGCTTCACCAGAAGCAGCTTCAACCGAAGCGATGCGCACCGTACCATCTTCATCGATTTCGATCGTTGCGCCAGTTTCATCCTGAAGACCACGAATTACCTTGCCGCCAGAGCCAATAACATCGCGGATCTTGTCGATGGGAATGTGGATAGTTTCGATATGAGGAGCATAAGGGCTGATTTCAGAACGCGGCTTATCAATAGCTTCAAGCATTGCCTTCATGATGAAAGCACGGCCTTCCTTTGCCTGCTTCAAAGCACGAGCCAAAATGTCTACTGAAAGGCCCTTAGCCTTATTGTCCATCTGCAGTGCCGTAATACCATGCTCCGTACCGCATACCTTAAAGTCCATGTCACCCAAGAAGTCTTCAAGACCCTGGATGTCGGAGAGGATCACGATATCGTCGCCTTCTTTGATCAGACCCATTGCTATGCCAGCAACCGGTGCCTTGATCGGTACACCAGCATCCATCAATGCGAGCGTAGAGCCGCAGGTAGAAGCCATGGAAGACGAACCATTGGACTCAAGGATTTCAGAAACTACACGAATAGCGTATGGGAATTCTTCTTCGCTTGGCAGCACTGGTACCAAAGCACGTTCAGCCAGCGCACCATGGCCAATTTCACGACGCTTTGGTGCACCCATGCGGCCCACTTCACCAGTGCAGTAAGGCGGGAAATTGTACTGGTGCATATAACGCTTGCCCTCGATTGGTTCAATAGTGTCAAGGCGCTGCCATTCGTTGAGCATACCCAAAGTGCAGATGGAAAGTGCCTGGGTTTGACCACGCTGGAACAAACCAGAACCGTGAACACGGGGCAGATACCCTGCCTTGATGTAGAGGGGACGAATATCAGTTGACGTACGGCCGTCAGCACGTTCGCCGGTTTCAATAACCATAGCACGCATAGCATGCTTTTCGAGGGTCTTCAGTGCTGCAGCAATATCGCTGCCCCAGGCTTCGCGCTCTTCTTCGGTAAAGTCGTTTTCAGTAACTGCCTTTTTCAGATCGTCAACCTTACCCATACGAGCCTGCTTGTCAGCATCCTTGAGAGCTTGAGACATTTCGTCAAAGTGAGCTTCAACGCGCTCAGCAATGGAAGGATCAGCAACATGAATAGGCCATTCCTTAGGCTCAGGATTAACCTTAGCCAAAAACTCAGCCTGCTTTTCACAGAATGCAGCAATTGCTTCCTGACCAAAGGTCATAGCCTTGAGCATGTCCTCTTCAGAAATTTCATCAGCACCGGCTTCAACCATGGAGATGTAGTCAGCGGTACCCGCAATCGTCAATTCCAAGTCGGAGTGCTTCTGCTCATCGTAGGTGGGATTAACGATGAATTCGCCAGTTTCGATATCGCGGCCGATGCGCACGCAGGCACAAGGACCATCAAACGGAGCGCTCGCGCACATCAAAGCAGCACTAGCACCCATAACGCTTACGCAGTCAGGCGGATTTTCGCCGTCAACGACGAGCGTTGTTGCAACAATGTGAACTTCCTGTTTGAAGCCATCGGCAAAACCAGGACGGATAGGACGGTCAATCATGCGAGCCGTCAAGATACCCTTATCACTGGGCTTTGCTTCACGCTTCAAGTAACCACCAGGAATGCGACCTACGGCATACATCTTTTCGATGAAGTCGACCGTCAAAGGGAAAAAGTCATAGTCTTTTTCCTCCTTGGAAATAACGGCGGTGACCAACATCGTGGTGTCACCCTGGGTGACCTTTACCGCGCCGCTAGCCTGCTTGGCCAATTCGCCCGTTTCAAGCGTGTAGCGCTTTCCGTAAAGCTCAAATGATTCGGTAACAATGTTCATAAGGTTCTTCCTCTTCCCTTGCGCCTCATTGCGCAAAGCCTCTTTGCGTCAGCTTTCTAGACGCACGAGCAGCGATTGCCCCAACCGCCGACCGCTTTAATATGCAAAAGCCCGCATGGATATGCGGGCTTGATGCGTAACTTAAATGTTGTCGCGAATGCCAAGCTTCTTGATGAGCTCACGATACTCAAGAATGTCACGATTCTTGATGTATACCAGAAGACGACGACGCTTACCTACCAGCATCAACAGACCACGACGGGTGTGATGATCCTTCGGATGAGCCTTCAGGTGCTCGGTGAGGTTACGAATACGCTCGGAGAGGATTGCAACCTGCACTTCAGCGCTACCGGAGTCGTGCTCGCTCTTGCCATATTCGGCAATCAGCTGTGCAGTGCGTTCTTTGGAGATGCTGTTCTTATCTGGCATCGATCCACCTTTCTTCTTAAGTTACAACTATAGAGCTACTTAGCTGAGCTGATAAGCAAGTGGTGCATATCGGCTAAGCGAAGAGCCCGCCGCGCTTTGCAGCCGATTAAGTATAGAGCCTTTACGACACGCCGACAAGAAGTGATTAGGCCAGTCCATAAGAAAACACATAGGTGAGCGACTTTAAGGTAAACCCGATATGTTCTTTGATCCAGGTTTGTAAAAATCGCAGCAATCCCAACTGTGTTGAGCTGTCCAATTCAAAACCTTGGATCTCTTCAAACGTGGAATACAGCAATACCTGTGCCCACTGTATTACCTGCGGTTCTACCCATACCGTTTCAACAAAGGGCACACATTTTGAGCACACAATGCCACCTTCAAGTGAAGAAAATGCCACCTTGTGCTTGGAGGATAGCGCATGGGTAACCACATCCGTATCCCCGCAGACAATACAGCAAGAAAGCTCGGGCTTAAAGCCTAAGAAACTCACTGTTTTAATAAGATGTGCTGCCGTGATACCAAGAAGCGCATGTTCGTTTACGTGAGGCAAAACTCCAAGCGCCTTGAGCGTCAAAGGATAAAGCTGTGGATTTTCAAGTGATTCCAACGTGGCACGCTCAACGATTTCCACCATAGGTGATGCCGCTTCGGTAAGCGTCAAGCTTTCACGCAAAGCCGCATTTCCTTCAATCAGGCGTGCTTCTTTGATAATATCCAGATTTCGACCACGGGCGATAAGGAGATCGCAAGCGGAAAAAAGTTCTAAACGCGAGGTGAAAGACGACGATGGCTTTCGAGCACCCTTGGCGACCGCTTTAATTTGGGAGCCGTCTTCAGCTAAGAGCGTGCAAATAACATCGCTTTCGCCCAACTTGGTACGCTTAAGTACCAAACCCTTAGTGGTATAGGTTTCACTTGCCATGGTCCAGCTAACCAACGATTCTTTGCACCGTCACGCCAATGATTCCCTTGTAACACATAACGCTTACGGACTTTGTCTCTAGCCTCTAGCCTCTGGTGCGAAGCTTTTAGACGCCTTCACCATATCCGAATCGACGAATTTGATTTAAATCGCGCCTCCAGTTTTTGCGGACTTTGACCTGCAAGTCCAAAAAGACCTTGGAACCGAGTAATACCTCTAAATCCTTACGCGCCTGAGTGCCCACCTCTTTAATGGCACTGCCACCCTTTCCAATAATAATGCCCTTTTGACTATCGCGTTCCACATAGACGTTGGCATAAATGCGCTCAAGGTTTTTGCGGCGGTTGTAGTTCATTTCTTCCACCACAACCCCTACTGCATGAGGCACTTCATCGTAGGCAGTGAGCAGGATCTTTTCACGAATAAATTCTGCAACAATAACCTCAATCGGCTGATCGGTTTCCATATCGGGGGGAAACCATAAAGGGCCACAGGGCAAAAGCTGCTCTACCGATGTTATAAAGGCATCAATATTGTCCCCCGTGATAGAAGAAACCGCCACAACATCATCCCACTTCCCAGCCTCTAGCGCACAATCGCGTTGACGGGCAAGCGTATCGTCATCAACTACATCCGTTTTAGTCAATACCAGAATTTTAGGTGCCTTACAGCTAGCAAGTTCTTTGATAACCCGCTCATCGCCACTGCCAAACGCAGCACTGGCATCCAGTACAAAGGCAACCACATCGATACCATCGAGAGACTTGATAGCGGTGGTGTTAAGTTCTTCGCCAAGCGCATCATGGGGCTTATGTACACCGGGGGTATCGACAATAACCATCTGATGGGCAGGGGTGGTATGGATAGCGCGAAAACGATGGCGCGTCGTTTGTGCCGTGGGAGAAGCTATGGCAAGTTTCTTGTGCATGATGGCATTGAGCAGGGTGGATTTGCCTGCGCTGGGACGACCAATCAACGTGACAAAGCCCGATTTGAACGTCTCAGGATCAATGGAAGCTGGGTCTATTGTTGTATGTTCAGAAGAAGCTGACATGGTCATAGGATTCCTTTACTGCGTTATGCGTAATACGTTCTGCACTATATGGCATGGTATGGCATGTGCTATATGACATACCCTAGAAAATGCCCACGAGTTCAAAAATGCGGGGAGCAAAAATACAGATGCCCACCGCCAGTGAAGCAAGGGAAAACAAAAGAACGGCGCCCGCTGCAGCGTCTTTTGCCAGACGGGCCAACTCGTGATAATCGGGACTTGCAAGATCGACAATGGCTTCCAAGGCGGTATTGAAGCATTCACCGCCCAGAACCAGCCCAAAACAGACCAGCACAACCAGCCATTCAACGAGCGTAATTTCAAAAATGAATCCCAATATGATGCAGAGCACCATAAAGCCAAGCTCAATTTTGAAATTACGCTCATGGGCCGTATCCATAATGCCGCGCATAGCACAGGCAAATGCCTCAAAGAGCGTAAAGCGCTTGTTGGGCATCTTACTATGCTCGCTCATGACGCTGCTCATTCCAGGCGGCGATGAGCTTGCGCTCAAGGGCTTCCATTACCTCAGCTTCATCATCTTCAATATGGTCATATCCACACAGGTGCAGCAAACCATGAACTACCAAAAGGGTGATTTCTTCTTCAAAGGTAGTCGAAAACTCTTCGGTTTGGCGCTTTGCTACATCACTAGCTACAATAACGTCGCCAAGCTCGAATTCCTCCACCTGAGAAAGATCTTCGTCTTCAAAAGGAACGTTATCGCACTCAAATGAAAGGACATCAGTCGGACGATCGATACCACGATATTCACGATTCAGATTATGGATTTTCTCATCGCTCACAAAGGAGATCGAAACATCCGTATTTTCTGGGTACTGCATTTCATGCAGAACGAAGGTGGCCAATCCTTCAATATCTAGAGGCTCAATATCGGCACTGCCGTGCTCAATCAGAATATTGATTTGCATGGATGCTCTTTCCTTTACAGACGAAGATTCATTTCTTCAGCGCGCGCATAGGCTTCGACGATCTTGGCAACCAGCGAATGGCGCACCACATCGACATTCTTAAATTCGCAAAAAGCAATGTCCTCAAGGCCATCAAGCACCTGGCGAACGGTCTTCAATCCAGAAATGCCTTTTGGTAGGTCTGCCTGAGTGATGTCACCGGTAATAACCATCTTCGAGCCAAGACCCAAACGCGTCAAAAACATTTTCATTTGCTGAGGCGTGGTATTTTGCGCTTCATCCAAAATAATAAAAGCGTCATTTAAAGTGCGACCGCGCATGAAGGCAAGCGGCGCAATTTCAATAGTGCCATCGTTGAGATAGCGTGTTGCACGTGCCCCATCCATTAATTCGTAGAGTGCATCGTAGAGTGGTCGGATATATGGATCAATCTTTTCGGTCAGGGTACCGGGCAAAAAGCCTAAGTTTTCACCCGCTTCTACTACCGGGCGTGTTAAAACAAGACGACCAACCTGCTTGTCATTTAATGCGGCGATTGCCATGGCCATGGCCAGATAGGTCTTACCCGTGCCAGCCGGTCCAATGCCAAAGGTAATCGTATTCTTGCGAATCGCATCAACGTAGGTTTTTTGCGTCGGCGTTTTTGGACGAATAGAGCGACCACGATACGTCAAAATGACATCATCTTTAAGCGTTGGTGGTGCATATTCCCCAGTTTTCAGCAAAGCAAGGCAACGCTTGACATCATCACGAGAAAGCGTCTGTTCAGCTTCCAGCATTTTAATCAAGTCGGTGAATAACGTGGTCAGCGATTGTATTTCAAGAGGGCTGCCTGAAAGCAAGATGCTATCACCGCGTATGGTGATTCGGGCGTCAAAATCCTGTTCAATAAGATGAAGAAACTCATCACCCGATCCAACCAACAATGCCGGTGAAACGGAGGGCGGAATAGGAAGTGTGACATTTATTGTTTCTGATTCACTCATACGTTCACCATACCAGAGGGGTCTGCGTCTGTTAAGCAAGCCTGAATAACGCTGCCGGGTGTGATAGTTTTATCAACCCGCACTTTATAATACGACTCGCTCATCCCCCAGCCTTCCCCTTCAACAACGATCAATTCCCTACGGTTTGCATTTCGCTCCACGTAATCGCGGCGCAAATCGTCTGCAAGCTGTATCAGCTGATGCGCGCGTGCCTCTTTTACCTGGGCATCCACCTGATCAGAACGCTCTGCAGCTGGCGTTCCTTCGCGTCTTGAATACCGAAACACATGTACCTTGGTAAATCCTGCCTTTTGAACAACCTTAAGGGTTTCATCGAAATCCTCGTCAGACTCTCCGGGGAAACCCACTATTACATCGGTAGAAAGAGAAATGTCGCCTGCTGCAGCTTTCAGCTTATCAACCAGATCAAGATAGTCTTTTGCCGTATAGGGGCGGTTCATTTGACGCAACACCTTGTCTGAGCCCGACTGTAAAGGCAAATGTAAATGACGGCACACGCGACCCTGAGCAGACCCCAAAAGATCGATAAAATCTTGGTTTATCGAACGTGGTTCAATCGAAGAAATGCGCAGACGCACATCGCTATACCCTCGCTTGTCAAGCGCAGCTAACAGGCGGGCCACCATGTTTGCTAAAGACAGACGCACGCATTTCTGCGTAAGAGCTTTCTCCGATGTCGTATTTCTTTGCACTGCCAACGCAGCGTGCTTTACGACATCGCCCTGAAGAGCAACGCGCGCACAAGTGGGCTCCACATAGGAATACGAACCCAAATCGATACCAGCCAGCACCATCTCTTTTACGCCCTCAGATGCCAGCAGGAGCACCTCTTGTTCGATATCTGCATAGGGGCGCGACCAAGCCCTGCCACGCGCTACATGCACGATGCAATACGTGCACGAATGATTACAACCATCTTGCACTTTAACCGCCACACGTGTTGGAAAACCCTGACCCACGCGTCCCTGACGAAGTGCTGCATAGGGAGTTTCATCGGCAGAAATAGCATCTAATAATTCTGTTTTATCGATAACCGCTATGCGCTTATCCAAGCTCTTAAAAAAGTCCGGATCGATAACCGCCGCACAGCCTGTGACCATCACCTGAGCATGCTGATTTTCCCGAAGAACTTTTCGAATGGTCTTGCGCGTTTTCTTTTCCGCTTCACCGGTCACAGTACAGGTGTTAACCACAATCGTGTCTGCTTGATGTGCATCTACAATCGTGGCACCACGATTCAAATACGCAAGCGCAATTGAATCAGATTCAACGCGGTTTACCTTGCATCCCAAGTTAACAACGGATACCTTCACGCGTTACGCTCCAATTCATACATCACCAAAGCAGGAGCAACAATGCCTGCTGTTTCAGTACGCAAAATACTCGATCCCAACGAAACAAGATGAGCGTTATTGTGTGCTGTCAAAAGAGCGTCAACTTCCGAATTTGTCAGGCCCCCTTCAGGGCCAACCACTACCCCAACACAGGGGAAAGACGCTTTACATGATCCAGCAAAAGCCGTAGTAGCCGTAGTTGATGGAGAAGCTGTTTTGCATGCCAAAAGCGCCTGAGCCAAATGGGCTGTGCCAGGGGCTTCTTCCCAACAAATGAGCAACACATCCAGCAAAGATAAAAGCTCTGTTGCCTGCGCAAGCTCTCTGACAGAATAAGGCATATCCACAAGTGCCCTATCCGATCGACCGCTTTGCATACACGCACTTTTAGCGATTGCCTTCCAGCGTTCAACGCGACTGCGTGCCTTCTTGTCATCCATCTTAACGATGCAGCGTTCGGTCTTTAACGGCACGAACCGCGATACACCCACTTCGGTGGCATGACGAATAATAAGGTCCATCTTTTCGCCTTTAGCAATGCCTTGAAAAAGAACAATTGAAGGGCGAGGCGTAGCATCCAAATGCTGAGCTATGCGAACCATAAGGCCCTGATCGGCAGAAAAGGCGACCACCTCGCATTCGAAGTAATCCTGAGCCGCGTCAATGACGGCAATATGTTCTCCCACCCCAAGACGCATAGCCTTAGCATGCTTTATGTCTTCAGAAGAAAGCTCCAAAGCGAATACGCCCCAACACCCATCTGTGGCATGGTCGTAAGAGGCAATAATCTGTTCATCTAAAAAGAAATGAGGTAGCGACATATCGCAGACATTCAAGCTGTAGGAGGAACACTAACCGTTAAAGGCATCACGAAGCTTCTGCAAAGGGCTGCGTTGCTTGGAGAACTCTTCGCCTGCTTCATCGGCAAATTTTTCCAAGATTTCGCGCTCGGTCTTAGACAGACGCGTCGGGATCTTCACTTCAATGTGAACATGCATATCCCCGCGGGCATCGCTGCGGAACTTCGGCATACCGAAACCCTTAACGTGAACTACCTGGCCATACTGGCACCCCTCAGGAATATTCACCTTCACCTTTTCACCCTTAAAGATGCCATCTATTTCAATTTGACAACCAAGAGCAGCCTGAACCATGCTGATAGCAGCAGAGCAATGCAGATCGTTACCTTCGCGTTCAAAGAATTCATGATCTTCGATACGAATGGTTACAATCAGGTCTCCCGGGGTGGCATTTCTAATACCAGCTTCACCGTAACCAGACAGACGCAGCTGCTGACCGTCCTGAATGCCCACTGGAATATCAACCGAAATGCGCTGACGATCAGGTACGCGACCCTGACCTTCGCATTCAGAACACGGGTTTTCAATGATCTTGCCTGAACCACCGCAACGAGAGCAGGTGGAAGCGGTCTGAATGTTACCCACAATAGTATGTTGGACGGTGACAACACGGCCCTGACCATTACAATCAGGACACGTTACCTCTTTGCCGTTTTCACCTAGACCGGTACCTTTACAATCCGGACACGGAGCCAAACGGTCATACACGATTTCCTTATGCACACCTGCTGCTGCTTCTTCAAGCGTAATACGCAGGCCCACGCCCATATCACGACCTTCGCGGCGCACCTGGGCACGACCGCCGCCGGCGCCACCACCGAAGAACGAACTAAAGATGTCGCCCATGCCAAAGCCGCCAAAAAGATCTTCGAAATCAACAGCTGAAGGACCAGCACCTGCAGCACCAGGAATAGTGCCAAAGCGATCATACTGAGCACGCTTTGCCGGATCACTCAAAACATCATATGCCTCATTGAGCTCCTTAAAACGATCCTCAGCATCAGGAGCCTTGTTGATGTCAGGATGAAGCTGGCGGGCCTTCTTACGAAAAGCCTTTTTAATTTCATCATCGCTGGCAGTTTTATCAACACCAAGAATTTCATAGAGGTCTTTAGCCATTGAGGTTCAATCTCTCTTTCAGACTTATAGGTCTTTTAGAATCTTTTGTGCAGCTCGTACTGCAGTTATCACGTTCGAATAGTTCATGCGAGTAGGACCCACAATCACGATTAAACCGCGATGTTGCTCTTCGCCAAAACGATTGGCGATTACCGACACGCTGGAAAGCGCATCAGAATCATTTTCGTGTCCGATACGCACCACCGGATTATCCGATTGCACTGCATCATCGAACACGCGAAGAAGCATAGTATCACCTTCAAGCTCTTCAAGTACAGGCATCAAACAGGTGGGATCACTAAATTCAGGTTTACCCAACAAATGCGACATACCGAGCGGGTGAGCTTTGATGGCATTCTTTTCTTTTAAGCACGTCAGAATTTCACTGATAACCACCTGGAAAAAGTCATCGTGAATATCATTCATATCAAAAGGAAGCTTATCGCTTTCAAAGGAAAGATTCTTCCCTGCTAACACGTTATTAACCATTTCCTGGATATGAGTAATATGGTCTTCGGTAATACCTTCAGGAATATCCATCTGACGATCGAATACCTGACCATCTTCAGTCA
Organism: uncultured Coriobacteriaceae bacterium; assembly: GCA_900539675.1. Lineage (GTDB taxonomy): Bacteria > Actinomycetota > Coriobacteriia > Coriobacteriales > Eggerthellaceae > Anaerotardibacter. The sequence goes on along the minus strand of UQDJ01000019.1, from coordinate 17,042 downwards.
CGATCACAATAAGCAAGCGCTTTGAAGGCAACAACACCAGGTTGACCATGCGAATATCCACCGAAAGAAAACGCGGTGGCACCAAAACGGTCATACAGTCGGTAAGGCGTGCCAGGGCTTGGGACGTTTTGTCCAATAGATCGTCCACGTCATCAGCGTTTTTGCGCAGCTCTTCCATCGTTTTCGAATCGGCCTGGATATCGTTATTCTGCAACAGATCATCCACAAAGGCGCGGTATCCGAAATCGGTTGGAACACGACCAGCACTGGTATGAGGCTGGGTCAAATATCCCATTTCTTCAAGAAGGGACAGTTCGCTGCGCACCGTAGCAGAGCTAATCCCTAAGTTATAACGTTCAACTAACGTACGAGAACCCACGGGAAGAGCGCGATCAATATATTCTTCAATCAATGCGCGCAATACCAAGCGTCTTCTATCTGGAAGCATCTGTCACCTCCTTTTCCCTTTACCTACAAATGCTCATTTTAGCAGTGTGACGTGAAGAGTGCTAACTTAAGTACCAACCCGTTACGCAAGCGCCAAATACAGGGCTAGCGTAACGTTTAGGGAGCCAGATCGAGCAGTGCACCGTACAGGTGATTACCAAACAACCATCCCTTATGAGTGGGTTTCCAGCGCCCATCTTCATGCACAACATAGCCATCGTCTAACAAGGTTTGCAGAGTGGTAGCGGTATCAGGCAACAGAATGGATGCAATTTCGACATCATCATCCGATACTCCCCTGCTCATGCGCATACCCAGCATCAAATCCTCAGCAGTCATCTGAAAGGCATCGAGCGTCTCAATGATGCCCGCATCGTCAAAGCGTTGACGTTCCAATTCGTTTTGCCGCATGCTAACTGCACCATGACCGAGCCCTAAATATGGCACTCCAGTCCAATAGGCGCTGTTGTGACGTGATTCGCATCCCGGCTTGGCATAGCTTGCCACCTCATAGTGATGGAAACCTGCTCGAATAAGCTCTCCAGCAGCACTATCCATCATGTCGGCAGCTGCATCCTCATCGACTTCAAGGATGCCTGCGTCTACCAACTTAGCAAAAGGGGTGCCCTGTTCAATCATCAAAGGATAGATACTGATATGGCTTACCCCAAGCTCAATGGCTTGACGCAGGTCGGACTCAAACATTGCTCTCGTTTGTCCAGGAAGGCCACACATCAAATCAATGCTGATGTTAGTGAAGCGTTTCTGCGCCAGAGAGATAGCATCGCGTGCCTGACGCGCAGTGTGAATGCGACCAAGGGTTTGTAAAAGTTCATCGTTAAAGGACTGCACTCCCATAGAAAGCCTGGTTACCCCAAGGGCAAATACATCTTTGACCATGGATTCAGTAAGACTTTCGGGATTAGCTTCCAGCGTGCATTCAACCTCAGGCGTCAAATGCATCGAAATCGAAAGGGTATACAACATAGAAGATAAACGCTTATTCCCCAAAAACGAAGGCGTTCCTCCGCCAATATAGACTGTCTTGATGTTGCCGAGCATATCGGCGTTGGAATAGTGGCGAATATCGGCAATGAGACGTTGGGTATAGGCATCGAGTTCGGGACTGTCCGACGCTATGGCCTGAGTTGTGAAATCACAGTACCGGCAACGCTTCTTGCAGAACGGAACATGAATATACAAAGCACCGTACGGCTCCCAGCCCTCACCATCTCTCGTCATGGTGCTGTCTTGTTGCACAACCATAGCCTTAGTCCTCTGCATCCAGCGCCGCTTGGGTACAAGCGAGGCACTGCTCAAAAATGGCAGCAAAATCTTCGAACGTTACCGCATCGTTAAAGGCGCGACGCCACACTGAAGCTTCTTTCATGCCACCCACATACCACATGGCATGCTTGCGCATACGCACAATATTGCGTCCTTCGCGCTCTGAGAGCATCTTGGCGTGGCGAGTGGCAAGTGACATCTTTTCAGCGGGTGTAGGACCTGCATACCCACTACCCCCAGCAAAACGGCTGGCAATATCACGAAATATCCAGGGGTTTCCCTGTGCGCCACGACCGACCATTACCGCATCGCAACCAGTCTGTGCACGCATAGCCAAAGCACTCTGACCATCAACAATATCTCCGTTGCCAATGACAGGAATTTCGAGCGCCTCTTTAACACGACGAATAATCTGCCAGTCCGCATTTCCGCGATAAAACTGCATTGCATAGCGGCCATGCACCGCAACCGCACTGGCTCCCGCCTCTTGCATGCGCAGTCCAAAATCAACCGCCGTTTCATGGTCCATTTCATAACCACGACGAAACTTCACTGTGACCGGGCAGGAAAGCGCCGAGCAAACCTGTCTCACGATTGATGAGGCGAGATCAGGGTCTCGCATCAAAGCTGAGCCATCACCTTTGCCGGCAATTTTCTTTGCAGGACAACCCATGTTGATATCAATAGCAAAAAGCCGCTTTCCTAGCATCTGCTCTACCCAGCCAGCCTGACTTGCCATCGTCTGCGGTTCATGACCAAAGATCTGAACCGATACTTGATCTTCCTTATCGGAGAGATCTAACAGATGGGTAGTCTTTTCATTGGCATAACTGAGCGCCTTAGCAGAAACCATTTCGGTATACGTAAGCTCTGCGCCCTGCTCAATACAAAGCTCACGAAAGACTTCGTCACCCACTCCAGCCATGGGAGCTAGGATGATGCGACGATGCTCAAACAAATCAGAAGATGAATCAGTCATAATCACTTACAACAGAGAAATAACCTGTATGCCACCAAATAAGAGAAGGCCCATAACAATCAGCACAACCAAGGCACAACCACAGCCCAAACCCATTTTTGCACCCATCGACATGCGCGCTTCTTCACGTTCGCGTGCTGCCTTCTTTTCATCGAAGGGGTCATTAAGCCAGTCATAATCTTCGTTTCGCTTAGCTGCCATGAAGCATCCTATTCGTCAACCTTCAGGATGGCCATAAAGGCTTCCTGAGGTACTTCCACATTGCCAATGCTCTTCATGCGCTTCTTGCCCTTTTTCTGCTTCTCCAACAGCTTACGCTTACGAGAAATATCGCCGCCGTAGCATTTCGCTAAAACATCTTTTCGCATGGCGCGCACCGTCTGGCGGGACAACACACGCGATCCAACAGCAGCCTGAATAGGCACTTCAAACATTTGACGCGGAATGATGTCTTTAAGCTTTTCGGTCAAAACACGTCCGCGTTCATACGCCTTATCAGCGTGAACAATAAATGAAAGCGCATCGATTGGTTTACCTGCCAATAAAATATCAAGTTTTACCAGCTTAGATGGTTTATATTCGTCAAAATCATAATCGAGAGAAGCGTAACCTTTGGTACGACTCTTTAATTGGTCGAAATAATCCATGATGAGTTCCGACAACGGCATTTCCCACAACATTTCAACCGTATTGGTATTCAGATAGTTCATGGTCTTAAAGTCGCCCCGGCGTGCCACCGTAAGTTCCATAACCGCACCAACATAATCAGGTGGAATCAAAATCTTGGCTTTCAGATAGGGCTCTTCAATATGCTGAATTTCACTGGCATCGGGCATATCTTGGGGAGAATGAAGCGAAATCATAGTGCCATCGGTCTTGAAGACGTGATATTCAACTGAAGGCGCAGTGGCCAACAGATCCAAGTTAAACTCACGCTCTAAGCGTTCTTTAATGACTTCCATATGCAGCAAGCCCAAAAAGCCCACACGAAACCCAAAGCCTAAAGCATGCGATGTTTCGGGCTCATAGATTAACGCCGGATCGTTCAGAGCCAACTTTTCAAGTGCGTCCTTGAGGTCTTCGTACTGGTCGCCATCTATAGGGAAAAGACCGGTATATACCATAGGCTTTACATCACGATAGCCCGGCAGAGGTTCTGTGCATCCACCCTTAGCCAAGGTGATGGTATCGCCCACCTTCACTTCAGAGGGATCCTTAAGGCCGGTGACCAGATAGCCCACTTCACCCACGCCCAACTCATCGCACGGCACCTCGCTGGGACGACGCACGCCCACCTCTTCAACAAGCGCGTGGGTATCGGTGGCCATCATACGAATATGCTGACCTTTGCGCAGAGAACCATTCACAATACGCACAAGCGCCACAACGCCACGGTAGGCATCGAAATACGAATCGAAAATGAGCGCTGAAAGCGCCGCTTGAGGATCTCCTTCAGGATGAGGGATGTTATACACAATAGCTTCGAGCAAATCGTGGACGCCTTCGCCCGTTTTACCACTGGCAAGCACCGCATCATCAGCCGGAATAGCAAGACCATCTTCGATTTCTTGACGCACGCGCTCCGGTTCTGCGGCAGGCAAATCGATCTTATTGATCAGTGGAACAATTTCGAGATTGGCATTCATCGCCATCATGGCATTTGCCACCGTTTGAGCCTCAATACCCTGGGTAGCATCCACCACTAACACCGCTCCTTCACAAGCGGCAAGAGAGCGGGACACTTCATAGGTAAAGTCCACATGACCCGGTGTGTCGATCAGATTGAAATGATAGAGCTGGCCATCATCGGCACGATAATCCACACGCACCGCTTGACTCTTGATGGTAATACCGCGTTCGCGTTCAATATCCATAGAGTCCAGGATTTGGTCTTTCATATCGCGCTCGGAAACCGTTTCAGTCATTTCCAAAATACGGTCCGAAAGTGTCGATTTGCCATGATCGATATGAGCAATGATGGAAAAATTTCTAATGTAGCGAGGATCTAAAGCCATAATTCCCTATCAATTCTTCAGTTGAGAATGCCTTTTGAGCCATAATAAAACGTTCACAATCACAGCCTCACAAGCCGTACCATAATGAGCACGCGCACGATTCTACCTTACTTGGAAGAAAGCTCTAGTAATTTGCGTACAAATTGCGAAGTGATGCTGTGAACTTTTGTTCTCTTGTGCTACGATTCTATGGCTTTCGTCTATAGAAACGTTATATATGGAGGATAAACGTGGCGAACATCAAAAGTCAAAAGAAGCGTATCATCACCAACGAAAAGGCTCGTATGCGCAATCGCGCTGTACGTTCCGAGCTTAAGACTGCTACGCGCGTAGTACGCGAAGCTGTGGAAGCTAAGGACGGCGCAAAGGCATACGCTGCTGCTCTGGAAGCTTGCCGTCTTTTGGATCGTGCTGCTTCTAAGGGTGTTATTCACAAGCGTCAGGCTGCAAATCGCAAGTCTGGCATCATGAAGCTTGCCAACACGGTAGTGACTGCAGAAATTATCGCAGCATACACCCCTGCTCCAAAAAAGGAACAGGCCGCAACTGGCAACAAGAAGGCTGCTGCCAAGGCTGCTCGCAAGCAAGCTATGGCTCAGGCATCTGAAGAAAAGGCTAAGCGTCGCGCTGAGACTGAAAAGCTGCACAAAGCTGCTGCAAAGCGCAAGGCTGAAGCTGAAGCAGCTGCTGCTGCCGAAGAAGCTGAAGCAGAAGAATCTGCTGAGTAGTTTTGATGAACTAAGAAATCTGCTCGGATTCCATTCGCATATCATCAAAGCAAGGACCCGCATGATGCGGGTCCTTGCGTATTGTCACTTTGAATGCTTTATCGTTTGGTGATCCACGCAACCGATCGGTGAATCCCCTCTCAGCATAACTCAGTAATCGGGCATCTCGTGTGCCTGTTCAATACCTCACAAATGGGGTGCTTATCGACCAAACTAGTGTTGTTTAGAGCACACCGTTAGCATCCAACGGATAAAGGCATCCTGAGGATCTGCCCCACTTTTCATTTCCTGCTCCACATCACGAGCAGCAATAAGCGCATCTATCAACTCTTTGCCACTATAGGCTCGAGCCCACACGCGATCATTCTTCAAGCGCCAATCGGGAAGCTTTAAGGTTTTTGCCAGCTTATGACTTTCGCCACGGGCAGAAAGCGCCTTTACCGTAATCAATTCACGAATACGCGTGACGCACATAGGCAACAGCGCATGCGGGGAAACGCTCTCCATGCGATTAAGCAGATAAATACAGCGCTGTGCGTTGCGACCCGCAAAAGCGTCAACAAATTCCCATGGCTTTACTTCAGAGCTACGGGCAACCAGGAACAGGACTTCGTTTTCATTGACGGGATCGGTCCCTCGATGGGAAAGCGCCAGCTTTTTTATCTCCCCATCCAACGTCACGGTGTTGGTCCCCACCAAATCAATCAAGGTAGCTGCAGCGCCTTCGGTAAATACCACCCCATGATCAACAGCCATATTACGCACGACTTTAGTCATGTCACGACGAGCAAATGGAGCGCAATCGATAATCGCCGTTTTACCATATTTGGCAACGGCTTTGTACAGACGCGTATTCTTGGCTACCTTTTGTCCCACCAAAGCCAAGATGGTCGTCATGCACGGTTCTGTGAGGTAGTCGATGATTTGTTCTGAGTCTGCCTTCTTAAGCTTTTCGACGTCGTGGACTTCAACCAGGCGCACGTCGCTGGCAAACGAAAGCGTGTTGCAGGCGATAATTATTTCTTCTCCGGTTGCTGTTTCTCCTGAAAACGTTTCAGAGTTAAACGACAAATCGCCCATCTTTTCAAGACGCGCGTGCAAACGCTTCAAAACCGTTTCACGTTTCAGCTCGTCTTCACCGGCAATCAGATATACCGGGAGTAATGCAGTGTTCTTTTGAGTCGTAGCCATAGCGCTATTCTACCCGACTATGGCTTCTTTTCGGTTTGAACGGAAAGCTCCTGCGGAGTAAAAGTACATCTGACCCATCCCTGCTGATCACTGCGATAGATAGCACACCCATCTTCCTGCAAATATTCCAAGGTAGAAGGATTTGGATGACCATAGCGATTATGCTCTCCAACGCTGATAAGCGCCACTTCAGGCGATAGCGTATTCACGATAGATTGCGTCAAGCCAGCTTTGGCGCCATGATGAGGTACCTTGAGAAGATCTAAATCCCCCAGCTTACCCTCATCGATAAGCCCTTGCGTGATAGGCGCTTCAGCATCACCACAGAAATAGGCACGCCAATCACACAGCCCATCGTGGTTTACCTCTGCCTCCAACAGAAAACAGATACTATCTTGGTTTCCACCCTCATCGTTTAATTGAGCTGGCGAAAGTATTGTAAGCGTAAAGGCTCCTAGCGATATCCTATCGCCTGAACGTACATAGCTTGGCGATTTTCCTTTCAGCAAACGTGTTGCATCTCGCACTACGTCCTGGGCTTTGTCCGTGTTCACCCGATCAAGCCCTTGAGCAAGAAACACATCATCACATGACACAACCCCATTCAGATCATCAAGACAACCTGCGTGATCGTCATCGACATGACTAGCAAGAATACCATCAAGATGAAAACAGCCCATCTGAGCCAAACTTTTATAGAGCTTTTGAGGCTGATTTCCCGTATCAACCAACAACGTTTTCCCTTCGCTGCGAATGAGAAATGCATCTCCTTGGCCCACATCGAACATGACAATCTCTGTTTGATGTGAAGAAGGCCAAACGAACACCACTCCAATGGTTATCACCACTGCTGCAGTGACAATCAGAAGGCGACGCCAAGAAGACAGGCCGCAATTCGCACCCTTTATCGGTAACAGGGATCGCTTCCTATCGGGTTGTTTATCATCATGCTTGTCGCCATCATGCTGTTCGCCCAAATGCTGCCTGCCATCATGGCGTTCGCCCAAAAGCTGCTCGCCATTATGCTGTCTATCAGCATGGTTCTTGCCACCGTGGGTAAGGCGATGTTCTGGCCGGTTCTGCAAGCTTGGCCATTTCACCCATAAAACGAAAGCCACCCCAACAGATAGCACTTCCAACATTTCAAAAGGCATGCTCACCGGCATAGCAACCAAAGGCAAACTAGCCATCATCTGAAGAATCTTGACAAATAACGCGCTTAAACCTAACGCTATCCCTCCAATAAACGTAGCGATAACGTCCATGCCTGCAGACAAGCCCGATATTCCCGTGATGAGCACGGCGCTCAAAAACGCTACTCCGCAGGTTTCTACTGCCAATGCAGCAGCCGAAAGAAGAGAAATAAACGGGATCACGAGAAACACCATAAGACCTAGAGTGCATAGAATTCCTACAAAGGGTGTGGCTAGAACATTGGAGAGCGGTGCAAGAAGCGAAAACTGATTGAACGTCGCCATGCTAAAGGGAAACGTGAGAAGTAACGCAGAAAGGGTCATGAAAGCTGGATCGCACACAGAGGTCTTTATCAAGGAGTGCTTGATAGATACCCATGAAGCAAAGAGCGGCATAAATATGACAATACCCAACGTGGAGAGTGCTGAGAGCGTAAACGACAGCGAACAAGCGCAGGTTGGATCCAGTGCCACCAATACCACAATCACCAGCGCAAGCGAACTTATAGCATGTGATCTTCTCCTGCTGCCAAAGGATACAAGCGAAGCGGCCGTCATAAGAGCGGCACGGATGCACGAAATTGGAAATGCAACCATGATGAGATACAGGATCAAAAACAAAAGCTGAATGACTACGGTGGTTTTGCGCGAACAATTCCACGCCTTGAGCACCAGTCCAATAAACCCGCTTACAATTACCAGATGCGCCCCAGACACGGCCACCAAATGAGCGAGGCCTAGCACTTTCACCTCTTGATAGAGATCGCTGGTAAACAAAGTGGTTCTGTTTCCTACCACCAGCGCACTGAGCAAAGACAACGCGTCATCTCCTAAACCAGGTTGCACGGAATCAAGCACATCCAAAAGCTGATTTGAAGCTAGGAGATCAAGGAAATTATTGCGCCATTGTACTAAGGAGTGCAGTGAAGATTGCTGTGGTGTTATATCGGAAAGTGAAACGCTACCCACCAGCCCTTTCTGGTTGTAATAAGAAAGGATTCGATCTTGTGGTGGCGATATCGCAACTGTTGCAGTGAACACATCGCCATATGAAACCGACTCATCTTCGGCATACCAAATCGCTTTAAACGGCGGCAAGCTATCCAAGTGAGAAACCTCCACCGTTACCTGTTTGGTCAATTCACCTTCAGAAGCATCGGAGAGCACCCGAACAGTAGCTGGCTTGTCCGGAACAAGTTGCGAAAGCGAACGAATATGATCGAGATTGATCAGATAGATCTGTCCTACCGCAAGACCCATACAGGCAAATATCGCGATCCCTACTCCGATAAGACGCCCATCCCCTGTAGGCCACCTTCGAAATCCTCGTCTCAGTAGAACAGTTCGACCGATCACGATTGCAACGCAAGCTCCTCCGATCAAACCTCCTGCGATCTGCCATTGAGCCGTTCCACTGACAATAACCCAGCAAAAGATCCAAAACGAAAGAGCACACCACAGTACAGCAGGAAGACCGGGGCGATGGGCTCTATACGGTGATTTCATCTTTAAGAGCGGCAAACTTTTTCTCCCCTATGCCGCTTACCTCTTTAATATCATCTATCGTTTTGAAGGGACCTTGTTCCGTTCGATAGGCAATAATCTTTTCAGCTGTTGCCGGTCCAACGCCATCAAGCGTCGTCAATTCCTCTGCTGAGGCAGTGTTGATATTCACCTTATGGGATAGAGCCTTTCCCGCAGAAGCAGCTGACTGGCCCAGTGCAGCACCAGAGGAGATGCTTCCTTGCTGCGTCTGTGCAGTTGAGGGGTCATCCAAGCTGCCTACCAAGATTTGCTCCCCGTCCACTACCACACGCGCAAGATTCACGCTCTCAGCGCGCGCATCTGGAGCCATTCCCCCCGCCGCATCAATGGCATCAGCTACCCGCGCATTCTGCGGAAGAACATAGATCCCCGGCGATGCCACACAACCTGCCACATGAACAAACACGGTATGAGCCTGCTGTGAATCACTATGATCTCCAGATGCGGATGCCCCATTTACATCCGCATCAGCTGCAGACCCATCTCCACCCGCCGAGAGATCCTTTGGGTTTTCGTTGACATCATTTCCAGAATCCTGCTGTGTAGCATGGGTTACCTCTAAGGAAGGTGCAGCAAACGCCTGCCACACCTGATAGCCACCAAACACCACCACAAGGCATACGAGTAGCGCAAGCCCAATGACATAGGGAACACGGGCGCGGCTCAGACCAAGTTTTGAACGTAAGGAATCAACTTCTTGCAGGAAAGACATAAGCGCCTCCAAACTTGAAAGATACAACCAAGCTTAGAGGCGCTATTAGAAATCGAGTGGATGGCGACTATATATTTAGTGCAAATACTGCACAACCCATCACGCTTCCTCCACAGAAGCTGCTCTGCGTTCAGCACGAGGTGGTTTATAGGAAGGACACACATAGGTATAAATCTGGGCGGCTTCTACAGCGGCATCGGCCCAATCATCCATAGGAAGTTCCTTTTCAGCATCCAACACACGAGGCAACTTGGCATGGGTTTCAGGGTTACGTGGCATAAACAACGTGCAGCAGTCAGGCGCATCTTGAGAAGAGATATCAAACGTACCCAGCTTTTGCGCCTCTTCAATAATTTCAAGCTTGTCAAAACCTACAAGTGGCCTATACACGGGCAGTGAAACACATTGATTAACCACCAGCATATTATCCATTGTTTGCGATGCCACCTGGCCTAAGCTTTCACCGGTAACCAGGGCTTTTGCTCCTTCTTTGTGCGCCAACCGTTCTGCAATCCTAAACATCAAACGGCGATACAGAATAACGCGCAATTCTGGAGGTGCTTGCATTGAAATTTCGCGCTGATAGGTACCGATTGGCACGGTATATAAACGCGCAAAGCAGCCAGTACGCTCCAACACTTCAGCAATATCTTGCACCAGATATTCGCTCGTCGCAGACGTTTCCGGCCTACCTGAAAAATGAACGCCGATGCACGTCGCACCACGGCGAGCAATACGCCACGTCGCCACAGGAGAGTCAATGCCACTCGAAAGCAAGCAGATGGCTTTTCCAGCCGTACCCACCGGCAAACCACCAATACCTTGAATACTGCGGCCATAGATATACACAGAGCCCTGAATAACCTCAACGCGCACTTCAACATCAGGGTTTTTCATCTTGACTTTCTTCTCAGGAAATGCACGGCACAGACACGCACCAACCAACTGATTGAGCTGCATGGAATCGATAGCAAAATCGGTATGGTTTCGACGCGACTGCACCTTAAACGTGTCAAATTGGCCGACTTCAGAAAGTGCTTGAATGGCCGTGTTATACATAACATCCAAATCCTGGATGCACTTATACCCGCAAGAAACACGAGCGATGCCAGGAACACCTGCAATCTGATCAGCCAGGGTGCATGAATCTTCAAAGGTCATTGTTTCTGGCAAGAACAGCGCAATGCGACCGGAAATACGTACGATACGAACTAACGAGTTATGCAGGATAGCGGCGATGTTATCGATAAGCTGCTTCTCAAAACGCTTACGATTGTGGCCCTTAAGGCCAATTTCATGATAATGAACCAAGCAAACACGACGAGGAGCTTGGCCTTCTTCAAATGGTGGAATAACTGTCATATCAGTCCATAAACAAACAAGCACCCTCTCACTGGCGATAGCACGTAGCGCCGGTTAAAGGGTGCAAACCTAAACACTGTAAAGAAAATGATTTCCTAGTGATTGTGAATATCAATCGTAGCAGGATCGTACGAAACATCACCACTTGCAATTTCATCGAATGCAATAGACAAAGGACGACGGTTGCTTGCCTTTGCGATTTCTACCGCAGTCTGAAGCTGCATAGCACGACTGCGCTGACCACGCATCATTTCATTGATATCATGAGCGCGCTTGGAAGCCAATGCGCACAGAAGGAAACGGTCGTCATCAGTTTTTTCAAGCAGCAAGTCAATCTTGAGATCGATAAGGCTCATCGCGAAACAGTTCCTCTCATATCATCAGCATACGAATTTATCAATGACACCAATTCATCGGTCGCACGCTGTAGGTCATCATTGACAACCTGATAATCATACTCCATTTTCTGCGCCAACTCCACTTCAGCAGTTTTCATACGCGAAGCAATCACATCTTCGGGTTCGGTACCCCGTTGATGAAGGCGTCTGGAAAGCTCTTCAAGTGAGGGCGGCTCTATGAAAATCAAATGAGCCTGTGGGATAACCTTACGTACCTGAAAAGCACCCTGAACATCAATTTCTAAAATCACTTGACATCCCTTGTGCATATGCTCAAGCACTTTATCTTTGAGCGTTCCATAATAGTTATCATGTACGCGCGCCCATTCTAAAAATCCGCCAGCTTCAACCAGCTGTTCAAAATGAACTTTATCCAGAAAATAATAATGGACTCCCTCGCGCTCCCCGGGACGAGGTTTGCGAGTAGTAGCAGAAACGGATACCCAAGCATCGGGTATCCGTTTTAGTACCTGTGACACTAACGTGCCTTTACCGGCCCCAGAAGGACCAGAAATTACGAAAAGATTTCCTTTTCTCTTAGCCAAGGCGATCGAGCAACGCTTTCTGCTGACGCTCGCCTAAGCCCTTCAGGCGACGAGACTCAGCGATATCCAATTCCTTCATGATCTTTTCAGCCTTTGCCTTGCCATAACCTGGAAGGGTTTCAATCAAGGTAGAAGCTTTCATACGACCAACAATAGGATCATCCTTCATTGCCAGGACATCTGCAAGAGAAAGAACGCCATTCTTTAAATCATCACGAACCTGAGCACGCTTAATGCGGGCTGCTTTAGCCTTTTCAAGGGCCTGCTTTCTTTCTTCAGGGGTCAACTTTGGAACCGGCATGGTTGCTCCTTTTCTGGTGCGATGTCCCTTTTGTGCACCGCCTCGTACCGATAATTATGTGTTTATAATATCCATATTAAGGAATTACACAATCCCATAATATTGTCCACGTCTACAAAAGGGTCCAGGCGTAGATTTGAACAGGAGTTTTATACTCCAAATTCCTTAAAATTGCATCAGTTTTCTTCTAATTTTCTAATTATTTCAACACCCTTTGGATAAAACCAATGCCTGTCCCTATAAAAGGGACTCCTATATAGCAGTTCTACTGATAATTCACTTCTAAAACTGCCTTAGCACTGAACCATGAATAGAACTAAATCAGCGATAATTGTACATGATTTGATAGTGTGTTTGTATTTTTGCCCACCAACGATAACACGGCAACAACTTTTCCGCCAATCTTTTCAACCAGAGAAATTGCACGCTCGGCTTCTTCGGGATCATATGTGTCTAAAACGATGACCACTCTTTCCTTCTTCTTCACCAAAGTGCCCGGTGACAAGACATACGCGTCATCCATTTTTTCCATCAAACCAAAACGCATCCAAGCAGCAAGTGCAACAGAATACCCAAAGTATGATGCAGTACCGCTTGGCGCCAAAACCACTTCTGGCTTCGCATCGCGATCAAGCTGCTGCAAAAGTTCGACAGCAAGACGATTAGCAACAATAGGATCTTTCATCAGCTGAACCGAATCAACGCGCTCACCATCATCGGAGCTAACCAGTGCATTCATCTTGGTGAGAAGGTCACGTACTTCAGAGGATTCCATGTATTAGAGCTCCTTTACAATTGTGTCAAATGCAGCAGCAGGATTGGATGATGCTGTGATGGGACGACCTATCACAATGTGAGACGCACCGTTATCAAAGGCCTGCTTAGGGGTGCTCACACGGCTCTGATCACCCAAGTCAGATCCTTGAGGACGAACCCCTGGCGTCACAATAAAAGCTTTCGGACCAAGCGCATCGCGCAGCAAGGGAGCCTCCTGCGGGGAGGCAACTACGCCAGAAAGTCCCGCACGTTTCGCCTGACGAGCCAGTTCTACAACCTGGTCTTTCACGCTGCGAGTAACGCCTGTTTGAGCCAAATCTTCAGCACTCATGCTAGTGAGTACCGTGATACCAAGCGAAATGGGTTCCTCCTCGCACCAGCGCGCTTCGGAGAGCCCCTTCTTTGCCGCCTGCATCATTTTCACACCGCCAACCGCATGCATGGTAAGCATATCTGCGCCCGCTTCAGCAGCGGCTTTAGCAGCTCCCTGTACCTGATGAGGGATATCGTGAAACTTCAGGTCAAGAAACACCTTAAATCCACGCTTTTGCAAAGCCGTAATGAAATACGGACCCTCCTGATAAAACAGGGTCATGCCCACCTTAAGCCAGGTAGCCTTACCTGAAAGCATATCGGCAAGTTCAATAGCGCGATGACCATCACAGTCCAGCGCTACAATAACGCGCTCTTTGCGCGGAATGGAATTAAAATCTAACACTCGAGGGCTCCAATCAATTGATTGACGTCAGAGACATGTTGATCTTCGCAATACTGCTCTATATCACGAATCACGTCGGTCGTAGCACAGGGATTAACGAAGTTAGCAGTGCCCACGGCAACCGCTGTGGCACCAGCAAGCATAAACTCTAGCGCATCAGTACCGCTTGATATGCCGCCCATACCAAGAATAGGAATCGATACCGCATGGTGAACCTGCCATACCATGCGCAGGGCAACCGGCTTTACTGCCGGACCCGAAAGACCACCAACTACGCGCGCCAACAGAGGCTTTCGCGTCCGCACATCAATACCCATGCCCAACAAAGTATTGATAAGCGAAACGGCATCTGCACCGGCACTTTCTACCGCTTTTGCAATTTCGGTAATATCGGTCACATTCGGTGAAAGCTTCACGATCATCGGGCGGCGGGTACGCTCACGGCACGCCTTGACCACGCGAGCTGCCATACCGGGATCAGTGCCAAAGGTCATGCCACCTTCATCAACATTCGGGCATGAAATATTGATCTCATACGCATCCACTTCTGGAGCCTGTTCCAATGCCTCAACAACGGCAGCATATTCATCAATAGAATGTCCCGACACGTTAACGATAACGGTGGCGTTTTGCTGCTTGAGCCATGGTAAATCGTGAGTCTTTAAGGCTTCAACGCCGGGGTTCTGCAAACCGATAGAATTGAGCATCCCAAAAGGAGTTTCGGCAATACGAGGACCAGCATTGCCCTGCCAACCGTTAAGAGAAACACCTTTAGTGGTAACCGCGCCCAGTGCCGAAAGAGGTACAAAAGCGGAGTATTCCTTACCTGATGCAAAGGTACCCGAAGCGGTGGTAACAGGATTTTTCATTACCAGTCCACCCAAATTAACTTCAAGCGAAACAGCCATTACCACAACACCTCCGCAGCATCAAAAACAGGTCCATCAACGCATGAGCGCTTGCGCCCTTGCTTCGTTTCAACAATGCAACCAAGACAGGCACCAATACCGCAAGCCATTCGCTTTTCAAGTGAAACGTACGAGCGAATCCCCTGCGCAAGGGTTATTTGAGAAACAATACGCATCATAGGCTCAGGGCCACAGCAGGCAACATAGTCGTAGGACGCCTGTTCGATGCACTTTGCCACCACATCGGTACAAAAGCCTCTATGACCAAGAGAGCCATCATCGGTAGCTACCCAAACATGATTGTTGCCAACAAGAGCTTGATAGCGCTCGAGTGACACCAAAGCCTTATCGTTTTGCGCACCCAACACGACATCTACGGATATACCGCGAGAAACAAGTTCTTCTGCATGCAGATATAAAGGAGCTGAGCCTACCCCGCCAGCAACCAGTAAAGCATGCGCCACGGTGTCGGAGGCATTCCAACCGTGACCCACGGGGCCTAGCACTTCAAGCATATCTTCCGGCTCAAGTGCGGTCATATGAGCACTGCCAAAGCCTACCACCTGATACAAGATTCCAATGATCGTGCCTTCATCTTTGGTGTAATAGACTGAAAACGGACGGCGCAGAATATGACCCTCCATGCCTGGAACAAGCAGATGGACAAACTGTCCCGGCAAAATGGTTTTACCCACCTCTGGACAAGCCACTTCCATAATCCATAGCTTATCGGTCAGCGACACATTAGACAGTATCGTTCCCGGGTAATTGCCTACCTGAGGGGTGGCAGGTGGATGATTATCCACGAACCTCACCTCTCTTCCCACTGATCGAGATCCTGCAATGCAATGATGGGTAGCTTTTCGTCACGAATGGTATCGATCGCCGATACAAAGGCCTGGGTACCGGCCAGAGTGGTTACATAGCAAATGTTATTTCGCACTGCCATGGAGCGCAGAATGTAACCGTCATCGCGCGTTTCCTGTCCAAAGGGCGTATTGATTACCAGATCGATCTTACCTTCATTGATAAGCGTCACGATATTGGGCTCCGGGTCGCTGACGCGCCCGATTTCTTTGCAGGGGATATTTGCCGATTCAAGTGCGCGTGCTGTGCCCGACGTACACAACAGGTCAAAGCCCATACGAACCAAATCACGTGCCAGAGGCAACATGGCGCGCTTGTCACGGTCACACACCGACATAAAGCAGGTACCACTGGTGGGAAGCTTAGTGTTAACCGCAATCTGGGTCTTGGCATATGCCGACGGAAAATTATTGGCAATACCCATCACTTCGCCCGTGGACTTCATTTCAGGGCCCAAGATAACATCAGCACCCGGGAAGCGACCAAACGGCATGACAGCTTCTTTCACACAGAAGTGAGACTGCCTGCGCTCGTCGTCAGGCAGATTCAAATCTGCAAGCTTTTCTCCTGCCATGATACGAGCAGCGAGCTTAGCTAACGGAACACCGGTTGCCTTGGAAACAAACGGAACTGTACGCGATGCACGGGGATTTGCTTCGATAACGTATACCACAGAATCTTTCAAGGCAAACTGGATATTGATCAGACCCACTACCCCTAAGCGCATAGCGAGACGACGGGTGATATTACGCAGCTGAGAAACCTGTGATTCAGACAAGGTAAACGGAGGGATGCAACATGCGGAATCGCCCGAATGGATGCCGGCCTCTTCAATATGCTCCAGCACACCACCGATATATACCGTGTCACCATCGCAGAGAGCGTCCACGTCGCATTCGATAGCACCTTCCAAAAAGCGATCCAAATAGACCGGATGATCTGGCGTGATGCGCGCAGCTTCTGCCATGTACTTTTCCAGAGCCTTGGCATCATACACAATTGCCATACCGCGACCACCCAGCACATAACTCGGGCGAACCAACAGTGGAAAGCCAATGCGATCAGCCAC
>UQDJ01000018.1 GCA_900539675.1 uncultured Coriobacteriaceae bacterium | reverse complement strand
AGGATTACAAAGGCAATAAAGAAGCGCAGCGTGTTAAACGAAAACGGCTGAGGATCATTAATGCGGATGGAATTTAAGATGATCGGGTATGTGGTATTTTCATCGTTGATAATCTCAATGCGCAGATCATCAATATCGCCCGAACTTTCTAAGTAGAGATACTGGCATTCTTCGCTGGCCGTTGAAACATCGACTTCGGGTACGCCAAAGGTATATTCGGTCGTATTGAAGTAGGTTTCATGCGCCGCATCGGTAAAGCTGATTTGCACCTTAAGATCTTGTGCGGCCTGATTGTTATCAAAATCCAAATGAATATTATGAATAGGCTTATTGAGGTTATGGAACTCTGCAACATGAGACGATTCGGTAAATTTCATTTGGCTCGTTTGGCCCAAGCCAAGTTCAGCCGCTTTTGCGGGGTCAACCAAGTCCAATGAGGCCTGCTTGGAAAGATCTACCGATTGATAGCCTGCCGAACGGAAATAGTTCATATTGAACAAAAATACTTCCAACAACACCGCGATAATAAATAGTATGAAAATACGACTCAGGGCATGAACAAGACCATGCTTGTGAGAATCAATGAGGCTGATGCCTTCGGCTGTTATATCTTCGATCGGTCTCATAAAATATTATTTTAGCAATTTATATCAACCCGTATCGCCTCGCCTACTAAAAGCCAAACACTCTTTCAAAACTTGATGGCAATACGGGCATTACGCCTTAACTTACGGCATCTACCATCCCAGGATATACCGATAATAAACCCCACAACAATAATCCCCCACACACCATACAGGTCTGCGAGGGATTGGGATAATCAAGTATAGTTATAAGCAATTCAAAGTATTGTAATTGCTTGAACTTTCTATAACCTAACTTGGAACACTAAATGTGTAAAGCCTTGGTAATGGAAGCGAATACTTCTTCAGGATCACGATCTCCGTCAATTTCGATAAGCAGATTGCAACCACGATAGTAATCGATCAATGGAGCGGTAGAGTTTTCATACACATCAAGACGATTGCGCACGGTTGCTTCATTGTCGTCATCGCGCTGGTACATTTCACCACCGCACTTCGGGCACTTAGCATCGGCTTCACTGCCAATATAACCGCAATCGCGGCACATACGACGTGAGGTAAGACGCTTAATGATAACTTCCTTGTCGACATCGACCAGGAGTGCAGCATCCAAAGAGCGCTTCAATTCAGACAGCTCTGAATCAAGAGCTACCGCCTGAGTAGAGGTGCGCGGAAAACCATCCAGGATAAAGCCCTTTTCCGTGTCAGGCTCCTGCAAGCGCTCCTTTACCAAGCCAATTACCACTTCATCGGGAACCAAATCGCCAGCATCCATATACTTCTTGGCTTCCAATCCCAAAGGGGTCTGATTTTTTACAGCAGCACGCAGCATATCACCCGTTGAAATATGCGCATATCCATACTTTTCAACAAGCTTTGCAGCCTGAGTCCCTTTACCAGCGCCCGGTGCGCCCAGCAAAACGATATTCATGAATGATCCTTTCTTGCGGATTCGTTAAATTATCGCCTGCGCTATTATATCAAACGCATTGGACCAACTTGTCAATTTATAGGGTAACGACAGATTCGCAAAGGCCCAAAGGTCAATTATCCGATATTTCGTTCCGCTTACCGTGTACCTGTTTCCCTTCTACAAACGTGTCGCTTATCCCTGCCATGCATTCGTTTTAGGTGTCGCTTATCCCTGCCGTGTAGTCATTTGACGGGTATCGTTCGCTTCTGCCGTATATTTATTCGACGTATCAATCATCTCTGACGCGCATTCGTTCGACTGGTATCGCTCATCAAGGATCCACAGACGAGACGATATTGTCCTTTATGTCGATCAAGAACAACAAAAAACGCCCGGCAGTATAAACAATCGTGAAGACCGTTTATACCAACCGGGCGATCTTTTTTATTCTGTTGCGTTACAAGGCTGCCTTAATGACCCCTCGATGCAATGTAGACGCTAACGAGTCGCGTTACTTGAAGAACCCGTCGTAGTTATACATCTTGAGCTGAGACTCAATCTTGTTCATGGTATCCAGTGCAACACCAATCATGATGAGGATGGATGTACCACCAAATGCCTGAATCAAAGCATTGTTGGTGAAGTAGAACAAAATGGATGGAATAACCGCGATAGCCGCAATAAAGATTGCACCAGGAAGAATGACATGGCGCAAAACATCCTTGATGTATTGAACCGTATTGGCACCCGGACGAATACCCGGAATAAAGCCACCCTGACGCTGCAAGTTTTCAGCCGTATCCATCGGATTAAATACCACCGACGTATAGAAGTAGGCAAAGAATACGATGAATACTGCGGTCAAAATCCAGTTCACCCAACCAGCAGACATAGCGTTAGAAACAGCGGTTAGCCAGTCAACATTAAACAGAGCTGCCAACTGTGCCGGGAAGTAAATCAAGCAGCTAGCGAAGATGATAGGAATTACGCCAGCAGCGTTGATCTTGATAGGCAGATACGAATTCTGGCCGCCCATCATCCTACGACCCTGAACACGCTTTGCATAGCTGATAGGAATACGACGCTGAGCACGTTCGATATAGATAATGGCTGGGATGCACAGCAGCACCACGAGCAAAATCAGTACCGTCACCGCAATGCCCATACCAAAGTCTGCGTTCAGGTTGATCGACGAGAAGATCGCAGAAGGAACCGAAGAAACAATGGATACGAAGATGATCAGCGACATACCATTGCCAACACCACGCTGAGTAATAAGTTCGCCCATCCACATGATAAGAGCAGTACCAACCACCAGCGTGAAGACCACCAGGATGTCAGTTACGATCTCAGGAACTGCGGTGCTGAAAACTACACCGTAAGCCTGAGACTTGAACAGGAACAGATAGCCAATTGCATTGATCAAGCCCAAGCCCAGCGTCAAATAACGAGTAATCTGAGTGATACGACGCTTGCCCGTTTCGCCTTCCTTTGCCCAGCGACCAACAGCGGGAATAACACCCTGCATCAACTGCATGATAATGGATGCGGTGATGTAAGGCATGATGCCCAGTGCGAACACCGAGAAGTTGGAAAGCGCGCCGCCTGTAAACAGGTCGAGCATTACCATACCTACGCCCTGATCCGCAAAGGAATCAGCGAACGCCTTGAACGGAATACCCGGCACAGGCAAGTACGCACCAAAACGGTAAAGGCACAAGATGCCCAGAGTAAAGAGGATCTTATTGCGTAACTCTGGTACCTTGAACGCTTGTACAAGTGACTTTAGCAAGGCTGCTCGACCTTTCCTCCAGCTGCTTCGATCTTAGCCTTAGCGGAAGCGGAAACCTTGTCTACCTTAACCGTAACAGCCTTGATGATTTCGCCGTCGCCCAGAACCTTAACCAGAGCGTTTGCGTTTTTAATGATGCCCTTAGCAGCCAAAGATTCGCCATCTACAACATCTCCTGCTTCGAAGTATTTTTCGATGCGGGAAACATTGACCGGCAGATACTCGGTGCGATTGATGTTGCGGAAGCCAGGCAGCTTCGGCAAACGCATAGCCAGAGGAGTCTGGCCACCTTCAAAACCTGCACCCTTGCCGCCACCAGCACGAGACTTCTGACCGTTAAGACCGCGACCAGCAGTCTTGCCAGTACCAGAAGCAGGACCGCGACCTACACGCTTGCGTGCCTTGGTAGCGCCTTCAGCAGGTTTAAGATCTTTGAGTTCCATGTTTTGTTTTCTCCTTTTACGCTTTTCTTCTTGCCCCTTTAGCAAGAAGGTCGGCAGCTCGCCGCCGACAAACTTACAAAAACAGCTCGAGATATAATACCCGAAAAATCCTAAAGCTCCTAGAACTACAAGAGAGCTTTATAAACCTTAAAAGCCGCCCCACGAACGTGAGGCGGCTCATCAATAATTATTTAGAGTTCTTCAACCTCTACGAGGTGCTTAACCTTAAAGATCATGCCACGAACAGCTGGGTTGTCAACCTGATCAACCGTGCGGCCAATCTTACCAAGGCCCAGTGCCTTTAAGGTACGACCCTGATCGTACTTATAGCCAATAGGGCTCTTTACCTGGGTGATGCGAAGAGTCTTTGCTTCAGCCATTCTTAGTTCTCCTTCCAGCCATACATATGAGCTACGGAGACACCGCGGCGCTGGGCAACCTCTTCAGGGCTCTGCATGTTCTGCAGACCATTGGCAGCAGCCTTAACAATGTTCATTACATTGTCGGTGCCCAAGGACTTGCAGAATACGTCCTTAACGCCAGCAAGTTCCATAACTGCACGAGCTGCACCGCCAGCGATAACGCCAGTACCAGGAGCAGCAGGCTTAATCAGAACACGGCCGGCACCATATTCACCCATGATGTCATGAGGAAGAGTGCCTTCTTCGGTCAGAGGAACGCTAAACATGTTCTTCTTAGCATCCTCTACGCCTTTCTTGATAGCCTGAGGTACTTCTTGAGACTTGCCCATACCAATACCTACGCGGCCATTGCCGTCACCTACAACTACCAGTGCGGTCAGAGCGAAACGACGACCACCCTTAACTACCTTGGAAACGCGGTTGATGAAGACAACACGCTCCTGAAGTTCGGGAACGCCTGCCTGGTTTTCAAGCTTTTTAGCCATAAACAGTAACCTCCCTTAGAACTTCAGGCCTGCTTCACGAGCACCATCAGCAACAGCCTTGATGCGACCGTGATACAAGTTGCCACCGCGGTCGAATACTACCTCGGTAACACCGTTTTCCTGTGCTTTCTTGCCGATCAGCTGACCTAAAGCTTCAGCGCCCGATACGGTAGCGCCGCCCTTTTCGGTAGCCTTGAAATCAGCGCTCAGAGTGGAAACAGCGCAGATGGTCTTGCCAGCTACGTCATCGATAACCTGAGCATACATATTTGCGTTAGAGCGGGTAATGCACAAACGCGGACGAGCTGCGGTGCCGGAAATCTTACCACGAACACGGGTATGACGACGACGAAGCCCAGCTTGCTTCTTTTGAAGTTTCTTCATGAGTAAAATCCCTTCAGTTCAACGCTTCTGGACTAGTCAGACTTAGCAGCCTTGCCAAGCTTACGACGTACATATTCGCCCTCATAGCGAATACCCTTACCCTTATAGGGTTCAGGCTTGCGCCATGCACGAATGTTCGCAGCAACCTGACCAACCTGTTCTTTGCTGATGCCCTTAACGATGATCTCGGTCTGGCTGGGAACTTCGAAAGAGATGTTCTCAGGAGCCGGAACCACGACAGGATGAGAATAACCGAGCTGCATTTCCAGATCGGTGCCCTTCAGTGCGGCACGATAGCCAACACCAACGAGCTCAAGCTTCTTGCTGAAGCCCTCAGAGACACCCTCGATCATGTTGTGAATCAAGGTGCGGGTCAAACCGTGAAGGCTCTTTGCCAGACGGCTGTCGTCGGGACGCTCAACGATTACGTGACCGTCTTCTTCCTTAATGGTCATAATGGGGTTGAATTCGCGCACGAGTTCGCCCTTAGGACCCTTTACGGTAACGATGTGACCGTCGATCTTAACTTCAACACCGGAAGGGATAACGACAGGCAACTTACCAATACGAGACATTATTGCTCCTCCCTTCCTACCAAATGTAAGCGATTACTTCGCCACCGATGCCCTGCTTGCGAGCATCGCGGTCAGCCATAACGCCTTTGCTTGTAGAGATAACGGCAGTACCCAAACCACCCAGAACACGGGGAAGCTCATCCTTGCCAGCGTAAATACGCAGACCAGGCTTAGAGATGCGCTTCAAACCACGGATGGTGCGAGCCTTCTTGTTGCCGTACTTGAGGGTGATAGTTAAAACATCACGAGGTTCAGAAGCTTCTACTTCATAACCAGCGATGTAGCCCTCTTCCTGCATGATGCGTGCAATTTCAACAAGCTTTTTGCTTGACGGCATGGACACCGTCTGCTTGCCTGCAGAGTTTGCGTTACGCACACGCGTAAGCATATCTGCAATGGGATCATTCATGCTCATTGTAGTGTTTCTCCTTTGTTCGTGATGAGACGAAAAGCCGGTTCGCATACGCCCTTAGCGCACACGCCTTGACTTTCGACACTCAACAGCGTGATTACCTTAGATGAGGTTTACCAAGAAGCCTTGGTCACGCCGGGCAGTTCGCCTTTGTTAGCGAGCTCGCGAAGGCAGACACGGCACAGACCGAACTTGCGGTAGTACGCACGAGGGCGTCCACAGCGGGTGCAACGGTTGTGCTGACGAGTCGAAAACTTCGGCTCTCGCTTGGACTTGGCGATCATCGATTTCTTAGCCATTCAAGATCCTTCTTTCTTATAACCAATTCTCAAAAAGAGAATTTAGTTTTCCTTTTTGAACGGGAAGCCCATGGCATCCATAAGTGCCTTGGCGCCTTCGTTGGTTTCAGAAGTGGTGACAAAGGTGATGTCCATACCGCGGGTATGATCAACCTTGTCGTACTCGATCTCAGGGAAGATGAGCTGTTCGGTCAGACCCATGGTGTAGTTGCCACGGCCATCAAAGCTATTCGGGTTGCAACCACGGAAGTCGCGAACACGAGGCAGCGCCAAAGCCATCAGACGGTCGAAGAACTCCCACATACGGTCGCCACGCAGGGTTACCTTACAGCCAATTGCCTGACCTTCACGCAGGTGGAAGCCAGCGATGGACTTCTTTGCACGAGTAACCATAGGCTGCTGACCGGTAATGGTACGCAGGTCAGCGATAGCGCCGTCGAGCAGCTTCTTGTCGCCCGCAGCACGACCAACGCCCATGTTGACCACGATCTTCTCAAGACGAGGGATCTGGTTAACGTTGGTGCAGCCCAGCTCCTTGTAGAGCTTAGGAGCGACTTCGTTTACATACTTTTCCTTCAAACGAGGAGTAGCCATTGTCCTTTTTACCTTTCTCGATGAATTAAACGCAGGATTTCCGGCCCTGCGTCCCCCGCCACAGGGCGGGGGTCATAAGCACAAGCAGATATTCTAATCGATATCTGCGCCGCACTTCTTGCAAACGCGAACTTTTTTGCCATCTTCACGCTTAATGCTTACACGGGTTGCCTGCTTGCAGTGCGGGCAGACGAGTGCAACGTTGGAGACATGAATGGGAGCCTCCATAGAAGAAATGCCACCTTCAGGATTTGCCTGGGTCGGACGCATTGCCTTCTTTACAATGTTTACCTTTTCAACGGTGACACGAGAAGCGGAAGGCTTGGTTGCAAGAACAGTGCCTTCAACGCCACGATCCTTGCCGCACAGAACCTTTACTTTGTCACCCTTTTTGATGTTCATCTTAGCCATGAAATGTTCCTCCTACAGCGTTTCCGGTGCCAGGGACACGATCTTCATGTACTTCTTTTCGCGAAGTTCACGAGCCACAGGGCCAAAGATACGGGTGCCACGGGGAGCGCCATTGGCATCGATCAGCACGGCTGCATTCTGGTCGAACTTAATATAGCTGCCGTCGTTGCGACGAACTTCCTTCTTAACGCGAACTACTACGCAGCGAACAACATCACCCTTCTTTACGTTGCCGTTGGGCAATGCTTCCTTAACACTGCAGATGATTACGTCACCAAGGCCAGCATAGCGGCGCTTAGAGCCACCCAAAACCTTGATGCACTGCACCTTGCGAGCGCCGGAGTTGTCAGCGACGGCGAGCATGCTTTGCATTTGAATCATATGCTTATCCCTTTCGATGCTTCTAAGTAAGCAACAAGTACTTACTTAGCCTTCTCAACGATGTCGAGAAGACGCCAACGCTTCATCTTAGACAGCGGGCGGGTTTCCATAATCGTTACGGTGTCGCCCACGCCAGCTTCATTGTTCTCATCGTGAGCATGGAACTTCTTGGTGGAGTTAACCATCTTACCGTACACCGGATGCGGCTTGCGCTCGTGAATTTGCACGACGCAAGTCTTGTCGCCGGAGATGCTTACTACAACACCCTGACGAACCTTACGAGAATTACGTTCTTCACTCATGCTATTCAAACCTTTCTTATCGAACCCTAAGCCTGAACAGCCTTGAGCTCGCGGTCGCGCATCTCGGTCTGGATGCGAGCGATATCCTTCTTGACCTGCTTGATGCGAGCGGTGTTTTCCAACTGGCCGGTAGCCATCTGGAAGCGCAGGTTGAAAAGTTCTGCACGCGCTTCCTTCAGCTTAGCCTGCAGATCTTCACCCGAAAGTTTCTGGATCTCTGCTGCTTTCATTTACTCCTGCCCTTCTGCCTCGCGGTGAACGATCTTGCACTTGATGGGCAACTTGTTGATTGCGAGACGAAGCGCATCGCGTGCGGTCTCCTCGTCAACGCCGTCGATCTCAAACATGATACGACCAGGCTTTACAACAGCAACCCAGCCTTCAGGGTTACCCTTACCTTTACCCATTCGAGTTTCAGCAGGCTTCTGCGTGATGGGCTTGTCAGGGAAGATCGTGATCCACACATTACCAGTACGGTTCATGCGACGGGTCATAGCGATACGAGCAGCCTCGATCTGGCGGTTAGTAATCCAATGACGATCCAGAGCCTGAATGCCCCAGGAGCCGTGATTCAACGTGGTACCACCCTTGGCGTTACCCTTCATAGAACCACGCTGGACCTTGCGGTGCTTTACGCGCTTAGGTACCAACATTATTTATCACCCCTATCGTTGTTGCGGCGGGTGCGACGATTCGGACGAGAGGAGCCTTCCAGAGCCGGCTGGGGAGCCTTCTGGCCTGGGAGAACTTCACCATGGTATACCCAAACCTGGATGCCGATGGAACCCATCTGGGTAGCTGCGGTGCAGAAACCATAGTCGATCTTTGCACGCAAAGTGTGCAGCGGCACGCGACCTTCGCGGTACCACTCACGGCGGCTCATTTCAGCGCCACCCAAGCGGCCTGCGCACTGAATACGAATGCCCTTAGCACCGCTTTTGCGAGCAGACTGAACAGCCTTGCGCATTGCACGACGGAAAGCCACGCGGTTTTCCAACTGCTCTGCGATGGACTGAGCAATCAGATTTGCGTCCAGTTCGGGGCGCTTTACCTCTACAACCTCAACGGAAACGGTGCCGTTTGCAATCTGGTTGAGCTTCTTGCGAAGAGCGTCAACTTCTGCGCCCTTCTTGCCAATTACAACACCCGGACGGGACGTGGTAATGATGACCTTAATCTTGTCGCCAGCGCGTTCGATTTCTACACGGGATACGGCTGCATGGGACAGCTGCTTTTCCAAGTACTTGCGAATAGCGAGGTCGTTTTCAAGGTTCTTCGCATAGTCCTTGTCGGAATACCAACGGCTACGCCAATCTTCGGTTACACCCAGGCGAAAACCGGTTGGGCTTACTTTCTGACCCATACTATGCCTCCTCTCGAGTTGCTACGATGACGGTGATGTGGCTGGTGCGCTTACGGATGCGAGATGCAGAGCCCTTTGCACGAGGACGAATGCGCTTAATGGTTGGGCCTTCGTCTGCAAAGCATGCCTTAACGACCAGGTTCTCAGGGTTGGCTGCACCCTTCTGTGCTGCATTTGCAACAGCGGAGTTCAGAGTCTTTTCTACAATCTCTGCAACTGCGCGGTTGGTGAAACGCAGGGTTTCCTGAGCGGCAACAACTTCCTTGCCGCGGATCTGATTCAGCACGATACGCGCCTTACGGGGCGAAACGCGCACATAGCGAGCGATTGCTTTAGCTTCCATGTTTCACCCTTTCCTTACTTGTCGTGACCACGGAAGGTACGAGAAGGAGCGAATTCGCCCAACTTGTGTCCAACCATAGACTCGGTTACATAAACCGGTACGTGCTTGCGACCATCATGCACAGCGATGGTATGACCAACCATCTCCGGGAAGATGGTAGAAGAACGTGACCAGGTCTTGATGACATTCTTTTCGCCTGCTTCGTTCATCGCCACGATGCGATCGAGAAGGCGAGGTTCCACGAAAGGACCCTTTTTCAAACTTCTGCTCAATGTTTCTCCTTAAACGATCGGGCGCTACTTCTTGCGACGGCGGATGATCAAGCGGCTCGAAGCCTTCTTGGGGTTGCGGGTGCGATGACCCTTGGTGGAAATGCCCCACGGCGTAACAGGATGACGACCGGAAGACTTGTTCTTGCCTTCGCCACCACCATGAGGATGGTCTACCGGGTTCATAACCGTACCGCGTACGCTTGGGCGAATACCCTTCCAGCGATTACGGCCAGCTTTACCAATCTTGATGTTGCCGTGTTCAGCGTTACCTACTTCACCGATAGTTGCTCGGCAGGTAATCAGTACACGACGCATTTCAGAAGAAGGCATACGCAGGATTGCATAGTTACCTTCCTTGCCCATCAGCTGAATGCTGGTGCCAGCGGAGCGAGCAATTGCAGCACCGCGACCAGGCTGCAGTTCTACAGCATGGATGATGGTACCAACAGGAATTGCAGACAGTGGCAATGAATTACCGGGCTTAATGTCAGCGTCAGCGCCAGAGATAACGGTTTCGCCAACGTTGAGACCCTTCGGATGAAGGATGTAGCGCTTTTCACCGTCTGCGTAGTGCAGAAGAGCAATACGAGCGCTGCGGTTCGGGTCGTATTCGATCGTGGCAACCTTGGCGGGAATCCCGTCCTTGTTGCGCTTGAAATCGATAACACGATAACGACGCTTTACGCCGCCACCCTGGTGACGAGTAGTCACGCGACCGTTGTTGTTGCGGCCTGCCTTCTTGGGCAGAGGTGCCAGCAGAGACTTTTCCGGCTTGGTGCTGGTTACATCAGCAAAGTCAGAAACAGTCTGGAAGCGACGCCCGGGGCTAGTGGGCTTGTACTGTTTTACTCCCATTTTCTTCCTTTCTATCGGCATGCGTTTATCGGATGCATGCCTTAACGCTTACGTGGACTCCATCACCGCCATGGAGAATCTTTGGGAGAAGATTCTCGACGATTCCGAGTTTCCACGCGTCCGGGTGTATCCATAAACAGCCAGACGCAAACGAGAAGTATACTTGGGAGCAGGCTATTTATCAAGATATACGGAGCACCGATTCATTCTTCGCAAAGAATTCACAGTTGATAGCTTCTTTCAAGCGAGTCTATTGACCTTGATGGCTGACCTTACTGACTTTTTGGCTGCCTTTTCTGACCACCCTTGTTGGCTGACTTCGATGACTGACCTTACTGACTATCCTTGTTGGCTGTCCTAGCTGACCTCGTTGGGCTTTACGAGACCTACCTCGCTTCGCGCGGGGCTCGTAAGCGCGGAACCAAAACGATGAGCGCATAGGCTAGAGCCACAACGCCAAACAGGCCACCGGCAATACCGACATCCCCTACTGTTATATAGGTGCAGACCGCGCCGCCAAGAGCAGAGCCTGAACCAATGCCCAAATTAAAGATCCCCGAATAGATGGAAGTGGCTACCGCTTGATCATCCAGGCGAGAATTGCGAATAACCTCCGATTGAAGCGATACATTCAAAGCGGTCATGGCCAAGCCCAATAGAGCACAGTTCAGCACTACCGCCCCGATGGGCTGGACGCTGAATTTGAGCAAGAAGAGTCCTGCCACCACACCAACTACTACCGTCACCAAAAAACGCAGGCGCAATCGGGCATAATACTTCGAGAACAGGGCACTACCTATCATGCCGGCAATACCGAAGACTGAAATAACCAGCGTCACTGTCGTGGCATCCATGCCTGCCGTCTGCAACAAAAAAGGCTCGATATAGCTATAGCAGGTGTAGTAGGCAATAACGATGAGTGCCGTAAATACATATACACTAAAGAGCGGCTTGGTATGCAAAAGTACTGGCAGCTCGTGCGCTGTAAAAGGCTTGGTGGCGGGCAAGGCTGGCAATGTGGCGCGCAGATAGATCCAGATAAACAGCGATACCACCGCAACACACGCAAAGGTCATTCGCCACCCCAGCGCTAAACCGATAACACGACCAATAGGCAAACCGGCAATAAGTGCCACCGACGAACCCATGACCACAATACCCATAGCCAGATGACGATGATCTTCACTGACAACGCGGATCGCCATAGGAGAGGCAATCGACCAAAACACCGCATGGGCACACGCCACCACAATACGTGCCAGCATCAACATGACATACGATGTGGCAATAGATGAAAGAAACTGCCCCAACGCAAACACCGCCACGACCAGCAGCATCAATGGCGTAAACTTCATACGTGAAGCGAGCATCATCAGCGGCAAGGACAAAATCATGACCATCCAGGCGTATACCGAAATAAGCATGCCTGCCATAGCCTCTGAGACCGCAAAACTATTGGCAATGTCAGTCAGCAATGCCACCGGCATAAATTCTGAAGTATTGAAGATAAACGCCGCGACCGTAATGCCTGCAAGGGGAAGAATCTCTCGAAGGTTCATACGTTGTTTCACGGGCTATCTCCTCTGCTTATTACTTAGTGTCATGCTTGATATGTTGATCGGTTGCGCTACAACTCAGGCGGTGATTGCTTGAACAGATCACGAATAAAAAGACCATTTCTGCGTGCTCTGGGATAAAAGTACAAAGCCATCAGCTGGCTGCGCCATATGAACCGTGGCACGTTGGGCGATACATATAAATCCGGTGCAGAAACGTTATTGATAACCGATGTGGCACCCGCCATCGTAGTACTTCGCGAAACAGCACCGGCGTTGCTCATCGTTGCACTACTTTGCAAATCGCTTACTTTCGAATGAGCTTTCACACCATACCCAGCTTGAGTGATCTTAAAGCCCAGAGCGCCATTGACTGCTTCTGCCAGTGCATCAAACGCGCGCCCCAGATTCTCATTCGGACCACGGCCTAAAGCAACACGCTTAAGAAAGTGATACATATCCCCTGCACCAACGCCGACACCCTGTCCCCATTCGCCATGCGCCTGAGCACACCAGAGCTTCATCTGAGATAGGGCAATGCGTGTTTGATCGCCTTCATAAAAACCATTATTAATGACGCAGAATACCGAAGTGCCCTTCTTTAAGCCTCCTCGATGTATGATCTCCTGCAGATACCCAAGCAGATGCCCAGGAATGCTATCCAAATATAATGGGAAGAAAAATATCAATGCTTCCGCGGCAATAGCTCGCTTGCAAGCCTCTTCAAACGAATCAAGACGCGAAGCATCCGAAACTTCAACCTCATGGATTTCAATGTCCTGCGCCAGTAGAGGTTTGAAATAATTGATCAGCACGTGCGAGGTACTATTCTGCTGTTTAGGGCTGCCGTTGACGATAACCAAGCTCATTACAGACGCACCTCCCCCGCCATGTGTTGAGGAGAAGAAAAGAACTGCACACTAAATTGGGTTGGTAAAAAACTCTGACTGTTGGCACGCACCATCTCAAGCGCAAGCGACTGCTCGTGTTCCGAAAGATGACTTCCATAGAAATATACGGTCATATTAAAGGCGTGATCGTAGCGCAACTTATGGCGCGTTGTGCCCTCGTTTACTTTGAAAGCAGGCAACAGATAGCCAATGCAACGATCCAGCACCGTTTTTACAAAAGGGGAATAGCCACCAAAACAGCATTGGCTGATGATATCCACTTCATCGGCCTGCGAGAGCAGCGTAGCCATATGGCGATATGAATCTTCCAATACACACTTTCCCGGCGTCTTAATCCAACAGTCAAAGCAACCGGTACAAGTTTTAATGGTGCCATCATTTTCCACAATCTTTAGACCGGCAATAGGGCGCTTTAAAAAGAGCCCCTTAAACGTATCGGGCGCCAAATCATGTATCACAAGCTTCATAGTTTCACTCCTCTCATACTTTTATATTGAAACGCTTTTTCTGACGTGTTAACGAAGCGACATGGATAGAACATTTCTTTGTCATCATAATCGCGTAAAAGAATCTGCGCGGGCGGGGGCACAAACGGTATCATCAAGAACACTGAGATTACAAAGCATCGATCCGGTGAAGAGAGGGTCACATGAAGGGTCTTGAAGGAGTAAAGGTAGTCGAATTAACCGGCTACGTGGCAGCACCTGCCTGCTTGCGCATCCTAGGCGAAATGGGTGCCACCATCTATAAAATTGAACCGTTTACTGGCGATGAGTACCGCACCAACGGGCCAGCCTTTGGCATGGAAAAAACCGATATTGACGATCCAGCTTTCGACTTAGCATCGCTTAACAAGCAGTTCTTGTCGGTTAACCTGAAAGATCCCAGCGGTATGGCATTTGTGGATAAACTGCTGGCTCAGGCAGATATCATGGTTACGAGCTTTCGCGATAAAGCCCTCAAAAAGCTCGGCCTCGATTGGGAATCAATACATGCCCGCCACCCTCACTTGGTATGGGGTCAAATGCGAGGTTACGGCGAATACGGTCCCGAAAAAGATACCAAAGGATTTGATACCACAGCCTATGCTGCGCGTGGAGGCTTTCTTGCTTCGCTTCCCCAAGCAGGAGATCACTACCAACCCATAAATTGGCCAGCAGCTATCGGCGACTGGAACAGTTCCATCACCTTGACCGCAGGCTTGCTGGCAGCGTTGGTACGCAAAGAGCGTACGGGCGAAGGCGACAAGGTAACCACCAACTTGCACCATAATGCGCTGTGGGCTATGCAGATTATGCTGGCATCTTCGCAGTTTGGCGACAAGTGGCCAAAATCACGCTATGACGCCACCTGCCCCTCCAATAACACCTATCGCTCAAAGGACGGTGTGTGGTTTATCATCTGCTATGGTAGCTACGATCTGTACTTTGAACATCTGATGACCTCTATTGGCCTTACGTCTCTCTTAGGTGATGAACGCTACACCACATCCGAGGTCATCAACAACGGCAACGGCGGCAATACCGAAGTGGTAAAGATGCTCGAAAACCACTTCCTTACCCAGGATTGGGATTACTGGGAACCCATCTTTAAAGAAAATGAAATTCCCTATCAACGCCTATTCTTGCCAAACGACATTCTGCATGATGAAGAAGCCTTCGCGAACGACTCACTGCGCAGCCTGCACTACGATGCATACGGCGATAAGGTATTGCCCACTTCTCCCGTGCGTTTAGGATCACTTGGCGATCCAGTGCTGTATCGTTCTCGTCCGGTAGGCTTTGATACCGCACGCATCATGAAAGAGTTCGGCTACAGCGATGATGATATCGATGCTCTGAACGGCACTGCTGTGAAATGCTACGATGGTCCTCAGTTACCCGAATCGGTCTTGAAGCCAAGCTTTGGTCCCCACTCAATAACCGACTAGATATAATTTTTAATCAAAAGAGGAGCGCCACGCTCCTCTTTTGCGTTTATGCGCATGCTCAATTTTCGCTTCCTATATGGGCAAATATCCATGTCATAACAACGGGTTTGCAAAACTTAAAAATAGTATACGAAAAGGAAATGGCTCATTGCATAGAGGAAAACGTGTTCAAATGCTAGGATAACGTTTGAACAGGACGTTTTGACGTATGAAAAACATCTGTTCCATTCGATCAAATAATAAGGAGAGGATCGTATTATGGATTTTAAGCTTACCGACGAACAGGAATTGCTCATCGAAAGCGCTAAGGAGTATGCAACTCGCTACTTCACCGATG
Source organism: uncultured Coriobacteriaceae bacterium (assembly GCA_900539675.1). Taxonomy (GTDB): domain Bacteria; phylum Actinomycetota; class Coriobacteriia; order Coriobacteriales; family Eggerthellaceae; genus Anaerotardibacter. The sequence goes on along the minus strand of UQDJ01000018.1, from coordinate 16,024 downwards.
AAGCAGTAAAGCAGGCTTACGAAGTGGATCACCACATCTCCCTCGAAGCTGCTATGGCTTACCGCGAAGCTGGCTTCATGTACCTGGGTCTGCCTGAAGAGGTAGGTGGCGTACCGGTAGACAAGCTGACCGAGATTTTGCTGGTAGAAAAGCTGCATGAGTTCACGGGCGTAACCCTTCCCTTCGTAACCGACTTCAATACCATCACTGACGTTATTGACTTTGGTACCGAAAAGCAGCAGGAAATGATCATGGACGCTATCAACAATGTTGAAAGCACCTGCATCGCTTGCTCCGCTATTTCCGAGCCTGCAGCTGGCTCTGACAACAATGCTATGACCTGCGTAACCAAGAAGCAGCCCGACGGCACCTACCTGCTCAACGGCCAGAAGACCTGGGTTACCCTGGGCGGTCTTGCACTGTACACCATGGTTGTAGCTAAGGACGAAGATCCCTCCTATGAAAACGACAAGTACTCTTTGTGGCTTGTTCCTAACGACACCCCTGGCTTCACTGTTGCTAAGCTTGACAAGGTAGGTCAGCAGGCTATTCCGTTCGTAGACCAGTTCTTCGACAACGTAGTTCTGACCGAGGATATGCGTATCGGTGAACCGGGCATGGGCTGGAAGCTCCTCATGAAGAAGCTCGAGTTCGAACGCTGCTTGGTTGTTGCATCTTCTTTGGGTCTTGCTCAGGCTGCTTTGAATGACGCTGGCGCTTATGCATCTGAGCGTATCTGCTTCCAGAAGCCAATCGCTCACCAGACCACCATTCAGCTGCACCTCTGCGAAATGGAAAACATCATCCAAAACGTACGTATGCGTCTGTATCAGGTAGTTAACATGCTGGACAATGGCGAATCCACTCGTCTGGAATCCGCACTGCTCAAGGGCTATGCTTGCCGCGAACTGACCCGCGTAGCTGACCTGGCAATGTCTATCTATGCTGCTATTGGTTACACCAAGGAAATCCGCATCGGCCGTATTTGGGCTGACCTCCGTGGTAACGAAATGGGCGGCGGCACGACCGAAATCATGGAATACATCGCAGGTCGTCAGCTGGTTAAGAAGTACAAGGCTAAGTAAGCCCTCCGCGTTCACAAGAGCGCAACACGTTAACTTCACCTTCCAGTACAAGCTCCCTGAGTGTTCTCGGGGAGCTTGTTTTATGTTTTCACTCACAAGATTCTTAGAACTGAATTTTTGTTTCCACTCTCGAAATTCTGGGGACTGGATAAAACTGTACACTGTTTCGTAACAAACCTGGACTTTTCTCTTTAGCATGGTACACATTTGGGACATCGTTATCCTATTCGCACAGATCAGAAAAACTGAAACGAGTCAATCTTCATTGCCGAATGCCCCGTACAAGCGCCGATTGGCGGTCAAAATGTGCTCTACGTAACAACCTGTTTACATCTATGCCTATAATATTCAACTAACCACTTAAAGGATTTACTGCTGGTTCGCTGCTTACCTATTTTCTGAACACTTGTGGATACGCAGCGTATCATCAGCAACTCCTGAAGTGGCGATCATTTTCCCCATTACTAGGAGTTCAACTCATGAAAGCAATTGTGAAAGCTTGGACGAGCCTGAGCCTAATCAAACGTATTTTGATCGGTCTCGTCATCGGTGCTCTTATCGGCATTTTCGGCCCGAAAGATTTGGTCGTAATCTCTATGCTGGGCACCCTGTTCGTAAACGCCTTGAAGGCCATCGCTCCGCTGTTGGTATTCTTCTTGGTGGTAAACGCTCTTTGCCGCACCAAGATGCCAAAATCAATGCGCACTATCGTCATCCTGTACGTAGTTGCAACGCTGTGCGCGGCCTTTACTGCTGTTATTGCATCTTATATTATGCCCACCGAGCTGACGCTTTCAGGCGTTGAGTCCGCAAGTCAAAGTGCTCCTTCCGATATTGGCGAAGTGGTAACCACCCTGCTGACCAATATGGTTGCCAACCCCGTTGATGCTCTGGTAAACGCTAACTATCTGGGTATTTTGGTATGGGCAATCATTTTAGGCATTGCTTTGCGCTTTACCTCTGAAGGTACGCGTGACTTCTTTAGCTCTATGTCACATGCTGTTTCTATCGTGGTTCGCTGGGTTATCGCCTGCGCACCGTTTGGCATTTTCGGTTTGATTTACACGTCTGTCTCCCAAAACGGTGTTGACATCTTCATCGAATACGGTCAGCTGCTCATTGTGCTGCTAGGTTCGATGTTCTTCGTTTTGTTTATCGTGTATCCCTTCCTGTCCTTTTTATGCATCCGCAAAAACCCCTACCCCCTGCTGTTCCGCTGCATCAAGGACTCCGGTACCACGGCATTCTTTACGCGTAGTTCCGCTGCAAACATCCCCGTTAACATGGAACTGTGCCGTCGATTGGGGCTCAGCAAGGATACGTATTCTGTTTCCATTCCCCTTGGTGCAACCGTCAACATGGGCGGTGCTGCCGTGACCATTACGGTTATGGCCATGGCAGCCGCACATACGATGGGGATTGCAATTAATCCTTTGCAGGCTGGTTTTCTCTGCGTTTTGGCAGCCGCAAGCGCTTGCGGTGCATCCGGTGTTGCCGGCGGCTCATTGCTGTTGATTCCATTGGCATGCTCGCTCTTTGGCATTAGTAACGACATCGCTATGCAGGTTGTAGGCGTTGGCTTTGTTATCGGCGTTATCCAGGACTCTGTTGAAACGGCTATCAACTCGCTGACCGACGTTTTATTTACGGCATCTTCCGACTACCGCGAGCGTCGCAAATTGGGTATCACCTATAAGCCCGGCAAAGACGATGATGAATGGATGCGTCCTGAGGATTCTTCCGTACCACGGGAAAATTCTTCAACGCAGAGTACAGAACAAACTGCTTAGGCTACGGTGACACCTACTGAAAATACTAAGGAGTAACGAAAGTCGGGACCTTCCGGTAAGTATTACCGCACATTTACTTAAAGGCATTATCAACAAAGGCGAACCAGTAGGTTCGCCTTTGTTATAGATTTATATTTTGTTCCACTCAGTCGATTCTTACAGCAACTTTTCTTCCCATTCGGCTTCTTTAAATCCAGTTAGCACAAATGCATCGGTCACAATAAGCGGTCGCTTTACCAGCATCCCGTTTGTTGCTAAGAGTGCATAAGCTTCATCGTTGCTCATATCGCCTGCCAACTTCTCTTTGATGTTCATTTCGCGATACAGCATTCCACTCGTATTAAAAAAGCGCTTTAAAGGCAACCCGCTGCGCTCATGCCATGCTTTTAATTCATCAGCTGCAGGATTTTCTTCGACAATATGGCGATCCGTATAAGAAATACCATGATCATCCAGCCACTTCTTAGCTTTCTTGCATGTTGAACACTTCGGATATTCAACAAAAAGGATACTATCCATAATCATCCCTTTCACCTTACATATGCTGAGTAGTCGTCCTCTTATCTCTTCACCTTGCGCTTGTACAATATTCATTTTCTCGATGCGCTCGTAACACTTGCATCATATCGCGCGTCAACGAATAATCCGCTTCTTCTTGCGGTAAATCCTCTCGATCGATCCACTCAGCATGCTCCAATTCATGTTCATCAAGAGTAATGGCATCCGAGCCATCCAACTCGCCGAAAAAGCCAAATAACAGTGACGATGATGCGGGCCAGGGCTGACTTTTGTAGTAACGCAGATTCTTCACCTTGAGGCCCACTTCTTCCATCACTTCACGATGCACGGTTTGCTCTACGGTTTCGCCCATTTCGCAAAAGCCCGCAATGAGGGCATAACGCTTGTATTCACGATTTGCATAACGTGAAACAAGCACCTTATCGGTTGCGGGATCAATAATGCCCACGATGATGGCTGGAAACAGCTTAGGAAATTCCATCAAACCACAGTGAGGGCACTTCACCATACGTTCCACTTCGTCATGAACTAAAGGGGTTCCACAGCGGCCGCAAAATCGACGCGTTGCATACCAGGTGTCATACTCGTATCCGACATATCCTGCAAACGCACGGCGACGAGGACCATAGTGATGCAAACGTCCTACCGGCATAAATTGCCAGCTTTCGTTTTTCGCCTCAGGCGTGTCCATTTCACGCCTCAGAGCCTCTCTGTCAACCTCGCAGCGTATATACGCAGTTTCTCCCACACTAAACAAAAAGTATGCCTCAGGATGGCTGCCGTCGGCTTTAGGAATGCCCTGGGCCACAGATTGTTTTGTAATGATGTCGCGATCTTTTAACCACGCATAGCTTGGAAAGTGAAGCTGGTTGTGGACATCCAGCGATACAAGCACCGAAGGGCCATCATAGATCAATACACGATCAAAAGGTTCGGGTGAAACCCAGGCATAGTCATTACAAAACGTATAGGGTGCAATATCTTGAAACATGCCATCCTTCTTTCGGTATCACGTTTGTATTCGTTTTAATGCCATCCACGCCATCATTTGGGGTGATATCAGACAATCTTGGGATCTTTACTCATCAAACATGAACCATGATCCGCCAGAGATTCATCGTATCAGGAGCATAAAACAAATTCCCCCCGCCAGTAGCTTTGGCAGGGGGAATAGTTGTTCTTATGTTACTTGTCACTCGCTTACAAGCATCAAGTCGAACAAGGCAGAGATGATTTATGCCTGGTTAGCGAAAATTTCGATAGAATCGCCTTCAGCCAGGGTAACCATAGCCTTTTTCCAGGTACGAGTGGTGCCTACCTGGTAGCGTACACGCTTTGGCTTAGACTTAACGTTTGCGGTGTTTACCTTGACTACCTTAACGTCGAAGATAGCCTCGATAGCCTGCGCAATTTCTACCTTGTTAGCGGTCTTTGCAACCTCAAAGGTATAAACGTTGTCCTCCATGCGCATGTAGGTGTGCTCCGAAATGATCGGGCGAATGATGACCTCGCGGGGATCCTTCATTATGCAAGCACCTCCTCGATGCGGTTCAGGGCTGCAGTCGTAAATACGAGCGCCTTGTTGTCGATAAAGTCCAGGGTGTTAGCCTCGGAGATTGCGATGGTACGAACCTTAGGAAGGTTACGGAAAGACAAGAACGTGTTTACGTCTTCGTCGCCGATAACCAGCGTTACGCGACCTTCAAGACCCAGGTTCTTCAAAACCTCAACGGCCTGCTTAGTGGAAGGCTTCTCGAATGCCAAAGAGTCAGCCACAACAAGCTCGTTGTCTGCCACCTTAGCGGACAGAGCAGAGCGCATAGCCAGCTTTACAACCTTTGCAGGTACCTTGAAAGCATAGGAACGAGGATGCGGGCCGAATACCGTACCGCCGCCTGCCCATTGAGGAGCACGAATCGTACCCTGACGAGCACGACCAGTACCCTTCTGGCGCCAAGGCTTCTTGCCGCCGCCGCGAACTTCGCCACGGGTCAAGGTGTCATGCGTACCAGCGCGACGAGCAGCGCGCTGGGCGCGAACCACTTCGTGCATTACATGCACGTTAGGTTCAATACCAAAGACTGCAGCGGACAGTTCGGTATCGTTTACCTTTTTGCCGCTCGAGTCCTTAACTTCAATAGTTGCCATATCTATAAACTCCTTCGCACCGTTTCTAAGCCATGCGAATACGAACCACGCCGTTTTTGCCGCCAGGAACAGAGCCCTTGAGCATAATGAGGTTCATATCTTCATCTACGCGGACTACTTCAAGGTTCTTGGTGGTTACGGTGTCGCAACCCATGTGACCCGGAAGGCGAACGCCCTTGAATACTCGGGAAGGATATGCACACTGACCAACAGAACCGGGAGCACGATGGAAATGAGCGCCGTGTCCACCCGGGCCGCCACCAAAGCCATAGCGGCGCATAACGCCAGCAAAGCCCTTACCCTTAGACGTACCGGTTACGTCAACCTTCTTTACCTCTGCGAAGTTAGCAACCGTTACTTCTTCGCCAACCGTGTGCTCTGCACCGTCGGTTACGCGAACCTCGCGAAGATAGCGAACAGGCTCAACGCCCTGCTTCGCAAAATGACCAGCCATAGGCTTGTTAACCTTGTGCTGCTTAATGGTGCCAAAACCAAGCTGTACAGCGTCATAACCATCACTAGCCTGAGTCTTAACCTGGCATACCTTGTTAGGATCAGCCTGAATAACGGTTACTGGTACTACATGACCTTCTTCATCGAAGAGCTGGGTCATGCCAACTTTCTTACCGTAGATAGCGTTAATCATGTTGTATCACACTCCCCTACAGCTTGATCTCAATATCAACGCCAGCAGGAAGATCCAAACGCATCAGGGAATCAACCGTAGAAGGGGTTGGATCCAAGATGTCGATCAGGCGCTTGTGAGTGCGCATTTCGAACTGCTCGCGAGAGTCCTTGTTTACGTGCGGGCCTTTTACAACGCAGTACAGATTGCGTTCGGTCGGCAGCGGAATAGGACCGGAAACCTTAGCACCCGTCTTCTGTGCGGTGTCTACGATCAGCTTCGTGGACTGATCCACGATTTCATGATCGTAACCCTTCAAGCGGATGCGGATATTCTCTTTAGCCACTTTAACCTCCATTGTGAGCGGTGGATGCTTAAAGCCTTGCGGCCTTAAGCATTACCACCAGCCTTGCTGATAATCTCGTCTGCCACGCTCTTGGGAACTGGCTCATAGGAGTCGAACTGCATGGTGTACGTTGCACGACCCTGGGTACCACTGCGAAGGTCGGTTGCGTAACCGAACATCTGGCCCAGCGGAACCTTTGCCGTAATGCAAACTGCGCCGCCACGCTGTTCCTGACCCTGAATAACACCACGACGGCTTGGGATATCGCCCATTACAAAGCCGGTGTACTCTTCAGGAGTTTCAACTTCAACAGCCATTACAGGTTCCAGGATGACAGGATCGGACTTCTTCAGAGCATCCTTGATTGCCATGGAGCCGGCAATCTTAAATGCAGCCTCAGAAGAGTCAACATCGTGATAAGAACCGTCAACCAGTTCAACACGAACATCTTCAACCGGATAACCAGCCAAAACGCCAGAGTTAAGAGCTTCCTGAATACCCTTGTCAATAGCAGGAATGTATTCCTTCGGAACAACACCGCCAACGATCTTGTTCTCGAACAGATAGCCCTTGCCAGCCTCCTGAGGATACATATTAATGATGGCGTGACCGTACTGACCGCGACCACCGGACTGGCGAACAAACTTGCCTTCAGCACCCAAAACTTCATGACCCGGACGTTCACGATAAGCAACCTGAGGCTTACCAACGTTTGCTTCAACCTTAAATTCACGAAGCAGACGGTCAATAATGATTTCGAGGTGAAGTTCGCCCATGCCAGCAATAATGGTCTGGCCGGTTTCGTGGTTCGTAGACACACGGAACGTTGGGTCTTCTTCAGCCAGCTTCTGCAAAGCCAAGCTCATCTTGTCCTGTTCAGCCTTGGTCTTCGGCTCAACTGCAATGTCGATAACCGGATCAGCGAACTGCATGGATTCAAGAATGATGGGATGCTCTTCGTCGCAGAGGGTATCACCCGTGGTGGTGTTCTTCAGACCCACAACTGCAACGATGTCGCCAGCGGAGCACTTGTCGATATCGAGACGGTTGTTGGAGTGCATCTGGAGCAGACGACCAATGCGTTCCTTCTTGTCCTTGGAAGCATTCAGAACATAGGAGCCGGATTCCAGGGTACCGGAGTACACACGCAGGTAGGTCAGCTTACCAACAAAGGGGTCGGTCATGATCTTGAATGCCAGAGAAGCAAACGGTGCCTTCGGATCGGAAGGACGCTCATCTTCTTCGCCGGTTTCAGGATTGGTGCCCTTAATCGGAGGAACGTCTACTGGAGAAGGCATGTAATCTACAACGCCGTCCAGCATTTCCTGAACACCCTTGTTCTTGTAGGAAGAACCTACAAACACCGGATGAAGCTTGCAGGCGATGGTGCCCTTACGAATAGCTGCCTTCAGTTCTTCAACGGAAACTTCTTCTTCCATGAGAACTTTTTCCATCAAATCGTCGTCGCAGTCAGCGGCTGCTTCGAGCAATTCCTGGTGACGCAGCTCAGCTTCTTCTTTGAACTCGTCAGGAATAGCATCCATAGGCTCAGGATAGGTCATGCCCTTATCGTCGGCCTTGAAGTCCCATGCAGTCATGGTTACCAGGTCAACCACGCCCCAGAAGTTGTCTTCGGCACCCATAGGCAGCTGTACTGCCACAGCAGGAGCGTCCAGACGATCCTTCATGGTCTGAATTGCGTGGAAGAAGTCTGCACCTACACGGTCATACTTATTGATGTAAGCAATGCGAGGTACGCCATAGCGAGAAGCCTGACGCCATACGGTTTCAGACTGAGGCTGAACGCCAGCAACAGCATCGAATACTGCTACAGCGCCGTCCAGAACGCGCAGAGAGCGCTCTACTTCAGCGGTAAAGTCAACGTGGCCGGGCGTGTCGATAATCTGGAAACGATACGGAACGCCATCTTCTTTGCCACCAGGATACTTCCAGTAGCAGGTGGTAGCTGCAGCGGTAATGGTTACGCCGCGCTCCTGCTCCTGAACCATCCAGTCCATGGTTGCTGCGCCCTCATGAACTTCACCAATCTTATGAGTCTTGCCCGTATAGTACAGAATGCGTTCGGTAGTAGTGGTCTTACCAGCATCGATGTGAGCCATAATGCCGATGTTACGGGTATGGCTAATTGGCACTTTTGGGGTTGCTGCCATATCTAGTCCACTCCTCCTTTACCAGCGATAGTGCGAGAATGCACGGTTGGATTCTGCCATCTTATACAGGTCTTCACGCTTCTTGATAGAAGCGCCAGTGTTTTCTGCTGCATCCATGATTTCCGCTGCGAGGCGTTCCTTCATGGTGTTCTCCTTGCGCTTGCGGGAGAAGTCAACCATCCAACGGATGGCAAGCGTGGTTGCACGACGGGAGTTAACCTCCATAGGCACCTGATAGGTAGCACCGCCAACACGCTTTGGCTTTACTTCCAGCGTGGGGCGAATGTTGTCCATTGCCTTCTTGAATACGGTCAGAGCGTCCTGACCGGTCTTTTCAGCAACGATATCGAATGCACCATAAACAATGCCTTCGGCGGTGGATTTCTTACCGTCAAGCAACACCTTATTGATCAGCTGCGTGACCAAGCGGTTGTTGAACCTAGCGTCCGGCTGCACTTCGCGGCGGACTGCTGCTGCACGACGCGGCATATATCTTCCTTTCGGTTAAGCGATGTAACTAACGTCTGACGTACCCTTCAAAGTGATCTGGCCCAATCAGTACGTTTTCTATCGCAAGGGTTACTTAGTTCTTGGGCTTCTTTGCACCGTAACGGCTGCGAGCCTGTGCGCGACCGTCTACTGCTGCGCAGTCGAGAGCAGCACGGATGATCTTGTAACGAACACCTGGGAGGTCCTTAACACGACCGCCGCGGATAAGCACCATGGAGTGCTCCTGCAGGTTGTGACCGATGCCCGGAATATATGCGGTAACTTCCATGCCGTTTACCAAACGAACACGCGCAACCTTACGCAATGCCGAGTTAGGCTTCTTAGGGGTGGTGGTGTACACGCGGGTGCAAACGCCGCGCTTCTGAGGATTGCCTTTGAGCGCCGGGGTCTTCTTCTTATCGACCGACTTAGCGCGGCCCTTACGGACCAGCTGATTAATGGTAGGCAAGACTTCAACTCCTTTTCTTTTATAGTTCCTACATACCTTTAAGCGTGTTTTCTGTGCGTTCTGCAGCTACGCACGCGAAAAGCACGCGAAAACACACGCCTCTCCCGAGGCGCGAAATGGAACTTTATCACCGGGTATATACCTTGTCAAACGCCACGCATCCGGGTGTATCCATGCTATAAGATCCCATTCATGCAGGTCAACATCATGTTTTGCCGTAACGCTATCCATAAAAGCGATTTTCTTAAAATATTCTCCATCTTTTATAGGAGCTCAAACCCAAATATAAAAGGGTGACTCCAAAGAGTCACCCCAATCCGTTTTCTAATATGCTTTGCCACGCTTGCCTTAAAAGGAGCTGACAGAAGCAACGTTTCTGCCGTTTGTGAACGCAAAACAGGCAATCAGCCACAGGACGAACAAAGCTCTGATGTAAGCAGCCTGGGTTATTATGCCTCCAGCAGCGGTGCCGCTACCTGCTTCTTGCGGGACAAAACGCCCGGCATCCATACCGCTTTAGACGAATCGATGCCAAAGACGCGGTCAACCTTCTTGTGATCGCCTTCAACGATGAAGTTAGAACCCTCAGCAATAATATCGGTGATCAACAGCAATACAAACACGTATCCCTTTTTCTGCTGCAAATCACTGATAAACTTACGGATTTCCTCTTCACGATTCATAACGGCATCAAGATTAACCGTCTCATGCTGAGCAATAAGAATCGTGCCTTCAGGAATCTGGAATTCTTTGGAGTCAGCGGTGCACAGCGTTTCCACCGGCATCTCAGCATCGCCACTGCGAGCGCCGAATACGTGCTGACCATACTCAACCGGATCCTTGCCGATGATATTTGCCAAGTAGGTTACCTGCTCTTCATCGGTTGGAGTTGCGGTGGGCGACTTCAAAATAATCGTGTCAGTCAAAATAGCTGAAAGTAACGTTGCTGCAATACTCACTGGGATTTCAATGCCAGCTTCGCGCATCTTCAGCGTAATAATGGTTGCACAAGAACCGACCGGCATACAGGTAAACGTGATGGGATTATTGGTGCTCATACCGCCAATGCGGTGATGATCTAAGATTTCAACTATTTCAGCTTCTCGCAGACCGTCAACTGCCTGGGAAAACTCGTTGTGGTCGATAATAGCAACCTTGCGACGCGGCTTTGCTGCCACATCGGTACGGGTTACGATGCCAACCGGTTCATTGGAGCTATCCACCACAACTGCTTCGCGCAGCTCATGGGCAAGCAAATCCTGAGCAACATCGTCAAACAAATCGTCGGCAGAAACCACCAGCGCTCCCCTATCGACAAATTCCTTAATAGGCTGCGTCAGGGATTCCTGTAAGTTTTCCGCTACCGCCTGATCGGCCAGCTTAGACGCGGAAATAAAGCGTTCCGCAATGATGCGAGAAGAAAGAAGGCCAACATACTTGCCCGCTGCATCGACAATGACCAGCGCGCGAATATCGTGGTCCGCCAACAGACGAGCAGCCTCCAGAAGCGTTGCTGTTTCGGGCAAGCTTACCACCGGAGCAGACATAACATCTGAAACGCGAGCATACACATCCGAAATCAGCTTCGGCGCATCAAGACCATACTCGGTCAAAATTGCCTCAGATTCCTCAGGCAGCGGACCTAAACGGCAGGGGATGTATTCAAACGCTTCAGCGTCAGGATTCTGCGCAAGCTCGCGCTTCATCATTTCATTTTTGTAGTAGGAAAAACCCACTACACCAGCAATAGAGTCGTTATCAGGGTTCTTGTGACCAACAACGAGAACAGGCGTAGCCATGAAACCTCCTTTATATACAAAACAGCTTTATTGTACGCGCATTGCCGCGTGCTCAAGCGAAAACGCAAAAGAAATTGATAGCCCTAAACCGCTTCGGGATGCTCGGCGTCATATCGTTTATCAATGCGTAAATTACGGGCATACACAGCCCAGTTCACACCAAGCGCCGCCAGATTGAGAAAATACACGATCAAAACCCAATTCAGGTTGCCAGCAATAAACTTTGCAGCGATACCAGCAACATACCCTAAGGTGATCAATGCTAAGAACTGCCAGCTTGTACCTGCAGCAGTTCGGGCCTTGAATGACTTCCAAGCATTCATTGGCCATGACAAACCAAAACACACCAACATTACCGCTTCAAGGACTTCTGCCATTGGGTTCACCTTTCTTACTTATACTGAGCTGACGCCATACCCTTACCTTTGCACAGTTGGCTCCATGCCTGTACTCAGCTGACATCCTACCTGTGCACAGCTGGCTCCATGCCTGTACTGAGTCGACGCCATACTATAGTCCTTTTTGTGGAACAGAACTATTAATTAACCAATTTTTACAATGGGAGCATAATCCTTAAGCAACTTCTTGGTCTGGCCCGTGCGCTGGAATCGAACATGAAGTGTATCGCCATCCACCTTAGTAATAGTGCCACGGCCAAATACCTTGTGATCCACCGTATCACCCTTGGCAAACGTCATGCTGGCAGCAGCCTTCTTACCTGCATTCGGATTGGCCTTAGGACGAGCCTGCTGACGTGGACGAGAGCCTGAAGCACTGGACTGACCGAATACACGACCGCCACCAGCTTCAGTGCCCGAACCCGCAATACCGCGACGGCTACCACGCTTTTCCCAGCCAGAGCCCGAAAAGCCTTCCGAGCCCATACCAATGTTGTGACGCAATTCGGCAGGAATTTCACTTAAGAAACGCGAAGGAGGATTCGCACTGGACTGGCCAAAAATCTGACGTGTAAAGGCATTGGTTAAATACAGACGCTTGCGAGCACGCGTGATGGCTACATAGCACAAGCGGCGCTCTTCCTCTAAGCCTTTGGCATCCTGCGATGAATTACCATGAGGGAACAGCGATTCTTCCATACCAGCCACAAATACCACATCGAATTCCAAGCCCTTTGCAGCATGGATGGTCATCATAGTTACCGCAGCACCATCATCGCCCATAGAGTCCATATCGGTACGCAACGTTACCCACTCAGTGAAGTCAGCAAGAGAATTTGCCTGGAATGTACGCACGGGCGGCTCGTCATCCGTGTCAATGGCTCCGACCGTTGGCGCTTCAAACATTGCTTCAGCATCGTTGTGCGTTTGCACATACTCATCAACAACACCAAAGAATTCCTGAACATTTTCAATTTTGCCTTCAGCTTCATCAGAACCAACAGCGCGATACGCTTCGATAATGCCCGACTTATGCACAATGGTTTCAACCACTTTGCGTAAATCGCCTTCGTAGGTTTGAGCCTGCCGAATGAGCGCAGTGAATTCCCCTATCGCCCGACGTGTATTCGGACGAATTTCTTCGTCTGCCGTACACAGCTCAGCAGCCTGTAAGAACGTGCAGCCATTTTCGCGCGCAACATAATCGATGTGCTGCACCGTGGTGGTGCCAATGCCACGCTTTGGTTTATTGATTACGCGCTGCGCCGCCACATCGTTAGCCGGATTCACCACCAGGTTGAGATATGCCATGACGTCACGAATTTCTTCACGATCAAAAAAGCGTGTGCCCCCTACCAGACGATACGGCACACCGGCGCGCAACAACATATCCTCAAGCATACGACTCTGTGCATTGGTGCGATAAAAGACTGCTATCTGGTTATAAGGAATACCCTTTCCATGCAGACGTTCAATTTCGCCTGCAATCCAGCGGCCTTCATCACGCTCGTCAGTTGCCATATACACCGAAATTTTTTCGCCTGCCGGCTGAGAGGTAAACAGCTTTTTAGGCTTGCGTGTCATGTTGTTGGCAATCACCGAATTAGCAGCAGCCAGAATATTGCCCGTAGAACGATAGTTCTCCTCCAGCTTCACCACATGAGCATTGGGGTAATCCTTTTCAAAATCGAGAATGTTGCGCAGGTCAGCGCCACGCCATGAATAAATTGACTGATCGTCGTCGCCCACAACCATAATGTTCTGATGTGCAGCTGCCAAAAGCTGCGTCAGAGCATATTGAGCATGGTTGGTGTCCTGATATTCGTCTACCAGCAGATAGCGGAAACGGTCCTGGTAAGCGGCCAACACATCGGGGTGGTTTTTAAGCAGCAACCAGGTATATAACAACAAGTCATCAAAATCCATGGCATTAAGCTGTTGCAGGCGCTCCTGCAAACGCGTATACACGCGCGCAACCACCTGGCTGATCGGATCTTTCGCTTCTTCAGCGAACACCGCTGCCACTTTAAGTTCATTTTTTGCATTGGAAATACGGTTGCGAATTGCCTGTACCGGATAGCGCTTCGGGTCGATGTTCAGCTCGGCCATGATGTCCTTGAACAGGCGCTTCGAATCGTCGTCCTCCAGGCGGGGGATGGACTTCAGCAGGCCCAGCGTGTAGGGGTGCATCGGGTGGTCGAACAGCGTGCGCACCTCGGCTTCCTCCACCACCTGGCCGCAGTACATGACCACCACGCGGTCGGCCGTCTCCGACACCACGCCCAGATCGTGCGTGATCAGCAGCACGGCCATGCCCGTGTCGTCGCGCAGGCGGCGCAGCAGATCGAGGATTTGCGCCTGGATGGTCACGTCGAGGGCCGTCGTCGGCTCGTCGGCGATGAGCAGCTTCGGGTTGCAGGCCAGCGCCATGGCGATCATCACGCGCTGGCGCATGCCGCCCGACATCTGGTGCGGGTAGTCGTTGATGCGTGCCTCGGGGCTGGGGATGCCCACTTTGCGCAACAGGTCGACGGCACGGTCCTTCGCCTCGGCCTTCGACACTTTCTCGTGGGTGCGGATGGCCTCCACGATCTGGTTGCCCACGCGGTACACCGGGTTGAGCGAGGTCATGGGCTCCTGGAAGATCATCGCCATGTCGTTGCCGCGCAGTTCGCGGTACTGCTTCTCGGACAGGGTTGCGAGGTCCTTGCCTTCGAACTCCAGGGAGCCGCCGGCCACGTGTCCCGGCTCGGCCAAAAGACCCATGATGGACAGGCTGGTCACGGACTTGCCGGAACCCGACTCGCCCACGATCGCCAGGATCTCGCCTTGATCCACGTCGAAGCTCACGTCTTCGACGGCGCGGACGATGCCCTTCTTGACGGGGAACTCCGTTGAGAGGTTCTTCACCGAAAGAAGCACGGGATCACCTCTTCCTTGCTTTGGGGTCGAGACCGTCGCGCACGCCGTCGCCCAGGAGGTTGAACGCGAGCACGGTCAGCGTGATGGCCAGGCCGGGGAATATCATGAGCCAAGGCGCGCGGAACAGCTCGTTGCGCCCGCGGCCCAGCATGTCGCCCCATTCGGCGGCAGGCGGCTGCACGCCCAAGCCGAGGAAGCCGAGGGCGGCTGCGTCGAGGATGGCCGTGGAGATGCCCAGCGTGGCGCGGACGATGATGGACGGCAGCACGTTGGGAAGCACGTGCTTGAACACGATCTTGAAGTTGGAATCGCCGATGACGCGCGCGGCGGCCACGTAATCGTTCTCCTTGATGGAGAGGATCTCGGAGCGCACGATGCGCGCGTATTCGGGGATGGCCACCAATCCGATGGCCACGACCGCCTTTTCGATGCCGGGCCCGAGCGCCGCCATGATGGCGATGGCCAGAAGGATGGAGGGGATGGCCAGCATCATGTCCATGATGCGCATGATGACGGTGTCCCACTTGCCGCCCTTGTAGCCGGCGATGGAGCCCAGGATGACGCCCACGGTGAGCGAGATGGCCACGGCGGCCAGGCCCACGGTCAGCGTGATCTGCGTGCCCACGAGCACGCGGCAGAAGATGTCGCGGCCCTGGATGTCGGTGCCGAACCAGTGCTGCGCCGAGGGCCCCAGCAGCGATTCGCCGAGGTTCTGCGCGTACGGGTCGTAGGGCAGGATGCCGGGCGCCAGCTTCGTGACGATGGCGATGGCGGCCAGGATCAGGATGAAGATGCCGCTGACGAGCGACGCCTTGTTGGACACGATGCCCGCGAACACGTCTTTCCAGATGCTCTCGTGCTTCTCCTTGACCGGTTGGCCGTTCAGCAGCGCGGCATCGCCGGCCGGCTCCGTGGCGAGCAGCTTGTTCTTCGCCATGCGGATCACCCCTCTTCCTTCGCGCCGTACTTGATGCGGGGATCGAGGTAGGCGTACACGATGTCGACGACGAGGTTCATGATGACGAAGATGACCGCCACCAGAAGCACGATGCCCTGGACGACGGGGAAGTCGCTCTTCAGCACGCAGTCGACGGCGAACTTGCCGATGCCGGGCCATGCGAACACCGTCTCGGTGAGCAGCGCGCCGCCCAAGAGGCTTCCGAACTGCAGGCCGATGACCGTGGACACGGGCAGCATGGCGTTGCGCAGCGCGTGCTTGATGTTGACGGAGCCCTTCGACAGGCCTTTGGCGCGCGCGGTGCG
>UQDJ01000017.1 GCA_900539675.1 uncultured Coriobacteriaceae bacterium | reverse complement strand
TTAGGGCTTCGCCTACGCCAGCTAAGTTAATACCTACAAACAAAACGTAAAAGACCGCCAAGATTGCCACCGTGGGAACATCAGCAAAAAGTCCTAAGTTATGAATGTACGCTGAAATGAAAAGAGAAACCGCTGCTGGACAAATGGTGTATTCCATCAGGATGGCAAAACCCGTTAGCGCGCCACCAAATTTTCCCATTGCACGACGAGCAAAACCATAACCTGCACCAGCCGTAGGCATGGCCGATGACATTTCGGCAAGGCCAAACACCATGAATAAATACATGGCCCCCATCACCACAAAGGCAATAACCATGCCCATCCAGCCACCATATTCCATGCCGTAATTCCAGCCTGAATAGTCACCTGAAACAACATAGGCAACACCCAAGCTCATCAGCATGAACCAACTTACAGCGCCCTTCTTAAGTGAACGCTTGGCGAAATATTCCTTACTACTATCTCTGGGGGTTGTTATCACACCTGCTTGCGGTGCCACCTGAGCGCTTGATCTCATTGGAGGATTCAAAGCGATCACTTCCTTCGTCAATAATTGGCCCAGTTTGCGTCCCTCTCAGTGAAGGGCGTACATAAGCCTTCGAATAATAAGTGACTCGCCATTGAGCCTCATTGATCAAAATTCGCCTTTGAACTTCGATATCCGTATTGTAGGACGCTGATTTTCTTTTGCGCTGTCAGGCAGGTTGACTTAATCGGACGAACACGAGCTTGTAACTCACGTGACGTAAACGTGAAATCGTGCAGCAATATTCACTCTTTTTGAAACCATGTGGTAATAAAAAGAGCGTGCGATGCTCCTTTTGAGGGCGCTTTGTGCTTTGTTTATTCCCGTTATGGATTGACCAAAGGCCCATACATCAGTACAATACTTGATTGCTCGCACTAAAGCGATGCATCCATCTATGCGCCGTTAGCTCAGTTGGTAGAGCAGGGGACTTTTAATCCCAAGGTCGCGGGTTCGATTCCCTCACGGCGCACCACTCTAAACGCACAACAACCGCTAGGAATACCCTGGCGGTTGTTTTTCTATTTTGGCGTATCCGTGCTCCCTCTGCCTACAAGAAAGCTATAGGTCTTGCGCACCTGCTCCCCTGCCTGAAAAAAGACGTATAAGTCTTGAGCACCTATAAGCCCCTGCCCATCAGGGGGCTTATAGGTCAAAAGATTCGAAGGGGCCATCTGGCAATAAAGATAGGATAAGAATGCACAACCCGCTCAATGCTTGGATACAAGAGCCTATGAAGTCATTCTTATAAACGCGTTTTCAAAAGCTTCCGTGTAGTCTTTCATAGATTGGACGGCGGCTTCTAATTGTTCGCTCGATACACTCTGAATAGCTTCCAGGTCAAGCGATTGCAGCTGATCAAAAATTGGATCAACAAAGGATTTGCCTTCATCGGTGAACAAGATTACTTTTGAACGAGCATCACCCGACGAAACAGCTTCGGTTATATACCCCTTCTTTTTAAGACTATTTAAAATTGATCCCACCGTTTGTTTTGGTAGCCATAGAAGCTTGCTAATGGTGCTTTGGCTCACTTCATATTGCGTAAAGCGAATACTGATAAGGACCATCAACGCATTGTAGGTAAGCCCAAATTGCTTTGCGAATTGTTCATATATAGCCATATTCTTTAGGATAGTTCGACTCAACATGAGAGCGGGTGCAAAGTACTCTTTTGGAAACATCTTGCTATATTCAATAATCATTGAATCCTGAAGATCTTCAAGATGCTGCGCTTGCTCCATTTTTTTACTCATTTGCTTCGACATATCAATCCCTCTTTGGGCTTATAAGACTGTTACGGAGTGGACGTTGCACACCGAAATTATCATGCATGCAACGTCCGCTCCCTTGATCTCAATCTTAAAATTCAAGGCTTTTAACAACGTCTTTGATAGAAACGGCGTCACCATAAATCTGGATTTCATAATGCATAGTAGGCGTGTAGGCATAAATCACTTTGTATTCATACGTTCGTGTCGTATGGTCAATGATTTTATCAAAGCTATATTCGTAGGTAGTAACCTCTGCGCCATCGATCACTTGCTCGTCAGAATCATCGATACCCCAATTTACTACCCCATAATCACTTTCAAGCTCCTGCTGTTTTTGCCCAAGAGCATCCTTTGCCCTAGATTTGTCTGAGGGGTCCACACTCTGATAGGCGACGTAGATCGCATTACATTTCTCGCTATCTTTATCTTTATCAATATCGGTATACCAAATGTTTCCGTTCGCATCGCTATTGGATTCACTTGGATCTTCTGCCCAATTCGACGGAACACTCATTGTCATGCTGTGTACGCTGACATCGCGATCGAGGCTAGCGCCGCAACCGGCAAGCGCGAAAACCGATAATGCGCCCAAGGAGCAAAGGACAAGAGCAATAAGTTTCTTTTTCATGGTTAATTCCTTTCCATACAAGTAGCATCAATTCGATCTTTTGCCGATGCAGCTGAATCTGTACTCGTTGTGCCGGTTTCATTGAGACTCAGATCAAACGGTATGGCTTGCATGCGAGTCATTTTTGCGGCTAATAGCGAGAATGCGATGTTTGGCGTGATACCTAGCTCTTTGCAGATGCGGTTCATTTCAAGAAAAAGTTCAGTATCTAACTCTACGGTTATCCGAGTAAGAGACCCTTCTTGCGTAAGCGGGGTTTGCTGGACGGGAGAGTTTTCGCTTGGCTGATTGTTTATGTCGCCTGTAGCGCCAGCATCTTCTGGTTGTTGTACATCCTGCGTTATGCGAGCATCCTTTGGAATAAGCGCCCATACGATAAGAGCTACAACGAAGATTAAGATGCCGCCAATAAGACAGGTCGTCACGACTGAATCGTCGAATGCGTGAGTTCCTAACTTCATAAGTTCTGGCATTCCCAATTCGTTTGCCACTTCACTTGCAGCTGAAAATGACTGCTGGATTGCATCGATAGCTTGATGATCGAAGCCCAGATCACGAAGGTCGCTCACATGAAGACTCTGTCGATAGATAATAGAAGCAACACTACCCAGAATGGCAACACCTAACACGTTGCCCAAGTCATAAGAGATTTCTTGGATACTGCCTGAACTCGACGCTTTTTCGGGAGGCGTTTCGCTCAGCATCAGTGATCCGCCAAGCGCCAGAGCACCCGTACCCAAACCCACAAGAACGGTTGATACCATAATTGGTGCAAGCTCAAGATCATCCTGGAAAAACGTTAAGCTTATCAATGCAAACGCTGCAATTATCATGCCACCTGCAATAATGCTTCTCACGCGAAACTTGATAGCCAGACTTGTTGCAATTAAACACGAGACCAGCGAAGCAACCGCCATCGGAACGAGCTTGATTCCCGCTTCCATACTGGTGTCTCCATTAACAAGTTGGAACCACTGGGAAAGTAAATACAGCAAGATTGCCATCGCGAAGGTAGAAAAGAGCATTGCAATAACGCCGCCGGCAAACGCTCTGCTTTTGAACAGCGAAATATCGACAAGTGGATTGCGAGAAGTTGCGCAGCGTACGACGAACGCGATCAGCAAAATAAGGCCTATAACAACTGTGGCAACACCTGGAATGTCAAATTCAAGTTCTGCGGCAAGGTGTTTAATTCCCCATAAAAAGGCAATCATGCCGGCAAGAAACAGGACTGACGCAAGAATATCGAATTTGCCAGGATGCTTCAGTTTGACTTCAGGCAATACAACTATACCCGCAAGAAAAGCTGCCGCCATAAGGGGAACGTTCACAAAAAATGCCGCATGCCACGAGAAGAAATCAAGCAACACTCCACCAATAAGCGGACCGACCGCCATACCAATCGCAGATATGGCAGACCAGATAGCAATAGCCATTGCACGTTCTTTTGCATCATCAAATATGCTGCGGATCATAGAAATGGTTACGGGCATGATCATGGCACCCGCAACACCTAAAATAGCTCGGATTCCTATGACGAATTCAGCCGAATTGGCGATCATAATAAGTCCGGATGCAAAGCCGAAAATAAAGAATCCCGTCAAAAGCATGCGCTTTCGGCCAAGGCGATCAGACAGAGAACTCGTTGCGACCAGCAAACCTGCCACCACAAGTGAATATACGTCGATGATCCAGAGCAACTGATCAGAAGTTGGATTTAATTCTTTAGTTAAATCCGGTAAAGCGATATTCAGAATGGTTAAATCGATCGATACGACAAACTGACCAAAGAGAATAACCGCCAATGCCGCCCACAATCGTCCTTTTGAAAGAACGGGAGGGTTCATATACACGAGTTCAGACATGGCTCTCCTTTCATAATAGACTGATTTCGGTCTTTTATGAAAGTAGCATGCTCTACTAGTTCTGTCTATAATTTTTGACCGATTTCGGTCTTTTATGAAAAATGATCATGATTTTACCTACATAGGAGGTATGCACTGTTAGGAGGCATGCACTGTTGTAGGTGCCGCGTTCAAATGGCGTGATAGGCAAGTGTAGGATTAAAGCGCTTGTTAAAAGCTTTATGATGTAAAAAAGACCCGATCGAATGAGTATCAAAATGATTGTTGGAGTTATATCAGATATTCACGGCTCATTAAGCGACGAAGCCATTAAAGCACTTGAGCCGTGCGACATGATCTTATGTGCAGGCGATATTGAGCGCGACATTATACTTATGGAGCTCGAAGCAATTGCTCCAACCATTGCCGTAAAAGGCAACTGCGATTATCCGGGCGTTTCTTCCAATGTGCCCTTTTCCGCATCACCTCGCATTGAAGGTGTACGCTTTTTTATGGTGCACCGTCCAGAAGACATTCACACCCCGCCTGAAGGGACCCAGGTTGTCATCCATGGACACACTCACGTCCCCCGTAACGAAGTAATTGATGGCATACGTTACATCAACCCCGGCAGCCCTACCCGCCCCCGTGGCGGCAGCAAGAAGAGCCTTGCTCGTCTTACCTTAAAAGCAGGCAAGGTTGCCAACATTGAATTTGTTACGCTTGATTAGGAAGGCGCCAACAACAAGTCAAAGCCTTTATAATCGACGCCTTCAGACACTCAGTTGAAGACTAGAGCGCTTACCTAGTCGAAGACTTCCGGGTTCAAGCAATCAACTGGACGCTTTCCCATTACCCCATCAATAGCTGCCTGCATAGAGCGACGATGCAGTTCTTCACCCGACTCCTCTGACCAATAGGCCACATGAGGCGTTAAAACCGTGTGCGGCGCACTGAGCAGGGGGTGATCTTTTTCTATGGGCTCGGTTTCGAACACATCGATACCAGCGCCCCACAGCTTACCCGCTTCAAGCGCTTCGGCGAGAGCCAGCGTATCAATAACAGCACCACGAGAAGTATTCACCACAATAGCGCCTGGTTTTAACAGCTTCATGTTTTCAGCATTGAGCAAATGGTGCGTCTGAGGCGTAAGTGCCGTATGGAAACTTACGATGTCGCTTTGGCGCAGCACTTCTTCAAGGGTCATGATGTCATAGCCTTCCGGCGTACGACGACCAGGTTTAAGCGAACGCGAATAGCAAATAACCTTAAAGCCCAAGCCGTTTGCCTTCTTAGCCACGGCTCGTCCAATTTCACCCATGCCAACTACACCAAACGTACGGCCATATACCTGACCATAGGGACGATGCCGCGGGTAATCCCAAATGCCAGCGCGCATATCGGCATCGGTTTCGTTTAAGCGACGGAGGCTGGCAAGTGCCAACGTGATAGCGTGGTCGGAAACCACTTCTGTGCCATATCCCGGCACAACACATACTGCCGTTTTGTTTTTGGTGGCTGCCGGCACGTCAATGGTGTCATACCCAATGCCAGTACGACTAACCACCTTCAAATTCGGCAATGCTTCAAAAACGCGTGCAGGAAATTCCCCATAGGAACAGATAGCGCCGTCGGCATCGGCAGCATTTTTGATAATGCCCTCAGGCGTACGGTCATTAAAGCAGGCCAGTTCAATGCCTGCTTCTTTCGCCATTTCCACTTCGATGGCGTTACTGTCAAAATCAGAATCCACAATGACAATTTTTGGCATGTCAACCATCCCCAAATTCCCCTATATAACCCACCGAGCCTACTATATGTGAGCTTACTGTATGTGGGCCTACTATATCTGCCTACTATCAGCTTACCACCACTGGGTTACCGTGCCCGATTCACTCAGGCTAACGGGTTCGCTTTTCGTTACCGGCTCCGTCTTTGTTAACACCGCTATAAAGTCTTTTACGCGCGCAAACATTTCGCGCAACTCATAGTGTTCTTTATTGGCGTAATTGGCTCTGTCGCTCGGTACACCCTGGGCATCGATATCGAAGGATTGAGCATCATAGAGTGCACGATACAAGTGATACTCCTGGGTCACCATAATGCACGTTTTAACGCCAAATACATAGCGCAGGCGATATGCGCTGTCATATGTTGAAAGACCCGCATGGTCGCAAAATACATCCCGCGCAGGCACCCCTTGTGCTTCGGCATATTTGGCCATGGCCATCACTTCGTTATACGAAGCATCAGCATTGTCGCCACTCATTATGATGGCAGGTGCCACCCCGGCGTTATACAGTTCAACGGCAACATCAAGCCTGTCCTGTAAAACCGCAGATGGGGTACCATCCCAATTGATACCCGCGCCCAACACTACAATGGCATCTTTTGGCTGCAGCGATTGCGCCACTTGAGCTTCTGCGCTTTGAACCGTAGTAAAGCTGCCGCGCGTTGTAGCGCAGATGTACCCATTAATAGCAAGTGGGATGCCCACCACCACAACAACCAGCGTCAATGCCACTATCAAAAGCGCATGGATCATCTGTCCCAAGCACCCACGGCGTTTTTTCTGCATGCGCGAGGGGCGCTGCACTAAGGGCTGACGGAGGGGTGAATGCTGGCGGGATGAGTATGTTGGGAAAAGCTTCGTATTCATCGCGAGGGCTAGCGTGTCGCATTGGCTTGCGCACACTAGCTCGCACGGATCAGACCATACTCGTTAGCTTTGGCGTACCTTGCGCGTCACCAGCTACTTTAAAGGCCTCCTACTTAGCTACAATGTTGACTAAACGACCAGGGATAACAATAACTTTCTTGATATCCTTACCTGCCGTCTGTTCCGCAACACTTGCCAGCGCGGTTTCGCGAATGGCTTGCTCTTCAGCATCAGCGCCAACCATAATCTTGGCCTTTACCTTGCCATTAACCTGTACCGCCAGCTCCACTTCGTCTGCCTTTGCAGCTTCTGGATCAAATTCTGGCCACGGTTGATCATGGATAGATTCTTCATGACCAAGTTCGGTGTGCCACAGCTCTTCAGCCCAGTGCGGCGTAATGGGAGCCATCAACTTTACCAACACTTCTGCGATTTCAGTATCAAAGACTTTAAGCTCTGCGTTGTTGGCACGCTCTTCAGCAGATACCTTGCGCAGGTAATCGCCAGTAGCGTTAGCCAACTCCATGATGGCAGCAATAGCGGTGTTGAAATTATTGCGCGCAAAGTCATCTACAACCTTACCCACAACACGATGGCGTTCGCGATACAAAAATTCGCGAGCCTTGGCCTTATCGTCTGCAGAAGCACCGTCGTGGAAGAACGTTTCTGCATCCGCATCGCCCATCAGGTCGGCAACCATACGCCATACACGGTTCAAGAACTTATACATGCCTGCAAGGCCATCTTCATTCCACTGCAGTTCCTTATCGGGAGGCGCCATGAACAGAATGTAGGCGCGAACGGCATCGGCGCCATAGCCAGCGATCATATCCTCAGGCGAAATGACATTACCCTTCGACTTCGACATTACCTCGCCGTGTTCATCAAGCACCATGCCCTGGCACAGTAAGTTAGAGAACGGCTCATCGAAGTCCAGCATGCCCATGTCGCGCAAGACCTTGGTAAAGAAGCGCGAATAGAGCAGGTGCAAAATAGCATGTTCAATGCCGCCGATATACTGATCAACCGGCATCCAACGATTGGCGCGAGCAGGATCAAACGGCTGCTTGTCGTTGTGCGGATCGGTATAGCGCAGGTAATACCAGCTGGAGCACGTAAAGGTATCCATAGTGTCCGTTTCGCGACGAGCAGGGCCACCGCACTTTGGACAGGTACACTTGGCAAACGCTTCATGTGTTGCAAGCGTTTCGCCCGCGGCCAGATCAATATCCTTAGGCAGCAATACCGGCAAGTCCTCTTCAGGCACTGGCACCAAGCCGCACTTGTCACAATAGATCATAGGAATGGGGTTACCCCAATAGCGCTGACGCGAAATCAGCCAGTCGCGCAAACGGAACTGAACCGACTTCTTGCCCTTACCCTGGGCCTCCAAATCTGCAACGATGGCATCCACCGCAGGGGAATGCTTGCCGCCTACCATACCGGTGTACTTGCCGGACTGAACCAAAACCCCTTCAGCGTCATAGGCCTTATCCCAATCAACAGAAGTTACGCGACGCTCCTGCACCCCGTTGAGTTCTGGATACAGCGGGTCATCTTCACCCAGAATGATTGGAATAATAGGTAAGTTGTACTTACGAGCAAATTCAAAGTCGCGTTGGTCGCCGCACGGTACTGCCATAACCGCGCCGGTGCCGTAATCAGCAACAATGTAGTCAGCAACCCAAACGGGAACCTTGTCGCCATTTACCGGGTTGATAACATAACGCCCCGTAAAGGTGCCGTGCTTTTCGCGATCGCCCTGAGCGCGCTCTACTGCACTTACTTTTTCGGTTGCCTTAACCAGCGCCTCAACGTCGCTTTCATATTCGCTACCAGCAACCAGATCCTTAAGACCCGGATATTCCGGTGCCAGCAGGAAGAAGCTACAACCAAACAGCGTGTCTGGGCGCGTGGTGAATACCGTGATCGTGTCTTCTGCGGTGGGGTTTTCTGGTGCGTTGCCGTCCTTGTCACACAAAATGAAATCGACTTCAGCGCCGACAGATCGGCCAATCCAATTAGCCTGCATCTGCTTTACCGGCTCAGGCCAACCCTTAAGCTGATCAAGATCGTCCAGAAGCTCTTGGGCATAGTCGGTAATCTTGAAATACCACTGGGTCAAATCGCGCTTTTCCACAGCGCCATGGCAACGCCAGCATTCACCTTCGGTAACCTGTTCGTTAGCCAGAACCGTCTTACAATTCGGGCACCAATTCACCGGAGAGTTGCGACGCTCGACTAAACCACGCTTCCAGAACTGCAGAAATATCCACTGGCCCCAGCGATAGTATTCAGGATCGCAAGCCACGACCGTGCGATCCCAATCGTATGAAAAGCCCATGCGCTTAAAGCTGGCTTTCTGCGTTTCAATATTGGCATACGTCCACGTGGCCGGATGGCTGTTGTGCTTGATTGCTGCATTTTCTGCCGGCAAGCCAAAGGCATCCCAGCCCATGGGATGCAGCACATCATAGCCACGCATGGTGTAATAGCGCGCCGTAACATCGCCAATGGTGTAATTGCGCACATGGCCCATGTGAATATCGCCCGATGGATAGGGAAACATCTCAAGAACGTAGCGTTTAGGCTTGGAAGAATCTTCGCGAGCCGTATAGGCCCCCGTGTCCGTCCAGATCTTTTGCCAACGCGGCTCTATCTCATGCGGGTTGTACTCTTTCATCAGTTAATCCTTTATCGCGTTATGTTTACACGTCGTAATACCAAGAAGGCGCCTTGCATCATTATTCGCAAAGCGCCCTACATTATAAAACTCATTAAATGGCTCGTCAGGTAAATACCTAGAGAATACGGTAGGAAACCGCACGAACACCCCAAGCCTGACACGTGCTAAACCCAAATGCCTTAAATACACCAGGTTGCAAGTCCAGCGAACGAGCACCGCCACCAAGACCACCACAGTCATTGATCGTTGCTACAACCGTTTTGCCACCGTAGCGAATTTCAACGGCATGGCCAAAGTACGAACGATAATTAGGCCAAGCCATCGGAATTGCTACGCCCATGGAACTATCATCGCACGTTGCCCCGGTTGCGGTAGTGCCCGGATTGGGCGTGGAAGGATCGGATCTTCCACCATATGCCGAAGCCAAACCGCTCTTCCAACCCTTGGAAGTATCAGGAGCAGGCTCAGAGTTGCTAGAATTTGAGTTTGAAGAACCGCCGCCGCTGTTGTTGTTTACAGCACCGCCACCAGCTGGAGTATCGGGCTTGGTATTCCAATGAGGCGAAACCTGTTCTTCTTTTTGCTGCTGTTGCTGTTTTTGCTGTTCCATTTCAGCAGCGCGCTTCTGCATAGCTTCCAACTGGGCCTGGGCTTCCTTGATGGAGGAAACCTTAGCCGAAGCATCATTGACTACCTTTTCAGCATCGGCCTTCTTAGAAGAGGCTTGATCAAGCACCGCTTGCTGCTCGTCACGTTGCTTGTCCAATTCATCAAGAGCAGCACTGAACTGATCGTTGAGCTTGCGCTGCTGTTCGATCTTGTCAGCTTGGTCTTTCTGGATCTCAGAATAGTAGGTCAAATTCGTAACGAAGTCGGCAACGTTAGTGGAGCTGAGCACAATATTTACTAGCGACAAACTGTCGCCGCTCTTGTATTCAGCCAATACCGCTTCGCCAAGCGTCTGTTGACCATCAAGCATAGCCTGCTGAGCCGATTCAACCTTCTTAGTGGTGTCGGTAATCTGATTGTCCAAGTCGGAGATCTTGGTTTGCAGATCGTTGTATTCCTTGGTGATGGAATCTAATTCCTTATTGGCAGCATCAAGTGTGGCCTGGGCATCGGAAAGTTCATCCGCATAGGCAGGACGAGCCCCCAAAAATGGAAAGGCCAATGTGCCAGCCAAAATAAGGCTTAAGGGTAACGCTATAAGCGCTTGTTTCGTTCGCGTAAACATGTTTAAGAGTGTAGCGTAGATAATAAATACACTACAAATCGGGCGGGTCTAAAGAGGTGTTTCATGCATGGGACTTATGTGTCCCATAATTATATTTTCCCTGATCAGAGCCCATTTTTAACGCGTTGTGTCCCCGGCGAAATCGGGGAGATTTTATGAAGGCCCCGCACTTACCCTGCACTGAGAAGGCCAGCATCCCATCCCGCTATCAAGACGTTACGCCTGTATGACCAGGTGAAAATGCACAGATAAAAGGCCAGTCCGCCTTGGCAGACTGGCCTTGAAAACTACCGGTAGCAACCGACATCGCAACGAGTTGCACTAACCGCGAATGGTGTTGCCAACGTAGGGCGTCTTGTCTTTCAACAACACGTCGTGCGCGCCACCTTCCACGATAGATGTAGCGCTTACTACGGTGAGCTTTGCCTTTTCCTGTAGTTCTGGAATAGTCAGAGCGCCGCAGTTGCACATCGTGGACTTAATCTTGGACAAGGTCATATTCACGTTGTCCTTCAGAGAACCAGCATATGGTACATAAGAGTCAACGCCCTCTTCAAAAGTGAGACCCTTCTTGGAACCGCCCAAGTCATAGCGCTGCCAGTTACGAGCACGAGCCGAACCTTCGCCCCAGTATTCCTTCATGTAGTTACCGTTAACGTTTACCTTGTTCGTCGGGCTTTCGTCGAAGCGAGCAAAGTAGCGACCCAGCATCAAAAAGTCAGCACCCATAGCCAGTGCCAGCGTCATATGGTGGTCATAAACGATGCCGCCATCAGAACATACCGGAATGTATACGCCGGTTTCCTTGAAGTATTCATCGCGCGCCTTAGCAACTTCAATCAGTGCCGTTGCCTGACCGCGACCAATGCCCTTCTGTTCACGCGTGATGCAGATAGAACCGCCGCCGATGCCAACCTTAATAAAGTCTGCGCCGGCTTCTGCCAAGAAGCGGAAGCCTTCAGTATCTACAACATTACCAGCACCAACCTTGACGGAGTTGCCGTAGTGTTCGCGAATCCAAGCGATGGTGCGAGACTGCCACTCAGAAAAACCTTCAGAAGAGTCGATACACAGCACATCGGCACCTGCCTCGATCAAAGCAGGAACGCGCTCGGCATAGTCGCGCGTATTAATGCCAGCGCCTACCAGGTAACGCTTGTGATCATCCAATAGTTCATGGGGGTTGGACTTGTGCTGCTCATAGTCCTTACGGAACACCATGTACAACAAGTGATCTTCGTCATCAACAATAGGCAAGGAGTTCAGCTTGTTATCCCAAATGATGTCATTTGCTTCCTTCAAGCTGGTTTCAGCAGAAGCAACAATCAACTTTTCACGCGGAGTCATGAAATCGGCAACGGGCGTGTCCAAATCCATACGGGACAGACGATAATCGCGGCCCGTCACAATACCCAACAGCTTGCCCTGGGGCTTGCCGCCTTCAGTGACCGGCATGGTGGTGTGACCATTCTTTTCCTTCAGCTCAACCACGTCACGCAACGTAGCGGTAGGCGTCAGATTCGAATCGCTACGAACAAAACCAGCCTTGTGGTCCTTTACGCGCGCAACCATAGCAGCCTGATCTTCCACGGACTGAGAACCATAGATAAAGGAAAGGCCGCCCTGCTGAGCCAAAGCAACAGCCATACCGTCGTCAGAGACTGCCTGCATGATGGCAGAAACCATAGGAATAGACAGCGTGAAGGGGCATTCCTCTTCGCCCTTGCGATAGCGTACCAACGGAGTAGTGAGGCTTACTTTTTCGGGAATGCACTCCGAAGAAGAATATCCCGGAACAAGTAGGTACTCGTTAAAAGTACGAGACGGTTCGTCGAAGTAATAAGCCATACAACACTCCTTGCCTTGAGTTTATGATTCCGCTTAACCTTTTCCTCGTATCGGAAAAGTTTGTTCCATTATAGTCACGCCGGTATACAAGAAGCATGCGAAACCTTTGGGAATCCTTGGGAAATCGCAAACTCCCCGCCAATAGAGATGGCGCCAGCTAATCGAAGATAAGGAAACTTAATCGAAAATGGCGCCACCCGACCGGCGGCGCCACATGATTGTAGATAGCAGTACCTGACCGTAGCTGGCAGCGCCGTCCAAGCGGTTGTGTGTCAGCCGAAACAGCAGCGCCGTCCAAGCGGTTGCGTGTCAGCCGAACAGCAGCACCACCCGATCGGCGGCGTGCAGTTCTCACTTGCTCGTTGGTTATGCTCTCAAAAAAGCAACGTAACCACGATAGGCCTCATAAATATCAGCCTTAGATGTTACTTCCCAGGGTGAATGCATGGAAAGTACCGCTACGCCAGAGTCAATAACATCCATGCCGTATTTTGCAGGAATGTAGGCAATAGTACCGCCGCCACCAGCGTCAACCTTGCCCAACTCAGCGGTCTGATAAGCCACATGCGCTTCGTCCATAACGCGACGCACATAAGCAACATATTCGGCACGAGCATCGTTAGAGCCGCTCTTGCCGCGAGCACCGGTGTACTTATTGAATACCATGCCCTTGCCCGCATAACAGGAATTCTTGGTCTCATACACGCTTGCATACGCCGGATCATACGCTGCAGATACATCAGAAGAAAGCATGCGCGATGCCGCCAAGCAACGACGCAGCGGCAAATCACCTGTTGCACCCATAAGGCCCAAGATTTCTGCAATCGTATTCTCGAAAAACTGAGAGGTCATACCCGTGGCACCGACACTGCCAATTTCTTCTTTATCAACTAAAACCGTAACTGCCGTGGTTTTAGGAGTTTCATCTACAGCCAACTGGGCCTCGAGCGACGTGTAAGCGCAAACTCGGTCGTCCTGGCCATACCCTAACACCATGCTGCGATCGAAACCCAAATCGCGAGCGCGACCAGCAGGAACCACTTCAATTTCTGCCGACAAGAAGTCTTCTTCCTCAAAGCCATACTTATCTTTCAGAAGCTTCAGCGTTAGTGCCTTAACCGGATCCTTCGGCTTATCTTCATCAGACTTGTTTTCGCCACCCTCAGGTTCTACCGTTAACGGGCGATTACCCAAAAGGACATCCAGGCTTTCACCTTCAACAACTTCATTGCCCTTCTTCGCCATCTGTTTGTTGCCCAGATGAGGAAGCAAATCGGTGACACAAAATACCGGATCGGCGGGATCGTCGCCCACATTGATATCGACCACGGTACCATCGGTCTTAGCAACTACGCCATGCAAAGCCAAAGGAAGAGTTACCCACTGGTAGTTTTTGATACCACCATAGTAGTGAGTATCCAAGTAAGCCAAGCCATCTGCTTCATAGAGCGGGTTTTGCTTCAAGTCCAACCGAGGACTATCGATATGGGCGCCTAAAATGTTTAGCCCTTGCTCCATGGGGTTATTGCCAACATGAACCAAGATAACCGTCTTGTTTTGAATACCAGCCCACACTTTATCGCCCGGCTTAAGCGAGCGGTTGTCTTTTATTGCATCAGCAAGCGAAACATAGCCGGCCTCTTGAGCCTGCTTAACGCACGCAGCATAACAGCGGCGCTCAGTCTTGTTATCAGAAATGAAATTAATATAGCGCCGTGAAAGTGCTTCGAGTTCTTCTAGTTGCTGTGGAGTGTAAGACTCCCACGCTACAGGATGTTCCATCAGTAAACCTCTTTCCAAATGCATGGATTTCTTTTACCGGAACCACCTTACACCTTTCTTTTTGACGTTTTGCGAACTACCACCATAACAATCAAGGACAGAAGTGCAGTGCCTATAAGCCCATAGATTATGCCTTGAGTGTAATCCCCCGTCTTTGGCATGGTGGCTGAAGCTTTGGCGTTATCAAAGCTTAAGGTTGCTCCATCAGGTAAGGTGATGCTGCCATCAGGATGTACCACCGATCCGTTAGGTAGATCATAGACGCCACCGCCTGGATAGATAACCTTGCCACCGTCAGGTAAGGTGATATCCCCATTGGGATGCAGGATGCCGCCATCGCCATTCGGTATTACGACGATATCATCGTTAGTACCTGGCATGTTATCAGGACCAGGCAGAATAGTTTCTTCTCCTGAAGGGATAGTAATCGTACCGTCTTCGTTTTCATGAGAGCCGCCAGGTATAACTACCGTGACATCATCATCAGTATTAGGTGTGTTATCAGATCCAGGTAGTACTATCTCTCCTTCAACAGGTGGGTTGTTGTTATCCCCTGAGTTAGGACCAGGCTGTGGGTTAGATCCAGGTTCAGAACCAGAACCGGGTTTTGGATATGTGGGGGTAACAGTGATAGTGTCAACAACACCATCTTTATCCGTATCTTCAACGGTTACTTTTACTGAAGTTGGAGAGTTACCGTTGTTGTCGTTGGGAACAACAATGTTGCCATTCTCATCAACGTGAGTACCCTCTGGTCCTTCTAGCGTCCAGTCAGGTTCAACCTTGCCAGGTAGCTCGTCTCCAGTAGTAGGTACTTTGTTGCCATCTTCATCTACAACGCCATGAGGACCTTCTACGCTTTCAGGTTCATCTTTGACCCATTTCCATAAGCCCTTAAAGTGAAGACCCTCTTCTGTAACCTTTCCACTTAATGGATTCCAACCCTGGAAATACCAGGTACCAGTACCGTCTTTTACAGACGTAAAGCCAGAGCTCGGTACATAAGAAGAATCTATTGGCGCTTGGGTGGTTTGAGGCAGCTGGTCCGTAACACCTTGTGGCAATTCACTTGGTGCACCCTCATCGCTTGTTGGGTCTATGCCAAACTTGAAATCGATGTTGGCGGGATTGTTTTCAGACCATACCCAAGTACCGGTAAAGCTGATGGGCGCTTGCTCCATGGTTTGGCTTTCAGGAGCCCAACCTGTAAAGGTCCATTTACCTCCCATGCCATCAGCGACTGCCGTCGTGCCAAGAGTTGGCGGGGTTACCTGTGCTCCTTCATGAGCAGAGGTTGCCTCAGGACAGAGCTTTGTCACACTCTCGGGTAAGTCTTTACCATCAGTTCCAGATACAAATTTATAGGTAACATCGTGTGCAGGGTTTTTGCTCCACTTCCAGTAACCGGTGAAGTCAAGGCCATCTTTAGTCATGACTGCACTAGCATCAGGGCTCCACTTGATAAAGCTCCAGGTACCTTCACCGTCTTTAACTGATTTAAAGGTTGTAGTGGGTGCAGCCACCGGAGCACCTTCTGGTGCATTGCTTGGCTCTATGCCATCAAGTAAGGAGAGCACACTTTCAGGCAATTCTTTAGGTGCACCAGACTCACTTTCTCCTTCGCTGATAGCAAAGTCATAGTGAATCGGATAGCGCGTATTTTCTGTCCACTCCCAAGTGCCAGTAAAGGTAACACCATCCTTACCTAAGGTTTGTTCAGTGTTAGGGCTCCATCCCTTAAACGTCCAGGTGCCACCTAATCCATCAGCAATGGGTTCATAGGTTGTAGTAGGTGCAGCAATAACGCTGCCTTCGGGCAAGGATACTGAATCAGGAATCTCTAGCGAGGTTACCTGCTCAGGTAATTCATGACCTTTTGTGCCTGATACAAACTTATAGGTCACATCAGCGTCGTTACGCTCCCACTGGGCGTAGAGGGTCAGGGTTTGGCCCGCCTCTTGAACAAGCGCTCCTTCTATAGAAGCACCCGGCTGGTAGAGCTTGTCGCTGCCATCAGCCATCCAACCCTTGAAGCTGTATCCAGACATTGAAGGAGTTTGGCTGCTTAGCGTCTGGCCCGTAAGCCCAATCTTTACGGTCTGATCCTCAGGCATACCAGAAACACTACCGGCAGGTGCATTGGAATCGTAGTGGATGGTGAAGGTGCCACTTTCAGCAGCTGACTTAGTGATTTCATAATCTACAAAGCCAAAGCCTGCATCCCAACCTACACCTTCTGTCCAAGAGACCTTGACCTGATACTTGCCAACGTCGGAAGGCGCTTCTTTCAGTGCATGCTCATGGTTAGTGTCATCAGCGGCATACCACTCAAGTATCTGATCCTGCTGGATCTCAGGTACAGGCTTGCTGCCATCCCCTTTCCAAGTGGTATTCAGTTCAGCGGAGACTTGTTTCAAATCAAAGGTTGCAGACTTGCCGTTCCATTCCTTAGACTGCTTGTCACCCTGAAGAGTTACCGGTGCGGGGTTGATCTTAAATTTGTTGACGTAGCTGTTGTTTTCTTTAGTCCAACCGTTAGTCTCCGTGACTATTGGATCTAACTCGCCCTCACCCTTTGTGAGGGTTGCAACACAACGATAGTCCCCTTTGTCGGTAGGAGCACTTTCAAGATTGGTCCAACCACCATGCCCGTCAGATTGCTGCCAAGTAAATGAAACCTGGGCCTTCGATGAACCAACGGAAGCAACATTGTTCTGGTTTACGTCAGGCTTTGCAGGAACTGAGCCATTGTACGTGTAGTCTGACACGTCGGTAAGCGTGCACTCAGGCGCCTGCGTTTGCTCAATGATGAAGTCAATATTACCTTCGGTGTTTGCATTCCAGTTGGTGCCTTCTGCTACCTCACGGTGCAAGCGATACGAGCCGGGATCGGAAGGAGGGGTTCCGTGCTCACCATCACCGTACTTGGTGTAGTTGCCATCCTCCCCTTTTACTTGCCATTCATAAGAGTAGGCGCCATCGGAAGTAGTCTTATATTGATCCCGCGCATCATTCCAACCTTCAGGCAGGCTAACGGGTTTTCCTGTATAGGCAACCTTGCCATCGTGCTCTTCTGTCAGCGAGTTTACCTTGAAATAGACATCGATTTTACTGATGTCAAACTCTTCGCCAGTACCATCATAGAAGAAGTGCGGTGTTGCCCACGTATTGGGGTCCTTTGGGGTACTTTGGATAGTTACGCGGTAGTGGCCGGCATTAGTAGGAAATTTGCCCTCGCCAAGCGGTTCCCAAGTGCCGTCTTTTTGCACCTCATACTTTAGAGTGGTATCCCCTTCATAGTCTGAAGGCTGTATGTCTATGGTATTAGAGAAATCGACAGGTTGTCCATCATAAGGCTCGTTAGAGGTCTTAATTCTGATTGTTGCTTGACCAAGATAGGTTGGATCAAGCCAGACCTCCTCGAAGGGAGTGTTCTCCGGAATTTTTCCTGGAACGTATTCCTGATTTCCATCAGCAGGTGTCTTATCGATTGCGTTCTGAATCGCAACCTTGACAGGTGCCTTGCCAGGCAAATTAGGGATAGTGATGGTGTAGCCGTTATCACCCTTTTCGAATTTGTATGAGCCGTTGCCATCCTTACCCTTTACAAGCGCTTGAGGATCAACGAGAACTTGCACGCCATTGGTATCAGGATCCATGTCGCCTGAGTTGTCGGCAGGCGTTATTGCGTTTCCAGAAGCATCAACAACCGTCGCCATCACGGGATAGGTAACTTTGATGGTTGCCTTATCGTTCATGCCATCTCGTGGATTATCCTCATCTTGTACCGTAACTGTTGCTCGCAATGGAGCATAACCACGTTCATTGTTAGGGATTTGGATCTTCCAGTCGTTGGCGTTGCCAGTCACCTTCACGCCGGAGATCTTCTCGCCATTTGCGGCATCAGCATCAGTAACCGTAAGCCAGTCGGGGTCGATAGCAGGTGTAGCCGAAGTGATGCCTTTGAACAGGCTGTTGTCGGTGCTGTTGTCCATACCTTTCGCCACAGCAGCGCCCGACGCTTTGCCGGTCGAGCGATCATATTCCACAGGCAGGACCGATCCGTCCTCGTTGCATACAGGCACATCCGCAATGTTGGTACTCCAGGCGGCATACAGGTTGCCGTCCTCCCATCGATGCGGGTCGGTGTACTGGAACGAAGCACGACGCGAGAGCTCAACGTAGCCTTTCAACTGCGTCGGGTCTTTTCCTGCTGCGGGATCTTTCGCAGCGGCGCTCTCGGCAGCTTTCGCGTCGGCGTCTGTGTCAAACCAGCCTAGGAAGTGGCGACTTCCATAGCTCACGTACTTGGTGGGGTCATCGACCACTTTTCCCTCGGGAGAATCCTGCTCGCCGTTATACATCTGGAATGCAACGCCCGTGTATACCTCTCCGGAAAGCTTCTCACCTTCACCGGTGCGACCCTGGTTCACAGAAGGATCCCACGTGCCGCCTCGAGCGTTGAACGTCGGCTGTATCCAGCGGACGTAGGTGACGTTACTCTTCCCGTAGCCGTGCGCCATCTGGTAGTCCCAAAACTTTGCATGAGTGTCGAGCTTCGTGCTCGAGTCCCCCTCAGGCGTCCAGTAGTAGCCTTGACTCACGGGAAACGGCATCGGGAGGGGGCCATTGGCATTGGTCGGACCCATCTCCCGCATCTTCTTCCCAAGAACGACCTTCGTCACCGCAGCGTCGTCGAACATGGTGTCGCAACAGCGGGCTTCAGATGAGGGATAGGCGTTGTAGCCGTATTCCGTCGAGGCCCTGCTCACGTCGATCGAAAGGATCGACGTCTTTGCGAACATGCTTTTGAGCAAGCCTCCGTTTATGTTGCCGTTCAAGTCTTTAGCATCGTTCGATTTGACGGCGGCAGCCCAATACTCCTCGCTAATGTTATCCAGACCCTCGATCTTCTCGAGCTTCTCGCAACCGTTGAACATCCGCACAAGCGGGCTAGCGCCTGCTGATGTCCACGAAGTGAAGCTCACCATCTTAGGGTTGAACGTCAAGGGTGTTATGTCGAGCTCCGTCAGGCTCGAGTTGTTCTGGAACATTTCAGAGAAGCTCGCGCAGCTCGAGGTATCCATACCAGAGAGATCATAAGCAGTAACAGCCGTATAACCCGAGAACAACTGTTTTGCGATCGTAAAGGAGACCTTCGCACCCACGGCTCCGACTTTGACCGTGCGGATATACTCCTTCCCGCCGCTTTTGCCAGTCCAAGGGTTCGCCTGATTGACGGACGCTTCTTGGGTGGGGTCCTTACGAGAGATTACAAGGTCATAGAGAGTCTTGTTATCGGAGGTCTTCTCGCCGCTGTCGTAGAGCGCCCAGTGGGCGTTGGTGGTGTAATCGCCAGAGAAGGCAGCCGTATCTAAGCTGTGATCAGGGACGACCGGAGCGCCCGCAGATGCCGAGGCAACATCATTGGCATCATCAGCACTCTGCTGCTCGTTTTGATCTGTCGCGGGGGTGTCTGCCCAAGCTAGCTGGGTGCTCGGTAACATCAATGTGCAAGCTAACAAACCAGAAAGAAGTATGGAAAGTACTTTTTTAGGGGTAATAACGGCTTTGCTTTTCATGGCTTCAAACGTCTCTTTCATACGCGAAATACCATTACTAAGCTTTGTCATTTATTGTGCAACTACCCAGTAATGGCACCAAACATAGTTATCGGGAGCATACCAATCCCCATCGCTCTCTCAAGCCGTATAAGCCCAGTTCACGTGCATTTAATCTGCTCGAAATTGATTATTTACACACTCGAAATAGGGGCGTTACCATGATTATTGTTCAAAAGTAGATAAGCCTCCTCTTTGTAAAGAAGAAAAAGGCTCCGTCTTGTTTAGCCTGTGGACGCATAGCAAAAAACGTTTCCAACAACATCGTTAAGAAGTTCTGTTGTGTAGGGCTTTAAACGTTCAGCTTCAAAATTAAAGTACAGGATATTTTCAAAGAGATAACCCTCATGAATAATGCGATGCATGTCAGCACTATTCTTGACATATTAGATGTCAAGTTTCGTATGCATCTTGCAATATGAAATGGCAAGTTTTAAGAGATTTGCTCTAGTTTTACTGCACTGAAGAAATGGCCTGGCTAAACCCGCGCTATACCTGCACTAACCCGCACTAAACGTGCACTAACCCTGCACGGTTATGCAATATGACCCAAGAAATCCTTGGTGCGATCATGCTGCGGATGATCAAACACCTCTGTGGGACTGCCCTCTTCTACAATGTAGCCGCCATCCATAAACACCACGCGATCAGCCACATCGCGCGCAAATTTCATTTCGTGGGTCACCACGATCATGGTCATACCATCACGAGCCAACTGGCGCATAACGTCTAGCACATCGCGCACCAATTCAGGGTCAAGGGCGCTGGTAGCTTCGTCAAACAGCATTACGTGCGGCTCCATAGCCAACGCACGCGCAATGGCAACGCGCTGCTGCTGGCCACCGGAAAGCTGGCTGGGATAGTGATCGGCGCGTTCGCGCAAGCCAACCTTGGTCAACTGTTCCAAGGCTACCTTTTCAGCATCTTCCTTAGAGCGCTTTAGTACCTTTTGCTGAGCCAGCATCACATTGCCTTTAGCAGTCAGATGCGGAAACAGATTAAAGCTCTGAAACACCATACCCACATGACGGCGAATGTCGTTGATGTCCGTATTAGGATCGGTAATTTCAGTATTCTCGAAGAAAATCTTGCCTTCGGTGGGCACCTCAAGCAAGTTAATGCAGCGCAACATGGTGGACTTACCACTGCCGGAAGGGCCAAGCACAACCACCACTTCGCCACGCTTAATATCAAGATCAACGCCCTTGAGCACTTCCAAATCGCCATAGGATTTCTTCAACCCCTGGATACGTACGATGGGCTGTTCGGTATTGCTAGATTCAGTCATCGGCTAAGCACCTGCCTGGTTTACGCGATCTATCTGTGGCATGTTGTTAATAGTGGCTTGGTTGATAGTGGTGTTGCTGGTAGTAGCGTTGTTGCTAGTAAGGTTGTTGATAGTGGTGCTGTTACTAGTGATGTTGTTGGCAACAGCTTGATCGGAAGTGGTTTTACCGGCACCACCCACTAACCTCTTGCGCTTGTTCTTTGATTTGGGCGTCTGAGAACGACCGCCATCTTTAGCTGCCAAGCGCGCTTCAAAGTAGCCGGCAATCTTGGAGAGCGGCAACGTAATTACCAAATAGAAGATAGCTGCAACAATATACGGCGTAATGCTGCCGGTAGATGCCACAATAGTCTTGGCGTACATAACCACTTCCATAATGCCAACGGCTGCCAACATAGACGTATCCTTATACAGCAGAATAAATTCGTTGGTCATGGTAGGAATAACGCGGCGCACCGTCTGCGGAATGATAACGAACAGCATGGTCTGTGCGCCATTCATACCCAGGCTGCGCGAAGCTTCAAACTGTCCCTTCGGAATAGACTGAATACCCGCGCGGAAAATTTCGCACAGATAGGCCGATGAGTTCATGGCCAAAACGATGACACCTAACATAACCGGTGGCGGGTTTACACCTGCAAGCGGCAGACCGAAAAACGCGATGTAAATCTGCAAGAACAGAGGGGTACCACGAACAATATTGACGTAGGTCGTGCCAATTACACGCAGCAAACGCAAATTCGCCATGCGCAAAATTGCCAGCAACAAACCGCAAGGAATTGCCACTGGAAAGGCAATGGCCACAATCAACAAGGCCTGCAAGAAGCCCGCAAACACCACCGGGAAGCTAGTTACCATGAGAGTAGGATCTAAGAACAGATGCAAAAACGTATTACTGTTCCAGGCCTCTACCCAGGGCTGCGCTGAAAGCCACGCAGAAATCTGATCCGGCAGCGAAACGGCGGTTACTTCAAGAGAGGGCATGCCATCCATCGCGTGTTGGCTGCCATCAGATAAGGTGTAGCTACCCTGCAATGTCAGCGTGCCGCCATCACCAGGGAATGTCACCTTATAAATTTCAATACGAATATATGAACCCTGAGGCATCGGTTGCGCAAACGATACTGTAAGCGTTTCGCCCTGCTTAGAAATGGAGGCATCCTTGATGAATTCGCGCGTCATCAAATCATCGCCTGAAAGACGAGTAACACGAGTGTCCTTTGGCTCAAACGATGTGCCATCGGGCAGCTGAAGCGTAATGCTTTGGACCGATTCACTACCGGCGAATTGTCCTTCCCAAGTAATGCGCGTTTCAGTAGCGCCCAAAACGCCAGGGCCACTATCAGCATTGGGGCGCGCCGTGCAGCGTTCAATATCAAGTGCCTGCGCCGACGTGGTAGGAACAAGCAAAAGCAGCGCAAACACCGCGCACAACAGTGCTGCGAACACCGAACGATATGACTTATTCGGAGACGCCTCGCACGTCGAAGGCTGTGAGCCATTGCGGGACGCCACGCACGTCGAAGGCCGTGAACCATTGTGGGACGCAAGCAGAAAACAAGAGGAACGATTGAGATGAGTAGAAGATGATGCCGTCATGGGCCAACCTTTACGATGTCGAATACAACGAAGTGAAAAAGAAGCCGATTAAACCGCCTATGCTGCAAGGCCAACAACCCGCTGGAATGCCAGGCTTGAATGCCAATTGGAATGCCAGACTTAGATGCCGAGCTGGATTGCCGAACTTGAACGCCGAACCAGGATTCCAAACCAGAATGCCAATTGAAATGCCAGGCTAGAACGCCAAACTGGGATGCCAGACTAGGATGCCAGGTATTGTTCCTGCAGCGCTTCTAAGGTACCGTCCTTTTCCATAGAATCCAGGGCGTCATTGATGGCGGTGGTGAGCTGTTTGTTGTTCTTATTCACAGCGATACCATATTCTTCGCCCGTGGCTACTTTTTCAATGATTTCGCAGTTGGGATAAGCGTTTTTTACCATAGATTCCGCTACTGCCAAATCAATTACCACGCCCTGCACGTTGCCCGATTGCAACGCAGCAAAGCATGCCGTGGCTTCGTCATAAGGAGTCACATCATCTGAGATAACTTCCAGGCCATAGTAATATCCCGTGGTACCCGACTGAGCACCCAGTTTTAAACCTTTGAGTTCATCAACAGTTTTGTAAGTGTCTTTCACCACAACTACTGCCTGATCGGCAATGTAGTAAGGGGTGGAAAAATCGACCATTTCTTCGCGGTCGGGATCCATCGTGATAGAAGAAATGCCCACATCAAACTGCTGGCCGGAATTGATGGCCGGCAAGATGGTATCGAATTTGGTGTTCTTGATGTTGCATTCCAAGCCCATGCGCTTGGCAACTTCTTGAATAACGGCAATATCGAAACCCGTGGGCGTATCGCCATCTAAAGATTCAAAAGGTGGAAAGTCCAGTGAAGATGCAACGGTAAGCTTGCCATCTTCCACCAATGTATAGCCATCGGATTCTTCTTCCGATGCGCAACCTGCGAATGCGACTACACACAGTGCAAATGCGGTTGCCAGGGCGAGCAGTTTTAAGCCGCCCTTCATGAAGCCTTGGGTCTTCATGCGCCTACCTTTCATGTTTCTGATGTGTAAATTAACATTATCGCCATGAATAGTAGGTTTGTCTAAAAGAATTAAAAATAGGCGCAACTGGCGCTTACTTGCTGCCCTCCAGCACTTCAAAAGCGCGCGCATAGCCGCCTGCTCCATAGTTGAGGGCCTTCGAGACACGAGCGATGGTGGTGGCAGACGCACCCGTTTTCTGTTCAATGGCCGCATATGAACGGCCTTCCTTGAGCATACGAGCCACATCTAAACGCTGCGAGGTGTCTTTAATTTCGCGCACGGTAAACAAATCTTCCAATAAAGCAAAAACATCGTCCGGATTATCAAGCCCCGCCAACACCGTAAGCAGGTCTTCCACTTCGCGCGTCCTCAATTCGGGCATGATGTTCTTCCTTTCTGTTACATAAAAGAGCCCTGAGAATCTCAAGGCTCTTTATAAATGCAAACATGTTAAACAGAGCAGGGCTCCTAGAAGCGAGTAATCCAATCCTCGTACTCTGGAACCTTGCCATAAGCAACGTCAAAGTAGCGCTTCTGAAGTTCTGAAGTAATAGGACCAGGCTTGCCAATTTCGCGATCATCGATGCTGGCAATAGGCGTTAACTCAGCAGCAGAGCCGGTCATAAAGGCTTCATCAGCAACATACAGATCAGCGCGGGTCAGCGATTCTTCCAAGCAGGGAATGTCCATATCGGTTGCAATGGTTAACACCGTGTCGCGAGTAATGCCTTCCAACAAGCCATCGGACAAGGGAGGCGTAGACAGAATGCCATTGCGTACCACGAAGAGGTTTTCTCCCGTACCTTCGCACACACGGCCTTCTTCGTTGAGTAGAATTGCTTCGTTATAGCCATGAGCAGTAGCTTCGCGCTTAGCAAAAATAGAGTTCATATATGAAGCTGAAGACTTAACAGCAGGTGGAATTGCATTAAATGAGCGCTGACGCCAAGATGAAATACCCACTTTGATGCCATTCTGCAGTGCTTCAGCGCCTAAGTAAGAATCCCATGGCCATACTGCAATGATGACCTCCACCGGGCAGCCCGTCGGATCAACGCCCATTTGGCCGTAGCCATAATATGCAAGCGGGCGAATGTAGCAGGACTTCAAGTTGTTCTTCTTGATGATTTCAACGGTGGCTTCGCACAGCTCATCAACGCTGTAAGGAAGATCCATCATGGCAATTTTAGCGCTGCGATGCAGGCGCTCCATATGGTCACGCAGACGGAAAATAACTGCTTCGTCCGTATCGGTGTTGTGATAGCAACGAATACCCTCAAACACTGCAGAACCATAGTGCAATGCATGAGTGAGTACGTGCGTTGTTGCCTCTGCCCACGGAATAGCTTTGCCGTTTTTCCAGATATAATCCACTGCTTCCACGTCAGCCATGTCTTGTCCTTTCCATAAGGCCTTTCTTTTATCTTAGGTATTTTACTCCAATTAACTGGAGTGAAACGAATCGTTGCCCAAATAGAAACAATTGACGAAGACTATCGGAAGGTGTGTGCCTGCGAGCGGAAGCATATGGGCAGCAACGATTCCCAATTCGCTCTCGGTGCAGCTATTCTCGGTGCAGCCGCTCTCAGAACGAACACTCTCAGCGCAGCTACTCTCAGAACGCTCTTAGTGCAGCTACTTGTTAACTACCTTCAAGCGTCTTGGCTCCTGAGCGCGCTTGCCCTGCACCTTAGCAACCTGAGCTTCCTGTTCTTCAAGCTGAGCGCGACGCTTGCGAGCCGCTTCTTCAACATCGGTAGTTTGCACGGCATGCATCAGAATTTGCATGCGCCGCTCCACATCTTCGATAATCGCCGAGCAGTCCTTCAGCTCATCGTACATATCGATGCCATCCAGCTTGACATCCTGCTTGTATTTCAGCGTATGCTCAAGCGACGCCCAAAAGTCCATAGCGATGGTGCGAAACTGTATTTCAACCGGTACGTACTGCTTGCGATCCAAGAAATATACCGGCACTTTCACGATGACATGCAAACTGCGATACCCATTCGGCTTGGGATGAGCTATGTAGTCTTTGATCTTGACCACCTTGAGGTCATCCTGCATAGAAAGCACTTTGACCAGGGCATATACGTCATCAATATACGATGCAATCACACGCAAGCCCGCAATATCAAGGATGTTTTCCTCCATCGACTTTAAGGTGATAGGCACCCCATAGCGATGCATCTTATCGAAGACACTTTGCGGTGACTTGAGCCGCGTCTCAATGTGATGGATGGGATTGCGATTGAAACGATATTCCAGGTCGTTATCAAGAATTTCGAAACGGGTTTTTACTTCAGCGATAGCAGCTTCGTATTTCTTAAACACCGATTGACTTGCTCGCTTGAACAGGCGAAAGTGCTCTGCCGCCTGCTGTATTTCTTCGCTGGAAAGGTTGCCCTTCTCCATGCTTCATACCCCCTCTGAGGTGTCAGTTGTGCGATGAGGAGCGCAGTAGTAGTTCTTATTTCATCGCGCCTTCTTATTAAAACAAAACTGACCACATCGGGGCGATTAAATTGGCAGAATTATTACCATCGTGTTACGCAAAAATCGCTGCATAACTAAAACGCCAGGTCATTGAAACGTACCCCATTTCGCCATCATCCACCCACAAAAAACCGGGCAGAGAAACCTCCACCCGGCTTGAAATACGCTGAAATGCGCTAAATACGCTTCTGTTATCGCGCTCTGTTATGACTCAAATAAGCCAAGCAAGCCTTACGCATAGAACAGAATATCGTTATAGGTAGGCACTGGCCATGCGTCGCGCTCAACAATGCATTCCAGATCGTCAATTTCTGCACGCAGCTTATCCATCGCAGGAATGACGTTGTTGGCATAAGCGTTTGCGCG
Source organism: uncultured Coriobacteriaceae bacterium (assembly GCA_900539675.1). Classification (GTDB taxonomy): domain Bacteria; phylum Actinomycetota; class Coriobacteriia; order Coriobacteriales; family Eggerthellaceae; genus Anaerotardibacter. The sequence goes on along the minus strand of UQDJ01000017.1, from coordinate 6,132 downwards.
CTCCTGCGGATCGACAATCTGCTCTGTTGCATCATGAACCGTAACCAATTCTTCAGTTGCCTGTGCAGCACGGTTGCAACCAGCAATCAGATGGTTGAGCAGCTTTTCCTGCGAAGACATATCAGCGCCCGTTACCGCAGCCTTGACCGTGGTTACCGTGTTAGCAACTTCTTCAATGTACTTCGTAATAGCAGGCATATACGTACGACGAGCCATACGAATCATGACGCGTGCTTCAATGTTAAGCAGCTTGTTATACTTTTCCAGCTTAACCTCGTAGCGGCTGTAAACCTCTTCCTTGGACAGAACGCCAAATTCAGCGAACAGGTCCAAAGACTTCTGGTCAATAAAGCAAGGCAGAGCCTCTGCGGTGTTGCGATGGTTTGCCAAACCGCGGCGCTCAGCTTCCTTTTCCCATTCTTCGGAATAGCCATTGCCATTAAAGATGATGCGCTGATGATCGCGCAAGGTTTCCTTAATGTAGTCGATAGCAGCCCTTTCGAAATCGGCGCCTTCCTTACCTTCCATGGCATCAGCAAAGTCATGCAGGCTCTTTGCCATAGCGGTATTCAGGATCATGTTGCAATCAGACAGGTTTACGCTGGAACCCGGCATACGGAATTCGAACTTGTTGCCGGTGAAAGCAAACGGGCTAGTACGATTACGATCGGTGTTGTCCTTTAAGAACTTCGGCAGTACTGCTACGCCTAGGTCCATAGCAACCGCCCTTGCAGAATGGTATTCCTTATCGGAAACCAGAGCATCCACAATAGCGCCCAGTTCATCGCCCAAGAAGATGGAGATAATTGCCGGAGGTGCTTCGTTAGCGCCCAAGCGGTGATCGTTGCCAGCTGAAGCGACCGACATACGCAGCAGTTCCTGATATTCATCAACCGATTCAATGACGCAGGTCAAGAAAACCAAGAAGCGAAGGTTATCCATCGGATCATCGCCTGGATCAAGCAAGTTGGTCTTGCCATAGGACAGCGACCAGTTGTTGTGCTTGCCGGAACCGTTAATGCCCTCAAACGGCTTTTCATGCGTCAGGCAGGTAAGACCAAAATGAGAAGCATCCAACTTCATCTTTTCCATGGTCAGCAAGTTTTCATCAATTGCACGGTTCGAATTGGTGAACAGTGGTGCGAATTCATGCTGAGCTGGAGCCACTTCGTTGTGCTTGGTAATAATTGGCACACCCAGTGACCACAGATCGTTGTCAACTTCCTTCATGTAATTGTTGACCGTCGGACGAATAGCACCAAAGTAATGCTCTTCAAGCTCCTGGCCCTTCGAAGGAGGTGCACCAAACAGCGTGCGGCCCGTCATGATCAAATCCTGACGACGAACGTAGTCCTTCTCAGAAATCAGGAAGTATTCCTGTTCAGCGCCAACCGTGCTTACGACACGATGGCCATCTTCGTTGAAGAACTTCAAAACGCGCTGGGCTTCCTTATCAACAGCACTCATAGAACGCAACAGCGGCGTCTTCTTATCCAGTGCAGCACCGGTGTAAGAGCAGAATGCGGTAGGAATGCACAGCACTTCATCCTTGATGAAGGCGTACGACGTTGGATCCCATGCGGTATAGCCACGTGCTTCAAACGTGGCACGCAAACCACCAGATGGGAAGCTGGAAGCGTCAGGTTCGCCCTGAACCAATTCCTTGCCAGAAAACGACATGATTGCCGTGCCATCCCTGGAAGGATCCAAAAAGCTGTCGTGCTTTTCTGAAGTAATGCCTGAGAGAGGCTGGAACCAGTGGGTGAAGTGAGTTGCGCCATGTTCAATTGCCCATTCCTTCATGGCGTGAGCAACAACATTAGCCACCTCAATATCAAGCGGCTTGCCTTCGCGAATCGTTTGGACAAGGCTCTTGTACGTGCCAGAAGGAAGTCGTTCCTTCATCACGTGTTCGTTGAACACCATCGATCCATAAATCTCGGAAACGCGGCCCATAATTTCTCCTTAAAGATTCACGCCGCACTTTGTGCTGTTGCCTCGCAAGCAATCTAACCCACAAATGCGACCTTGCACATGAGAATAATGACTTATTGTGCCATAACTCGGTGCGTCTCTTACGCTACGGTTTTACCCTATAGGGAATTTGTTTCAGTTTGTTTTCTGCTGAGAAACGTATCTGTTTCGCCTGCTATTAATTATAAATGCCGCGACCCAAAATATACCCACACCTGCACCCACATCTGTATACAAAAAGCACCCAAGAAGCGTCCATAACGCACCTTGCCCTGTGCATCGAGCCTTTTATGTCCAATCAATTACGTGTCCGTGGAATAACGCCCGTGGGTGACGCCCGTAAGTACCGTCCGTGGGCAACGCCCGTAAGTACCGTCCGTGGGCAACGCCCGTAATTACCGTCCGTGGGTAACTTGAGTTCTCAAAAAAACACTAGTCTTAGTACTAGTAAAACTCAGAGCGACGGGTTGCACCGCGGCCATAGTCAAGAACGCGTGGAAAACGATAAGCACTCATGAAGTCGATGAATTCCTGCACCACTTTCGGTCGGCGCGCTTCATCGCGACTTACCACGTAGGTCTTATGGAAATCGACCGGCGCTTCTCGGATAGGCAGGCACACCACATCATCGAAAGCATTGATCAGAAGCGAATAACAGAACAAGGCCATCGCCGAAGAATCTGCCGCCACGATAGATGACAAGGTAATTTCATCGTCGTAGGCATACTTCACGTTCAGATCGTAACCCTCAATCAAATCTTTAATACCTGCCGTTACCGGTGAATGAGGGTTATAGGACAACAGTTCATGACCCTTTAAATCCTCAAGAGAAATATCTTTGCGGTTGGCAAGCGGGTTTTCCTTGTTAACGCCCAATACCAACGACTGAGACCAACACAGACTGTATTGCAAATCTTTCATATCGCCCACGCGACTGGCAAAGGCCACATCAAGTTGCCCAGCTCGGAGGCGGCGCAATAACTCTTTGGAATACGCCTGGGTAACCGTAATCTGAGGATCAAATGAACACTGACGACGAAAATCAAAGAGAGCTTGTGACCAAAATTTGCCCTGCATGGCATGAATGGTACCCAAGTTAATTACAGCATTTTCGGTGCCCAGAGATTCTTCAGCTAAGGTACGCGCTCTATCCAAATCATACAGAGCACTGGAAACGCACTCCATGATGTCACGACCAATATCAGTGAGCTCAACATTGGCGCGATTACGCTCTAGAAGCTGCACGCCCAATTCATCTTCAAGGCGTTTAACGGCAAGAGAAAGTGCTGGCTGGGAAATGTGTAAGTCTTTCGAGGCGCGAGTGAAATTAAGCACTTTAGCAACATGCTCAAAATAGCGCAGATCTTCGACTCTCATGACGCCCTCATTTCCCCTCAGAACGTTCCCCAAAAAATGCCGCGCATTACGCACATACGACGCTCACACGACGTATGTCTCACGCGGCTCATCGCACATTCAACGTATAACACATGCAGCGCATCACGCACGCGATCAGGCTATGCATATACCCCTTGCACCGTGCCTGCTATGCCACATCAGCATGTAGCGTAGCGCAAACTATGCATAAACAGCAACGCGCGAGCAACTGCTTCCCCAAAAGAACCTCGCCTCGCGGCGGCTGTGCCTGGCGCGCCGTACATCCCCAAAGCGCGTCCAGGCCCTGTGCCGCATAAGGTGCTCGCTATAGAACGAAGCTATCCCCATAACTCCGTTTGCGGTACGAGCATGCCATGCCTTGCCATGCGGAGAAAAAGGGCATCTATTCCCCAATAGATGCCCTCCCAAACGATGCGTGAAGACCTCCCCAGATACTTCACGCTAGAGCGCTGAAGCGGACTCCCCAGACCGCTTCAGCTTATGCGACAAGGTAACCTGCGCATCTCCGCAAACGCGCAGATCAACATGGCTTGATGTCTAAGATATTGATACTCTTAATAAGAAAAATCCAATTACGTTATATAAAGATTAGGCACTTTTATTGCGTTTGCTTATACTACCTGTTCACGAGTGGTCTATTTCGATACAACATTGCTCTCACAGGAGCTTGATTGCTTATTGCGATTCGTAATAGTCCCACTTTAAATGACTCTTCGCTCACGCCAGAGGATCACTTGGTCTCTGGCGCAATGTCACCATCGCCGGGGTGTTTCGTCAGAATAAAGACCGTTGCAACAATGAATAGGAAGCCAACAAAATCGATCCATACGAAGTCTGTCCCTAGCCACAGTACCGCAAATGCTGTAGCTGACACAGTTTCAATACTGGCAATGAGTCCTGTCTTAGCAGCACCAATATCTTTCACCGCTTGAAAGAACAACGAAAAGCCCACGATGGTTCCAAAAAACACCAGACCCACAAACATAACCACAAAGCCTTCAGCATCCATAGCGGGGATCTTCGTCCAAGATTGAATAGCAAGTGAAAAAACAACGCCGCCCACCAGCAAGCCTGCTGCAACTACCGGGATGCTTCCACAACGGAAAATAAGCTTGCGAGGCAACAGCGAATACACCATAAGGGCGAACGCCGAAATCAGCGCCCAGAACAGCGCCTCAGGTGATAGCACCATCGTTGCAGGATTGCCATGCGTCGCCAGCAAGAATACACCGATGATGGCGCAGAACACCGCAGATACCTCACGCAAGGTAGGCAACCGGTGCGTGACAAAGCACAAATACACCACCGTCATTACAGGGCCAATATATTGGATGACCGTAGCTGTACCTGCATTTGAATACTGAATAGCTAGCAGATAGGTTATCTGACAGAATGCTAAACCGCATATTGCAAACACAATCAAGCGCACCAATAAAGAAGGTGCTTTAAACAGCATAAGAAAGGGACCGCGACTGATAATAAGGGCTACCACCGAAAGCACGATACCAGCGCACAACATACGTACCGACGAAAGCCACACCGGATCAATACCGTAGCCAGCAAACAAAAATTGAGCACAGGCGCCCGAAAAGCCCCAACTGATACCACTTAATAATGCAAAGCAAATGCCGCGCCTGTTTTTCTTCTTGTCTATAGAGTGATTCTTTTCCATAAGGCCATAGTATCAGAGCATCACAGCATCAGCTTCAAGAGCAGCCCTTACTGCATCAGAACAAAACTGAGCGGAAACTAAACGGAAATGCTGGCGAAAACTAAGCTGCCCGATGTCAAACAAAAGTCGAACAGATATCAAAAAATGTCGAAAAATGGTCACCAGTTATTCATTTCGGTAGAAAATTAATAGACCTTATTTAATGCATTTATAACACGTTCACCATTTTTTACTCCACATTTGAACATGTTTTGTACAATGGTTTAATTTTTGCAAACACATCCATAGATTCTGGCATATGAATTAGCCCAATAGATGATTGAATCATTCGCACAGACTATGACTATAGTTAATCAGGCAAAAACATGTTCAACTCCGCGCATTTCGTTTGAACATGTTTGCAACACTCCACACAACGCAAAAAGAAAAAGCCCTCCTGCAGGGGCTTAGCTTTGTGCGCCCTTGTGGAGCAAAGGTAAGGAAAGTGAGCTTTAAGTCATAGGCTCCCCATCCGCATTGCACTAATGCGTATCAGAAGCCTATAAGTTCAGTTTCGCATCCATCCCAAGTAAGCGAGAGGGGTTTACATGGCACTGAAGCGCGAGTATGGCGGAATTCAGCCCTGCATCCGTTTGGGTATGTTCCGCATTCGCATTCCCTTCATCCACTTCAAAATTTCTGGCCCTGAAGTGGTAACTGGTCTGATGAATGCCTGCACTTCTTATGGTGCACTGGCAGTTCTTATCAGCACCTTAGGCCTCGATCCCGAAGTTGCGTATGCACTGGTTCTCTTCGAAACCGCCTGCTATACGTTCAACTGGCTGTTAGGTGAATCCTCCATTTGTGGTTGGATTACTGCAGCAATGGCGATCATCGTTATATACCTTGAAACCCTACCGGAAGGCGTTGTCCGACTGCAGGCGCTCACAGCCATCCAGCTAGAATTAGGTATATTGTTCATTGTGTTAGGCGCAACAGGCTTATCCAAAAAGCTCAATACCTTGATGCCTCCAGCATTGAAGGGCGGCATCGTTTTGGGCGCAGGCATCAACTCTGTTGCATCTCGTCTTGCTGAAGGCGGCGCAATG
>UQDJ01000016.1 GCA_900539675.1 uncultured Coriobacteriaceae bacterium | reverse complement strand
CCATACGATGCTTCGGGCATATCAACATCCAGGCCAAGCTGCTGCTGGTAGCGCACCACAAGCGAATCAGCAAATACATTCATCTGATTGCCCTGGTCATTAATATAGAACTCTTCATCAACTGCATAGCCAGCATGGCGCATCACTCGTGCAATGGCATCGCCTAGCGCTGCCCAACGACCATGGCCAACATGCATGGGTCCCGTCGGATTAGCAGACACATACTCTAGATCCACCTTGCAGGGCTTAGGCAATTCAGATTTACCAAAGTTGTCGCCCTCTTCACGCACTTCAGAAACAATGCTTTGAAACACCGAAGGTGCCAAGGTGAGGTTGATAAAACCAGGACCAGCAATTTCTGCCGAAGCAATCATATTATTTTCTGGAAGGTGATCCAGAAGAATCTGTGCAATGGCGCGCGGATTCATATGGGCCGCCTTCGCCAGGCGCATAGCAATGGTGCAAGCCCAATCACCATGACCCTCTTCGCGAGGCCTCTCCAGAGTAGGTGTTGGCACTTCATCCAGCGGCAGATCCCCCGCTTCTACAGCAGCGGAAAGCGCTTCATGTAAGACCTTCTCCAGCGATTCGCGAATTGTCATGTTTGCGTCCTTTCTGTGGTTCAGACATTGCGTCGCGCACAATGCGGATGCGATTGTATCACGCCCCACACCGCTCGTTTATCTAGGCACGATGAGCTTTTACATACTCACGACATTCATTCATAACCGTAGTACGAAGCTTGTCCAGCAGCTCAGGAGCCTTGCCGCCCACCGGCTTGCCATCTAAGTGCGCAATAGGCAGGCACAACGTACTCGATGACGTGACAATAACCTCATCAGCATTGCGCAGCTCGTCTATCGAAAAAGGACACTCTTCGACAGGGATATCATTCACCTGGCAGGCGGCAAGTAAGTGCTTGCGTGCAATACCCGGCAAAATCAGATTATCCGTTGGATGGGTGACAAAATGACCATCCTTAATCATATGCACGTTACTGTGAGCACATTCAGTCACATAACCATCGCGCACGAATACCGCCTCATAACAACCGGCTTGCTTGGTGCGCTCTGCAGCAAGAACGTTAGGAAGCAGGTTTAACGTTTTGGTATTGCAATGATAAAAACGGGTGTCTTCGACACTGATCAGGTCTTGAGGATCATAGAGATCCTGCATTTCTTCCGGCACGATCATAACCCAAAGATTGGCCGGCTTATCAGGAAAGTCATGATGACGATAATCCGTACCGCGTGTTACCTGCCAGTATACGAACAGACTATCATCATCCATTTTGCTTACCAAATCACAAAGCAAATCCTTTAATTCGTCTTTAGTGATGCCTGGATCGATATGGACATTCGCACAGCTATTAAAAAAACGATCAATATGGTCTTCAGCAAAAATGACAACGCCCTGCTGAGCCATCGTAGCATCATAGACGCCGTCACCATAAAAACTTGCACGATCCAAAAACGGCACCTTCATGTCTTCGAGTGGACCGTATTCGCCGTTGTAATATCCCAGACGCTTCATTGGGCAATACTCCCTATCTCATTAATCGCACAACGTGACCAGCACAACGTAATTGCACAACGTGGCTAGTACAATGTTGGTACACAACGTAATTGCACAACGTGGCTAGCACAAATTAATCTCGCAGCGTGGCCAGTACGACTGCTTTGATGGAATGCATGCGATTTTCGGCTTCGTCAAACACGCGAGAAGCATCCGATTCAAACACTTCATCGGTAACTTCCATCTCAGTTAAGCCAAACTTTTTTTCAATATCTTGTGCAACCGTAGTCTTGGTGTCGTGAAAAGCGGGCAGGCAATGCATAAAAATCGCATTATCAGCAGCGTTTGCCATAACCCGAGCATTTACCTGATAAGGAGAAAGTTCTTTAATGCGTTGTTCCCAAAGACTTGCTGGTTCGCCCATGGAAACCCAAATATCGGTATAAATAATGTTGGCGTCTTTAGTTGCTTTCTCAACATCGGAGGAAAGAATAACTTCGCATTCCGTCTCAGCTGCAATTTCACGACACTTGTCCACCAAACTGGCATCGGGCATGCAGCTTTCTGGCCCGCATGCAACAAACGTGATGCCCATCTTTACACAACCGACCATTAAGGAATTGGAAACGTTATTTTTGGCATCACCCATAAATACCAACTTCAGACCTTTAAAATCACCGAAGTTTTCTCTAATCGTAAGCAAGTCAGCAATAATTTGGGTTGGATGGCATTCGTCGGTCAGTCCATTCCATACCGGAACACCAGCATATTCTGCCAGTGTTTCTACAATGCTTTGGCTAAAACCACGATATTCAATGCCATCAAACATACGACCTAACACTCGAGCAGTGTCTTCAATGGATTCTTTGTTTCCCATCTGAGACCCTTGAGGATCGAGATAGGTGACACCCATACCCAAGTCGTGACCGGCCACCTCAAAGGAGCAACGGGTACGGGTGGACGTCTTTTCAAACAGCAAAACAATATTTTTGCCTTCAAGCTCTTTGTGCAATTCGCCTGCATGCTTCTTCGCTTTTAGCTGTTCAGCCAAATCGACCAAAGAAACAATTTCCTCCGAAGTGAAATCCAACAGCTTTAAAAAGTGACGTCCAGAAAGTGACTGAGCCATATATCCTCCCGCAACACAAAACGTGATGATTATTCAAAAAGGGTACGTTTTAAAACGTACCCTTTACCACTGTCTTATGTTCTATTATTACACACCTAGTCTAAAGAACGTACCAAGAGCATGGCGAATCGTGAGGAAGTTGTAGCGCATGCAGCACCTTTGCAACTTCGCAGCTTTCAATTCATACTACTTTGCTCCCCACAGCGCTGCACACCTTTGCACCTTTTCACCTTTGCAGCTGCATTTCTTCGAACCTTCATACCTAGGTAACTTCAAGCTACATTCGCATCCCTTTTCGAGTACCCAATTTCACATACTCTGTCCAATAGCAAATACTCTCAGCATGATCGGCTATGCGTTCAAAGTATTTCGCAATCATTAATAGAGTCAGTGCTTCATGCCCTTCGATGTGTTTATTTTCGATTTGATCAGAAAGCACACTGCTTATAGTTTGCAAATAGGTATCCACCCGTGCATCGATAGGTGCCGTTTCAAGCGCTCTATCCACATCATGGCTCAGGTAGGCCTTAAAGGACTGGTTTACCATATTCTTTACCAGGCCGATCATGGAACTCAATTCGTTTTCCTGAATAGGATGAGATTGTTCATCCAGGTCAGAAACCATAGCAATTATCTCTATTGACAAATCCCCGATACGTTTAAAATCGCTTACCACCTTGAGCGCTCCGGAAACTTCACGTAAATCACCCGCAACCGGCTGCTGAAGCAGCAATAAACGCAATGCGAGCGTTTCAATTGAGCGTTCTTTGTCACGCAGTATCTGCTTTTCATGTGGCAAGGGAGATTTTTTCGATGCCGTGGTACAGGCAGAATAGGCCGCTTTATTAAAGATATTTTCTACGCATTGAGAAAGTTGCGAAAGTTCGTCGTGTAATTGATCTAATTGACGGACAAAGTCTTGTCGAAGATCCATTTATCCAAACCTTCCTGTTAAGTAGTCTTCCGTTCTCTTGTCACGAGGATGAGCAAACAAGTCCTTGGTGGGTCCCCATTCAATGACCTCACCCAAGAGAAAATAGGCCGTATTAGTTGAAACACGAGCTGCCTGTTCAATATTGTGAGTAACGATAATGACGCATATCCCCTGCTTTGCCATTTGGGCAATGGTCTGCTCAATGGCAAAAGTGGCTATAGGATCAAGCGCAGAGCACGGTTCATCCATCAAAACAACACTGGGATTCATTGCCAACGTACGTGCAATACACAAACGTTGTTGCTGGCCACCAGAAAGAGCAAAAGCGCTTTTTTTGAGCCGATCCTTTACTTCATCCCACAGGGCAGCTTTTTTTAGAGACGATTCCACTATGTCATCGAGCACCTGTTTATCCTTGATGCCGTATCGTCGAAGAGCAAACGTAATGTTGTCGTAAATTGATTTGCGAAAAGGATTAGGGATCTGAAATACCATCCCTATCTTTTGACGAAGCTGATAGATGTTTTCATGAGCAGTATTGATGTTTCTGTTATTGAATATGATCTCACCATCTATATGACAATGAGGGATTTCGCGATTCATAAGATTAAGGCATCGCAAAAAAGTCGATTTTCCGCACCCTGAAGGACCAATCAAAGATGTCACTTCACCCTGACTAAAATCCAGGGAAACATCCGATAAGGCTGTTTTGGTTTCATCATATCGAACTGACACCTTACGAGTACTCAGAATAACATCTGTTCTTGTAGCATCCCGGTCTGAAGGTTCGCTCTGGTCTGAGTGTACCCTCTGGCCCAAGGGTGTGCTCTGGTCTAAAGGAATGTTCTGGTCTGCGGCAGGTTTCTGACCCAACGCCCGATTTATCATGGTATTCATCATTCAGCCACCAACTTTTTACCAATATGCTTACCGGCAAAACGAGCTAAAAGATTGAACGCCAACACGCAAATCATCAATACTGCCGCTGTTCCATTCGACACTGCGTCTAAATCAGGAACTACTCCCTCTGAGTTTATTTTCCATATATGAACTGCCAATGTTTCAGCAGGACGCCAAATATTCCAAGGGCAACTTGGGCTTGTAAGGTCGAAATTCATAAAATCGAGGCTGGGTGCCGATTGACCAGCGGTGTAAATCAAAGCAGCAGCTTCACCAAATACACGTCCCGCAGACAGAATGATTCCTGTGATGATAGCAGGCATAGCAGTAGGAAGAATGATATGAACAGTGGTTTCCCAGCGTGTTAACCCCAAGGCAAGACCAGCATCACGCTGGGTAATGGGGACCGATTCTAAGGCTTGCTGTATGGTACGCACCAACAGCGGAATATTAAAAATCGTCAAAGCAAGCGCACCTGAAATGATCGAAAAGCCCCATCCCATATAGATAACGAACATTAGAAAGGCGAACAAGCCAACAACGATAGAAGGAAGCGAAGAGAGCACCTCGATTATGGTTTTAATGCCCCGAGTCAAAGCATTAGAAGGTGCGTATTCCACCAGATAAATAGCCGCCCCCAGTGAAAGAGGAACAGAAATAATAAGCGACAACACAAGCAGATAAAACGAATTGAATAATTCCGGACCTATACCGCCACCCGCGCTAAATTGCTCAGGGTCTCCTGTTAAAAAGGAAATATCGAAAGCTTTAGAAGCACCTGACGCAATGATGTAAAAAATAAGGGCAGCAAGCAAAGCCGAAATAAGAACAACTATTCCGCCAAGAATAACCGTAGCTACTTTATCTTGAAACTGAGCTCGTGCAATTTGGTTTTTGATATCGGTTGGATTATACATTCTTAGCCGCCGATCTTGAACCAATAATGTGAACGATACAAATAAAAATAAGAGTCATAACAAGCAAAATAAGGGCTAAAGACCACAGCACATCGCTGTATACCGTTCCCATAGTCTCATTTCCCATACTCATGGTAAGTACACTGGTCAGGGTAGCGGCAGGGGTCACTAAAGAAGTAGGCATAGCTGCTGCATTACCGATAACCATCTGAACCGCCAACGCCTCACCAAAGGCACGGGCCATTCCTAAAATAATCGCTGTAAGGATTCCCGGTGTTGCCGCACGAAGCACAATATGCCAAATGGTTTGCCAGCGGGTCGCACCGAGCGCAGCTGATGATTGACGGTACGTCAGAGGAACTGCCTCAAGAGCATCTATGACCAGCGATGTAATCGTGGGTAGCACCATAACGGCAAGTACCAACGATCCTGCCAAGATACCATAGCCAGTACTTCCCGGAAAAAGTGACCTAATCCAAGGCACCAAGATAGTTAAACCAACCAGGCCATATACAACAGAAGGAATACCTACCAGCAATTCCAGAGCAGGGCGAAAAATCCTCTGGCCAAAGCGGGGATTTATTTCTGCGGCATAAATTGCTGAACCTAGAGCAAACGGAATCACTATGAGACATGACCCTATCGTCACAGAAAACGAACCGACAATCATAGGCAAAGCGCCTACGGTGGGCATGCCCGCTTCATTGGGTTGGTGCGGATTCCACGTTGTTGAAGTAAAGAAGCTCAGCGGATCAATGCCATCAACAAAAAAGGTGGCAAAACCACGCTGAGAAACCATCACAACCAGCGAAACCACTACCAGAATGACCAACGCTATACAAATACCTGAAAGTGACTTTCCCACACGTTCAAGCTGATATTTAGCCAGTTTTTTCACCGGATTATACCCATTTGGCACAGACGGGGCACCCTGAGGGTGCCCCTGCTGCGGATCAGGAAGTGAATGGGTAGTTGTTGAGTTAAAACTTGTTGTCATTACTCATTACACTTTCGACATAATCACTGCTGACTTATTTCGACTACAGTGTCTTTACATTGCCTTGAGCGTCTTTTTCAACCTTCATAGAAGAGATTGGAATGTAGCCATTTTCAGTAACAAGGCTGTTCTGTACTTCATCGCCCATCATGTAATTAATGAACGCTTGCGTTGCGTCATCGGGCTGATTTGAGGTGTACATATGCTCGTAAGACCAAATCGTCCAGTCATTAGTTGCTACATTGTCAGCCGTTGGCTCAACACCATCAACATTGAGAGCCTTAATGCTGTTGTCGTAGTAAGAGAATGCGAGATAAGAAATGGCGCCTGGAGTTTCAGAAACCATCTTGGATACCGTACCAGAAGAATCCTGCTCTTGAGGCTTGAAGGAATCGGGAACCTTGGTGCCGCCTAATACTGCAGCCTCAAAGGTTGCACGCGTACCAGAACCGGATGCACGATTGATAACGGTAATAGCTTCATCCTGGCCACCTACTTGGCTCCAATTGGTGATTTGACCAGTGAAAATGCCCTTCAGCTGATCCATGGTCAAATTGTCAACTTTAACATCGGGATTGACCACAGGGCCCATACCTACCACGCAAACGCGGTTATCGTTTAATTCCTGGACTTTTGCTGGATCATCAAGCTTGTCTTCGGCAAAGATATCAGAATCGCCAATCTGAACTGAACCTTCAGAGATTTGGGTTATGCCCTGGCCTGAACCGCCACCCTGAACGGTAATTTGAACGTCTGGATTTTCTTGTTGGAATTTCTCAGCAGCAGCTTCTGCTAATGGTTGAAGTGCCGTTGAACCCACAGCAGTAATTGAACCACTTACAGATTCGCTCTTTGATTCTCCTTGGGAGCTTTGCCCTTGGTTGTTTTGACCGCATCCCACAAGAGATAACGCGCATACCATGCAAAGAGCTATCACGAGTGCCGCGACAGATTTCCCAACTTTCGTGAATTGAACAGATTTTCCTTGCATTGATTTCCTCCTTAATAAATGTTGCATTTCGCATCTATAGCTAAGGCCAACACAGTTAGCCGAAATGCCCTGTTATGTAGTTTTGAGTTCTACTATCCGTTGGATTTGAAAACAGCTGTTCTGTTGGTGCGCACTCAATAAGATGTGCTGGCTGATCAAGCGATTCTCTCAACATAAAAGCTGTTGTGTCAGAAACACGCATCGCTTGCTGCATATTGTGGGTAACGATGATGATGGTCATCGTCTTTTTGAGCGAGCGAATGGTTTCTTCGATTTCAGAAGTTGAAATAGGATCTAAAGCTGAACAGGGTTCATCCATTAACAGAACTTCAGGATCAGTCGCAAGGGCACGCGCAATACATAATCGCTGCTGTTGTCCGCCGGATAGTCCCGTAGCATGGTGTTTGAGATCGTCTTTGACCTCATTCCACAGCGCAGCACTTTTAAGACAGCGCTCCGCAATTCCATCAAGCTCTTCTCGTTGCTTGATTCCTCTTAACCGAGGACCGTAGACGATATTGTCATAAATCGAGAGAGGAAATACTGCAGGCTGCTGAAATACCATACCCACTCGAATTCGAAGCTCAACAGGATCTATAGTCCCCCGCACAATGTCTTCGCCATCGAACAAAATAGACCCGCCCACTTCAACGTTGGGAAGCATATCGTTCATGCGATTAAAACAACGAAGGAGAGTAGACTTCCCACAACCTGAAGGTCCGATAAGTGCAGTGACCGATGTGGAAGCAATGGAGAGGTTTACCTCATCGAGTACCGTATCTCCAGAATAGGCAACAGAAACGTTTTGAACTTCAAAGTTTCCTCTAGTGTTTGCCATAACCATCTTTCTTCTATTTCACATTCTTGCTTCAAGAAGAAATATAGAAAAAGGGTGTCTAGCATTGGTTTCACAAACGTGAAGCGTTGTTACACCGATGTGAAAAGTGATGTCAATTGTTATCTGCTTTTTATATTTCTGCCACAAGATTGATAAAAAACTGTAAAGCGCAAATTCTGAGTTTAATTTTGAGGCACAATTACCTTTGGAATACGAAAGGAACTATTGTGACTACGATTTTGCTCATAGAAGACGACCCCACCATTCGCCTTGCTACTGAATTTTCCCTTACCAAACATGGTTATGCTGTAAGCACCTGCGAAGATGGGCTTTCTGGCTACAAAGCAGCACTCTCTATTGAGCCTGATTTAATTCTTTTAGATGTCATGCTTCCCGGTATGAACGGTTTCGAAGTTGCCAGCAAACTTCGCAAGGAAGGATGCAACTCCCCCATTCTCATGCTCACTGCTCTTGATGCAGATGAAGACAAAATCAATGGGCTCGATGCAGGCGCCGATGATTATATAACCAAGCCCTTTTCAACCGAAGTTTTATTGGCACGCATTAGGGCAAATGTTCGTCGTACTGAACTTGACGGGGTCAACCTTTCCAATCCGCAAACATACGGTGATTTGACGCTTGATCCTGAAAATAGCACTGCTAGCGTGAAGGGCAAAACGCTTAAATTGCGCAGCAAAGAACTGGCTTTGTTGTTTGCGCTTGCTGAACGTCAAGGCATGCTGTGTCGTCGTACTTGGCTTACCCAAACCGTATGGAAAGAAGACTATCTAAGCACGTCGCGCACCATCGATGTTCATATCCGTCGCCTGCGCTCTGTACTTGATGAAGTGAGCGATTACACCTATATTCACACCGTTCATGGCATGGGGTATCGATTCGAACCAGTACGAAAGAGTGAAGAATGAGTCTGGAATGGTTCTTGGGGAAATTCAAGAGCCATTCTGCACCCAATCCCCTGGCAACAAAATGGATTCGCATCACCCTTGTTGCCTACCTGGTGGTGGCTCTATTAGTAGTGGCTATTACGGTAGCCTTTGTGTATACCCCGCTCAACAAAGAAGCGGTAAATCGTCAAATTGAAAACCTGACCACCATAGCTCAGGGCTGCGCTAACGCGCTCGCCAATGCCACGGATGCCCAGGTCTTTGTCGATGCGTGCACGCATGACACTGATTTACGTCTTACCATCATCAAAACCGACGGTACCGTGGTAGCTGATTCGGAAAATGATGCTTCCACCATGGAGAATCATGTAGATCGCGAAGAAATAAAAGCGGCTCTCAATGGCCAGACAGGCATCTCTCAACGTACCAGTGCCACCGACAATCAAAACTGGCTCTATATTGCCCTACCAGCTTCCTATAATGACAGTGGGGTTATTTTACGCATTAGCGAGCCCTCTTCTGTAGTGTCGTCTATGACCCAAAATGCCCAGTTGGCATCCTTTATCATTATTGGCCTGGGTATCGTTATAGTTGTGGCTATCGCTTTTATCACCTTTAGAACTACCCGTCAGCCCATCAAGCGATTTGACCAAGTGCGCTCTGATTTTGTTGCAAATGCCAGCCACGAACTCAAAACGCCGGTTGCAGGTATTCGCCTCTTATCAGAAGCGATTCGCGATGCTGCTGATATTGACGACAAGAAAAGCCTCAACCTCTTTATTGATCGCTTAGATAATGAGGCAGAACGCCTTCAGAAACTGGTAATTGATCTTCTAGATCTCTCTCGCCTGGAAGAAGTTCCAGCCGCCGAACGATCAAATCGTACCGATTTACACAGCGCCTTAGTAACCAGCTATATGGCTCATAAAAATCAGGCAGAAGCCAAGCATCTTGATTTGATATTGGATGATCAATCCAGCCCTGAAGACAACTGCTGTGCTGACATGGAACCATCGGATGCCTCATTGGTGTTCGATAATTTGATAGAAAATGCCATCATGTACACCGACGAAGGAAGCATCACCGTTACCCTTAAGCCTCACGCGCACGATATTACCATCCAGATAAAAGACACTGGCATCGGCATTCCCCAAACCGATCAGTCCCGCATTTTTGAACGCTTCTATCGCGTTAATAAAGCGCGCAGCCGTGAAGTAGGCGGAACGGGCTTAGGTCTTTCACTGGTGCGTCATGCCGTTGAACGTTCTCACGGCACGGTACAGGTAAACAGCACACTCGGTAAAGGAACCGAATTTATCGTGTCCTTCCCCCGTTCGAAAAATGCTCATTGATTTTCCGACGCACCAATCAAAGGGTTTGTATAGGATAGCAAGAGACATCCTATACGTAAGCTGCACCCATAACCGATAAGTCCAATCATGAAAGATGGAGGAGAAATGTCGACACTCTTTGTAAATGCCTGCATGCGCGGCGAAGACTCACGCACCTTGCAGTTATGCCGCGAGCTATTAAAGACACAGGGCAAACCAGTTGAAGAAGTCAACCTTGCTGCGCTTAACTTAGCACCCTTTACCAATGATATGGTCAACGATCGCACCCGTAAATTGACCAGCGGATCCTTTGATGACCCCATGTTTACATTGGCAAAGCAATTCGCCAAGGCAGATGACATCGTTATCGGCGCACCGTATTGGGATTTATCCTTTCCTGCCGCTCTCAAGGTTTATATTGAACACATCTGCGTAAACGGTATTACCTTCCACTACACCGAAGAAGGCAGACCAGAAGGTCTATCCCACGCAAAACGTATTATCTATGTCGTCACCAGTGGTGGACCTGCCTTTGTTGATTTTGGCCTGGATTACATCAAGGGTATCGCACAGTTCTTAGGTGTTCCGAACGTGGAGTGCATTCGCGCCACAATGCTTGACGTGGACGGCGTCGATCCTGACGCAGAGCTTGATAAAGCCCGCAAGCAAATAGAACAACTAACCCAGTAGCAATCACCTTTGCCGGCACGTCGAAACTACGTAAGAGCAAAGCCTTCCTTGGGCATTGATTCCATACAACCCTATACATTGCCCAAAACCACATGGTTAAGATAGCGCTCAGCAATGTTTTGCAAGCGATACATTGTTTGCAAGTCAGTTGGATACGCCCGACTCATATGAAACGCGGGGAAAAACCGAGTGAGGTGCAAGGTGATATCCGGATCAACACTTGCAATCCAGCGTGCTTGACGCTCCATCGTGAACTCATCATCACTTAAACCAGGAACCACCAGCGTGGTCAATTCAACATGAGCTCGCTTAGCTGCCCGCTCAATAAACAGACACACATATTTAAGGCTACCACCAAGGGAATGATATCCTTCATTCGTAAAGCATTTAAGATCGATATTGTACGCATCGATGTACTGCTCAATCTCATTGAGTACAACATCGGTAAAACATCCATTGGTGACCACAACGTTTACCAGGCCTAATTCGGATGCTAACTTCGCTGTATCACGTACAAATTCATAACCTACTAAGGGCTCGTTGTAGGTATACGCAATGCCAATGTTACCCTGAGGGCGTTCCTTTTGAGCAGCATCGACCAAATCCTTTGGCGAAAAAACCCTGCCTTGATCCCAAAAGCGCTCCATGATGTAGGAAGAATCCACGCGCGAAATATCATGATTCTGACAGAAGGGACACAACATATTGCAGCCATAGCTGCCCACCGAAAGAATCTTTGTCCCTGGATGAAACCGTGCGAGTGGTTTTTTCTCAATGGGATCTAATGCCAACGCAGTAATTCTTCCATAATTGAGGGGTACAACTTCCCCCTCAACCGTACTGCGAGCACCACAGATACCTCTTCCGCCTTCTGGGATAGAACAATGGTGCGGGCAGACCACACACACTGCCGATGTCCCCGTTGACTGTGCACACATGACAGGTACCTTTCTCGCTGACTACCTCAATGGTGATAAACCACTTCTCTGTCTCAATGGTGACGAACCACTTCAAAGCGTTCCATTGAATAGGATTCCCCAGGTGCAATACCCGCTTTTTGACAGGCAATTGCTACCTGCTGGGCAACACTGTCTACACCCTCCAAATTAGGAAGTAACAATCCGCGCTTGAATCCATGAGAAACCACTACGCCATACCGTTTCGGATCCAGCTCATCAAACGAATCGATGGGCTCCATTTCACCTAAGATATCGACTGAAATATCTAAATCAGAAAGCTCACCTTTACTCACCGGGGGAAAACGAGGATCACGGGTGGCAGCGCTGATAGCATTTTCTATAATTTCGCAGGCGATATTCTTTTGTGTAGGACCCAATGTTCCAATGCAGCCCCGCAACTCACCAAACTCATGAAGCGAAACGAACGTACCAGCGCGACGGGTATAACATTCATCAGGTAACCCCTCTGGTACTGCAATGTGACGACCTTCGGTTATATAAGATGTAAGCGAGGCACGTGCTAGCGCCACATAAGGATCTTCAAAACCCCTCATGCCGCTTTCTGTGCACGTGGCAGCACTTTCATCGCTTTCGGCAGATCCGGCACCTTTAGCGCGTGAAGCACTACTCCTGTCGTCAGCAGTACCATCGACACTGTCGGCATCTTCGGCGCTTTCAGCACCAGGTCCAGCATCACCTTCCGTATGCTCTCCGAGAGGCTCATAGGTGCAAATGCCATAACCGACCCCCGTTTGCGATTCGTGGCTCAGCTTTTCTGTTTGGACCTCTATCCCGTTAAAAGCGCCGCCCATAATCACAAAAGAGCGATGCCCGCACTCTGCTGCACGATCGCATAAATCTGCCGGGAACCGCAGCAATTCTTTAAACGCAGCGCGTCCCATTACATCCATAATACGCTCATCGTAGGCAGGACCTTCAGGAGCAAACCCATACGGTCCATCGTATGTGAGCTTATGAGATAAGTCGCCACTTGCAATATAGGCAATCCGCCGTCCCACTAAAGCAGCTGCCTTGGTAACCAGTTCGCCTAGCCTATAGTGCAATTCAAGTGGCAACAGGGACAATCCTATACGCACTATGGGTACCGGCAAGCCAGGATCGTCCTCTTCAAGCGTGCCCTGTTGGCGATACGCTTCACGAATGAAATACAGGGGCACCATCGTGCCATGATCAAGCACTTTATCATCGGGTAACCCCGACGCAATAGGTATGCCCTGCCCTTGAGCAAGATCCATCAATTGCTGCGCAAGCTCTTCATCATAAGAGACCTCAAAGCGCTCTTCCGGCGCACGAAAATCAGCGAAACTACCTGAAGCATAAGCGCCCTGGGAGATGTGAAACGCATCACGAAACAGAGGCGCATGCGGTGACGAAATGACAAATGTCTGAGGATGATGATCAACAATAAATCGTGCTACGCGCCTATAGGCATCGATGGTTTTCTGAACAATGTGCTCTTGACCACGTCCCACAGCAGGCACAATCAAAGGCGGATGAGGAACCATAATTCCAGCTACTAACGACATGAAGCACCACCTACTTTCCGCCCGGTGATCAGTCGAAATAAGCTTAGTGCCAGTGTAACGCCCCAAACAAAATATGTCATATTTGCTTGCATTTGTTGAAAATTCGTTATGACACTTCTCACGAACCGTGATTTCTTAATCACCGACACCATTCTTTGCTAGGGTAAGAATATATGAAACGTATTTTGGCACTGTATAACAACATCCCTGAAAGCCGCTGCCTATGAAAAACTCCCCCACACCTTCAACTTTGCATTCATTGCTCATACTTGCCATACCAACCTTTGGCCAACTGATTGCTGAGCCCACTTTCGTACTCATAGATACTGCCATTGTGGGACACGTGAGCGATTCTGCGCTGGCAGGTTTGTCCCTTGGTTCTACGATTATTCTTACCGCCGTGGGACTCTGCGTATTTTTGGCCTACTCCACCACCTCTCAAGTTGCTCGCCTTTTGGGAGCAGGTAACAGACGTCAAGGCATGCAGGCAGGCATTCATGGCCTGTGGCTTGCTGGCGCAATAGGCATACTTCTTGCTGTAGCGCTCTATACCTGTGCCGCTCCTCTTGCTAGCGCACTTGGTGGCACAGGTGAAACCCTTCAGCAGGCCAGTATTTATACGCAACTTGTTGCCCTGGGGGTTCCCGGTATGCTGTTGGTTTATGCTGCCAACGGGATTTTCCGCGGCTTACAAAAGGTAAATATCACCCTTGTTGCTGCAGTATCAGGTGCCGTGCTTAACACGGTGCTTGATGTCGTGTTCGTCATTGTAATGGGTCTAGGCATTGCAGGGTCTGGCATTGCAACCTGCATTGCCCAATGGTTTATGGGCATTATGCTTGTAATTCCTGCTCTGCTATGGGCTCGCCGAGAAGGCGCCCGCCTTACACCAAGCCTTTCAGGCATTTTGGCAGCAGGGGGCGATGGATTTGTGTTGTTTATCCGTACGGTAGCGCTGCGTGCTGGCCTGGTAGCCACGGTGATGGCGGCTGCAGCGATGGGAACAGAAGTGCTTGCCGGATATCAGATTGTAAATGCCACCTGGAGTTTTGCTTTAAACGCACTTGATGCAGTAGCTATTGCCGGACAAACGTTGGTGGGTTCTGAAATTGGCGGCAAAGCATATTCCCAAGCGAGAGCGCTCACCAACTATACTGCCCGCATTGGTCTTATTACCGGCTGCGTAATTGCACTCATATTCATTGGCCTGGGATTTGTTGCAGGACCTCTGTTCTCGCCAAATTCAGACATTCAAACTCTTAGTTGTGTAGGCATGATTGCTGTAGGTATTGGTCTGCCCCTTCAGGGATGGATGTGGGCACTTGATGGCATTCTGATTGGCGCAGGTGACTTTCGCTATCTTGCCCTTACCTGCCTTGCCTCATCGGGAAGCTACCTTGTTGTGCTTGGATGTGTGGTGGGGCTCATTGCACCCCTTATGCCTAACGATCTCGTGCGCACAGCCCTCATGTGGCTCACCTTCGACATCGTTCTTATGGGCGGCCGAGCTTTGGCTAATGGATTACGCGCGAAAGGCGATGTCTGGATGCACAGACAAGATAGTTTATGAAGACAATACCTTGCACATGCCGCTAGAATAAGGACTAACCCGTATCACCACACGAAAGGACGTTGTTATGGATACGATGCAGGAAATAACTGAACTCTTACACGACAATCTTGATATTGACACCGACAAGGTAACCAAAGACGCTACGTTTGATTCATTGGGCATTGATTCACTGGACATGGTAGAGCTTACCTGCGACTTGGAAGATAAGTGCGGCATTGAATTCGGTGAACCCGAAGGTCTTAAAACGGTTGGCGATTTGGTTGAATACGTTGACAAACTCAAGGCTGAACAGGGTAAGTAACTACTCTCATCTCAGGCTCTTAAGGCGCGTAATGATACGCGCCTTTTGTTTTTTGGAGAGGCTGTTAAAAGAGAGATCTTTTTCAATTAGAACCCCGTATGAGGGACACCCGCTACCGCTCATCTAACAAATAGTTAACTTTTGCGGAAGTCATGGTTTTTGATCATCTGGTGCTTTATCGTGAGAAACTATTCGTTTAGTTGTCATTTTATATGCAGATAAGCAAGAAAGAATCTCTATGGTAGACGTTTTAAACCAGATTGATGCGTTTGTATGGGGCCCAGCCATGATTGCCCTATTACTGGGATCTCATATCTTTCTCACCTTCCGTACCGGCTTCATTCAGAAGCGTCTTGGTCAAGCAATTAAGCTTTCCTTTTCCAAAAAAGAAGGCAAGGAAGGTGATATTTCTGCATTCGGTGCACTGGCAACCGCGCTTGCAGCCACTATTGGTACCGGATCTATTGTAGGTGTCGCAACAGCTATTCTTGCAGGCGGTCCTGGTGCCGTATTCTGGATGTGGCTTGCTGGCGTCTTCGGCATTGCGACCAAGTATTCTGAGGTATTTGTAGCCATTAAGTATCGCGTCAAAGACCACAATGGCGACATGCTAGGTGGTGCCATGTATGCCTGGCAACGCGGTTTTACCAAAAATGGCAAGGTGCCCTGGTATGCAAAAGTTGGCGCGGTGGCCTTTGCTCTCTTCGCGGCAATTGCCGCTATTGGTACCGGTTCTGCCGTGCAGGCTTCTGCCATGACTGGCATTCTTACCTCTTCAGGTGTCAATATTCCCGCTTGGGTAATTGGCCTGGCAATCGTCATTCTGGTGGCTGCCGTCATCTTTGGTGGTGTTAAGTTCATATCCAGCGTATGCGAAAAGTTGGTTCCCATTATGGCTATTGGCTATACGCTTGGTTGTATTGCCATCCTCATCTTTAACTGGAACTTCCTATGGGATGCAGTGGTGCTCATCTTCGAATGCGCCTTCACCTCTAAAGCAGCCTTCGGCGGTGCGGTTGGATCAGGTTTGATGGTTGCCCTGCAGTTCGGCTGTGCGCGTGGCTTATTTTCCAACGAATCCGGTTTGGGCTCTGCCCCCATTGTTGCAGCTGCTGCTAAAACTCCCAATCCGGCTGAACAGGCGCTTATCGCTATGACAGGCACATTTTGGTCCACCGTTGTTATCTGTGCGTTAACCGGTATCGTTTTGGTATCCACCATGCTTGCTTACCCGGATCTTCAGCAGCAGATTATGGCGGGTGGCGGACTGTTCACTGGTGCTGAATTGGCCAGCGCTGCCTTTGGCAAGATTCCTTATTTCGGCACGCCGCTGTTGGTACTTGCCATGGTGTGCTTCTCCTATACCACCATCTTGGGTTGGGGCTATTACGGCAGCCGCGCTATTACTTACCTGTTTGGCAAGCGCGCTATTCGTCCCTATCAGGTTATCTATGTTGCCGTTGCCTTCTTTGGCGCAATCGGTGTAGGCGATGTGGTATGGACAATTTCTGATATTGGCAACGCTTTGATGGCTATTCCCAACATCATTATGGTGTTACTGATGAGCGGTCTTATCGCTCGCGAAACAAAGTATTATGTCTACGACAATCACCTGGATGAACAGGACGAAACACCGATACCGCTTATAACTTCAAAGTAGCGCCTAGGTGGGGCTGCAATACATGAGATAACCATAGCTAGAAAACGAAAGGAACGCTTTTTAGCTATGGTTTCTATGTTTCTAGCGACGGTTTCAATCAATACGTGGTTGCAGCCGTTTATTTACGGAACAATCCACTTAAACGACCCGCTGGCTCATTGTCAGTCTTCTTTTGAACATATACGACGCCACACGCACCGGGACCAATATGAGTGCCAATAACATAGCCAATCTGCAGACGTTTGGTGCGCACAATACCCGCGGCATCCATAAGTTCTTCTAGCTTTTCACAGTTCTTCGTGCCATACGAATATATGGAATACACCGGGAATCGCTTATCGATTTCGATCTTTCCCAGCTGCTTCATGATGGCATCAAGCGCTTTTTTACGCCCTAAGCAAGCCGTCACAATGCTGACAGTGCCATCTTCTGTAACCGTGATAACCGGCTTAAGCTTAGCTGCTTCGCCTACTTTTGCGGCGGCCTTAGGTAATCTGCCGCCTCGCTGTAGATAGTCAAGCGTATCAAGTTCGGCCAGAATTTTTACCTGTCCTTTAATGGCTTCAAGATGTTCCACAATTTCTGATGCACTCATGCCCCCATCGCGCAAATCGCAGGCATAATCGGCCAAAATACTCATCGCATACGTTGCTGTTCGAGAATCAACCACATGCACCCTATCACTGCCCACCATTGACTGAGCAATCAATCCACTTTGATAGGTACCAGAAAGCTCGGAAGACAATAGAATGGCAATTACTTCATCACCCTCATCAAGAATGCGCTGAAAGGTGTCCGCAAACACGTGAGGTGTGATCTGTGATGTTGTGGGAAAATCGCCCGTTTCTTCTAACAGTTCATAGAATTCGTCACGACCCAAATCAATACTATCGCGATACTCTTTACCGCCTACACTGGCAATCAAAGGCAGTATTTCAATGCCGCGTGCTTGGGCATCTTTAGGCAAATAGTCAGAACCCGAGTCCATCACGATGCGAATCACGACATATTCCTCCTGGCACAGATAAGGGTCATCCATCCTCAATGCGTTACGCAGTGAATACATAGCTTAGCGCAAAGGTTTTTTATTACCACCCATTACTTTGGTTATCTAACTAACTACACTATTGCGTGGTTGATGCTGATACCAAATTCAGCATCAAACTCAATCAGCTCAAAGCGACTCTAAAAGACCCCAACCTAAAGGGAAAGAATCCAACTTAAAGGGAGAAACCCCAACCTACAGGGGAGACTTCAACCTAAAGGGAGAGAATCCAACTTAAAGGGGAGGCTTCAACCTAAAGGGTTCAATGTCGAAACCGAGGTGTAACTGGCATAAATTGGACATGCGGGTTAGGATAGACGAGTACTATTCACATACGAAAGAGATCAGCATGTTTGATGAAAAATTAGATGATATTGTTGCTGCCATAGCTAAGAACTATTCCGCACGCGAAATCTTTTTTACCAAGCCCAACGCGCACTTCCCGAACCGCAGAACCATCATTGGCATCATTAAGGATTTACGCCGTGTCATGTTTCCGCGCTACTTTGGAGACGAAGTACCAACGGGTACCAATCCGGAATACTTCATTGGTGAAACTCTGATTCGCATTGAACAGGCATTGAGCGAGCAACTTACCGAAGCTATTCTCTTCCGCGACGAAGGAAAGCTCTCCGAAGATGAAATTGCTATTCGTGTCGATAAAATCTGCACGCACTTTTTCGCACGTTTGCCCGAACTGCAACGCATTTTGCTCACGGATGTTCAAGCTGCCTTTGATGGCGACCCTGCCGCAAAAAGCAAAGAAGAAATTATTTTCTCCTACCCTGGTTTTTTCGCTATTTTCATCTATCGCATTGCACACGAACTCTACGTGCAAGATGTACCACTTATCCCCCGCATTATGACCGAATATGCTCACAGTGGCACCGGTGTTGACATCAATGCAGGTGCAACAATTGGCGAATACTTCTTTATTGACCATGCCACTGGCGTAGTTATTGGTGAAACCACCACGATTGGCAACCATGTAAAAATCTATCAAGGTGTTACGTTGGGTGCCCTTTCCACGCGCGCTGGCCAGAAACTTGCTGGCGTAAAGCGTCATCCTACCATTGAAGATAATGTAACGATCTACTCCAACGCGAGTGTATTAGGAGGCGAAACGGTGGTTGGCGAAGGCACCGTTATTGCTGGCAGTGCCTTTGTAACCGAATCGGTGCCACCCAATTCCCGCGTGAGCATCGAAGGACAGCGCATCAGCGTGCGCCAATCATCTAAGAAAAACCAGGTTACCTGGTGCCAGGAAGACGCTTAGACATACGGTACAGAACACAACCCGTTAAAGCGAATAATCAAAACTGACGAGTAGAAGGCGTGCGATAGCGCGCCTTCACTATTTCTTGTCGAATACGGCGAAATGCCACCTTTTCGCCCTCTTCTTGAACCCAGGTAAGCATCTGCAACAAGAGCGCTTTAGATTCCGGATGGAATAGCAATTCACCCTGGGCTGATTGTTCTAGCATGAAATATTCCAAAGGGCTGGAATCGGTATATGCAGACCCCTGATACACCTTACTTGCGGCCATGCGATCACATAGCATTTCCACCACATAACGCGTGGGAATGGGCTTCCCTTCGAATGTGGCGTTTCGATTGCTCTTCATATCGATCCAGTATTCATAGTGATGCTTGTTGCGCCCTTTGTGGTGCATCCATGCGGTGGAATAGCCCAAATCGGCACGTTCTGCCGTATTGGGACTCTTATCGCCCTGATAGTAACGCATGCCAACACGGAATTCGGTCCATGAATACTTCGACAGGTCGTGTACCAACCCCTGCCAGTACAAGCCCACCTGCCAGCAATGACCCAGCACCACCGCTTTATGGTGAGTGATAGTGCAAAAATGATGCCATGCATTAGAAAGAAGACTCATGCGATTCTCCTAGGCTCTAATCAATCCATCCAAAATGTTTGCATGCGTTCATGATGCCATCATCGTCAACCCGCGATGTGATATACGTCGCGCGCTTCTTGACTACCTCACGTGCGTTGCCCATGGCAATACAGGTCCATTCCGGGATAAACATGGACACATCATTATAGCTATCGCCGAACACCACAACATCACTTGTCGGCGCCTGAAGAATACGCATCATACGACGAATGCCGAGCTGCTTGTCCATAGGTTCAATGAACACGGTATCGGCGTTATAACGAATATGAGGCACCATATCCAGTGCACCGGTTGCAATAAGCTTCGCGTCATCCTCTTCTTTCCAGGGAATATAGACCTTGTACACCTGAGTAAGCCCGTCGATCGTCAAGTGGGGATCAAAACTCGTAGGAACGTAGTAATCGCCTGAAATTTCTGCAAACCGCGGGTTGGACGAATAGCGCATCATTTCATTTTTCGTCGTTACCGCCCAGGGAATGTTATGCGAATCCAGAATACGTAAACAGCGCTTCACATTCTCCAAATCAAGCGGGATCATCCACTCCAGTTCCCCATTGATGGTCACCGAATAGCCTCCATCAGCAACCAGGTTGGTAATGCCAACCGTCTGAATGTAATTCAGCGCATTGATCTGCAAGCGACCCGTGGCTAGCGCTACAAAATGACCCCGTTTGCGCAGCTGTTCAATGGTATCGCGCGCCGATTGAGGGATATCTCTGGTGAGAGGAATTGCAAGGGTGCCATCATAATCGAAGAAGAAGAACTTACGACGAGTGCCGTCGGGTAAGAATTGTGGCTTTGCCTGTAACTTTGCCTGCGACTTATCCTGAAGGGTATGCTGGTCGTTTGCCCCAGACGCTGATAAGAGAGCACTTTCACCAACATCGAGGCCAGCACAGTCGTTTAATCCAGTGCACGTCATTGCCTGAAAAACCCCGTCAACCGCTAAGCCATGTTCATCGATGGAATATGACGAAGGTATATCAGTTGATCTACCCATGCAAATCTCTCACTTTCTCACCAATAAAAAAGCCCGCAACCTTTCCCCTTTTTGCCATAGGACGAAAAGAGTAAAAGAAGCGGGCTTTCAAAACGTGCTTTACAGAAGACGCAGAGCAACATCCTTAAGCTGACGAGCGGTTACTTCACTCGGAGCACCCGTCATAGGATCAGATGCGCTTGAGGTCTTCGGGAAGGCAATAACGTCACGAATGGACTGCTTGCCAGCCAGAAGCATAACCAAACGATCAAGACCGATGGCAATGCCACCATGCGGTGGAGCACCAAGCTCAAGTGCATGGATCAGATGACCAAACTTCTGGTCAATCTCTTCATCGGTCAAGCCACATACGCGCAAAACGCGGCGCTGTTCATCGGCATTATGGATACGAATGGTACCGCCGCCCACTTCAAAACCATCCATAACCAGGTCATAAGAATAGCTGCCGCATTCAAGCGGAGCTGTTTCAATCTTATCTAAGTCCTCATCAAGAACGTGAGTAAACGGATGATGTTCTGCAGCGTACTTCTTTTCATCCTTGTCATAGTGGAACATGGGGAAGTTCACTACCCACAGAAGCGCATGGCCTTTGCGCTCGATACCCAGCGCATCTGCCATATGCAAACGCAAAGCAGAAAGAACCGCATTGGCAACCTCAAAGGTGTCAGCAGCAAACAGCAACAAGTCGCCCGGCTCAGCACCAGCCTTTTCCTTGATCTTTGCGTAGGTTTCATCATCGAAGAACTTGATGATGGGGCTCTTTTCCTTACCATCCGACGTGAAGGCAATCCAAGCCATACCCTTTGCACCATTTTCGGCAGCAATATCAGCAAGCTTTTCAATTTCGCCACGGCTCCAGTCACCAGCACCCTTGGCGTTGATGCACTTAACCAAGCCACCGGACTGTGCAACGCTTGAAAATACTTTAAAGCCACAATCCTTAACAATATCGGTCAGATCAACCAGTTCCATACCGAAACGAATATCAGGACGATCACAGCCGAAACGATCCATGGCATCGGAATACTGCATGCGCTGCAGAGGGAACTGATGTTCAACTCCTACTGCCTTTAAGGCTTCAGCCATAACGTCTTCCATCATAACCATGACGTCTTCGCCCTTAACGAAGCTCATCTCAATATCAACCTGGGTGAATTCAGGCTGACGATCGGCACGCAAATCCTCATCGCGGAAGCAGCGAGCAATCTGATAGTAGCGCTCAATGCCGCCAACCATCAACATCTGCTTGAACTGCTGGGGGCTTTGGGGCAAAGCGTAAAACTTGCCCGGATTTGGACGAGAAGGAACGATGTAGTCGCGAGCGCCTTCAGGTGTAGAATTTGCCAAAATTGGGGTTTCCACTTCAAGAAAGCCACGTTCATTCAAGGCGTTGCGCATTGCATGAGCTACCTGGTGACGAAGCTTTAAAGCCGCATACATTTCAGGACGACGCAAGTCCAAGTAACGCCACTTCATACGGGTGATTTCGTCGGTTTCAATGCCATCTTCTATAGAAAACGGAGGAGTTACCGAAGTGTTCAAAACGCTGACTGAGCTTGCCAGCACTTCGATTTCACCGGTTGCCATATTCGGATTTACCACTTCATCCATACGAGCACGAACTTTGCCCGTAACCTCAATTACGTATTCACGACCGAGGTGTTCTGCAATATGGAAGTCGTCTTCGGAAACGCAATCAGGGTCAACAACGCACTGGGTGTAACCATCGCGGTCACGCAGGTCGATAAAGATCAGACCACCATGGTCGCGGTTGTGCCATACCCAACCCGTCAGCGTAACTTCCGTACCCACATCTGAGCGCCTCAGCTGACCGCATGTATGAGAGTGCATGCAGTACTCGTTAAGGAAATCTGTCATGATTTCACTTTCTCCTCGTCGTTTTCCAATCCAAACAAGAACCTTATGAACGCCATATGCTTACTATCATCCGTCAAGATGAGCGTATCTGTCAGGATTGAGCGGTAAAACTAGCCCTGCCCAACAGCTAATCCAAGCACCATCCAAAAGGCTCTCTAAAAAGTTCCAACCGTATACTATAACGGTAGTTCACTTACCTGGTGCCATTTTGCTTGCTCCAACCGCAAAAAAGCCAAGTTTGACCAATCGAAAGCATCAAGTGGCAATTGAAAGGATTCAGCATCAAGTGCCACATTGAAACATCACGTGCCAATTTGAAGCACCAAGCATAAGCACCAAATTCTTAGGCTTCAGCCAAACATGCATTTACATATGAAGCTATTTGCCCTTTAGCCTCTAAGCTTTTCAACCAATAGATCAAGCGGTACCAGTTCTTCTTCGTGCGTGTCCATATTGCGCAGGCGGGCGGCACCTTGACCCAGCTCATCGGGACCCAATACGGCAACGCGAGCGGCATTGAGTTTGTCTGCCAGTTTGAACTGGCTCTTTAAACTGCGATCCTGATGATCCATTTCAGTAGCTATGCCCGCATCGCGGCATTCCTGAACCAAACCGAATGCGCGCTCGCGTACCGAATCATCCACACAGGCAACAAACAGATCCAATCCACCAGGAGCAGAGAACTTGCTACCTGCCGCTTCAAGCGCCAACACACAGCGCTCATAGCCCAGCGCAAAGCCTAAACCGGGAACATCGCGACCACCCACTTCTTTGGCAAGCTTGTCGTAGCGTCCACCGCCACCGATAGCATTCTGAGCACCCATGCCGTTGTCGACCTGAACTTCAAATACCGTTGACGTGTAGTAGTCCAAACCGCGCACCAGACGAGTATCCTCACTAAAGGCAATACCCGCAGAGGCAAGGTACCGCTTTACGGTTTCATAGTGCTCACGGCAGTCATCGCACAAGTAATCTGTAATACGGGGAGCATCCTTCATGATGGCAACGCAGCGTGGATTCTTGCAGTCAAAGGCACGCAGCGGATTAATTTCAGCACGATGATTGCATTCATCGCACATATCAGCAGCATGCTGGTGGATATAATCGCGTACAAGTTCGCGATATGCCGGTCGGCACTTCTCGCAGCCCATAGAGTTAATGAGTAATTGCATGTCGGCCACCGGAATGCCAATGGCTTCATAAAAGCGCATCAGCATAATGATAGCTTCAGCATCCACACTGGGATCTTCTGCCCCTAAGCACTCAACGCCTACCTGGCGAAACTGACGCAAACGGCCCTTCTGAGGACGTTCGGCACGAAACATGGGACCGGCATACATCAGCTTTGCCGGGGCACCACCCTGAGGAACCAAATCATGTTCAACAACCGCACGTACTACCCCTGCCGTACCTTCGGGACGAAGTGAAAGCTTGCTTTTGGACTTCAGCTTTTCACCCTCCAGCAGCTTGGTCAAATTGCCACCCGAAATGACCGTGAACATTTCTTTGGAAACTACATCGGTAGCTTCACCAATGCCCCGCACAAACAGCTCAGTCTGCTCAAACATCGGCGTTTCAATAGGTTCATACCCATACCGACCAAAAATGGAAAATGCGGTGTTGCGGAAGTAATCCCAAAACATCGCATCACAAGAAAGCAGGTCGAATGTTCCTTCAGGAGATCGAATAGCCATGAACAAATCCTTACATTTTATTCAATCGACATAACAAAATAAGGTGCCTGAACCTCAGCGGCTAGGCACCCTGCAGTATACCTACTCTTAGAGATGAGATACCACTAAATCACCCATTGCAACAGTTCCCACAATCTTATCCTTTGGCGTTGTATCATCAGCAATATCTACCGTACGCCAGCCCTCGTTGAGCACTTCAGTTACTGCACGCTGGATATCCTGAGCAGCATCAGTCATGTCAAAGCTATACGTCAGCATCATGCCAACAGAAAGAATCTGAGCAAGTGGATTGGCAATCCCTTTGCCTGCAATATCAGGGGCGCTGCCATGGCTTGGCTCATACAGCGCTACGCCATCGCCCAACGAAGCACTTGCCAACATGCCCAACGAACCAGTGATCTGGGCTGCTTCATCGGAAAGAATGTCGCCAAACATGTTTTCAGTAACCACCACATCAAAATCAGCAGGACGGTTGATCAACTGCATTGCCGTGTTATCAACAAGCATATCCTCTAATTCGATATCGGGATATTCTTCCTTGCCAATACGATGAACAATTTCGCGCCACATACGGCTGGTTTCAAGAACATTTGCTTTATCAACGCTGGTTACCTTGCCACGACGCTTGCGTGCTGCTTCAAAAGCCTTTCGAGCAATGCGTTCAATTTCGTATTCACGATACTCCAGCGTATCGTAAGCGCGCTGACCACGTGTTCCGTTTGCACCAGCGCCTTCTTCATCGTAGAAACGCTCGCGCATACCGAAGTACAGACCTCCCGTAAGCTCACGAACAATAACCATGTCAACGCCATCGATTACTTCGGGCTTTAACGTAGAAGCATGGGCCAAGGCGTCAAAAATCTGAACGGGTCGCAAATTCGTATACAAACCAAGCGCCTTGCGAATGCCCAACAAGCCCTGTTCAGGACGAGGGCGATTAGGATCGGTGGTATCCCACTTAGGACCACCTACAGCGGCAAGTAACACCGCATCAGATGCCTTAGCTGCTTCGAGTGTTTCATCCGGAAGTGGGTTATCGCAGGCATCAATAGCGCAACCACCAATCAAAGCATCCTTGCACTTGAAAGCAGTGTCGTACTTAGCACCAACCGCATTGAGTACCTTTACGCCTTCAGCAATGATCTCCGGACCAATACCATCGCCCGGCAATGTACAAATGTTATACGTCTTAGCCATATGTGCTCCTCAATCATGAAGCTGACCTAAAGGCTTAAACCTCTAGGTCAGCTTATATCTCATAAACATGCGGTTACAAGGTTTAACCCACGCAAACAGCGAGGTCAAAATACACAGACCTATTTATCCAATCCCAAAACATGTCGGGTGCGATTAAGCAAACCACCCTGTTCAATAATATCTGCAATAAAGGGAGGGAAAGGCTGAGCCGTAAAAGACTTGCCCGTGGTTTCGTCGGTGATGGTACCGGCATCGGTATCGATAGAAACCACATCACCATCAGCAATAGCATCTACCGCTTCAGGACATTCCAAAATGGCCAATCCGGTATTAATAGAGTTGCGATAGAAAATGCGAGCGAAGCTTTTTGCAATAACCGCATCCACGCCGGCAGCCTTGATAGCAATTGGCGCATGCTCACGCGAAGAACCGCAGCCGAAGTTTTCTTCAGCAACAATGATATCGCCGGGCTTTACCTTAGAAACAAAGTCCTTATCCAAGTCCTCCATGCAGTGCTTAGCAAGTTCTGCTGGATCCGAAGTATTCAAATAACGAGCCGGAATAATAACGTCAGTATCAACGTCACGGCCGTAACGATGAACAGTTCCCTTGAAATACATGTGAATTCTCCTCGTTAGTCCAAATCTTCAGGAAGACCAATGTGACCCAACACCGCACTTGCTGCAGTTACAGCAGGGGAAGCCAGATAAACTTCACTGGTAGGATCGCCCATACGGCCTACAAAGTTACGATTAGTGGTGGCAACAGCACGTTCGCCAGCTGCCAAAATACCCATGTAACCGCCCAAGCACGGACCACAGGTAGGAGTAGAAATTGCGCAGTTAGCATCCAAGAAGATGTCCATCAATCCGTTATCCACACAGTAACGATACACTTCCTGCGTTGCAGGAATAACGATGCAGCGAACATCGGGGTGAACCTTGCGACCCTTCAACACTTCTGCTGCCTGACGCATATCTTCAATGCGACCATTGGTGCAAGAGCCAATAACCGCCTGATCGATCTTAATGTCATGAGATTCAGCTGCTGGATGAGTATTAGAAGGCAAATGCGGATAGGAAACCGTCGGGACAATGTCTTCGGCCTTAATGTTATATACCTTGACATAGTGAGCATCCGGATCGGAATAGTATTCCTTATAGGGACGTTCGGTACGGCCATCCATGTACGCACGAGTTACATCGTCAACCGGAATAAGACCCGCCTTAGCACCAGCTTCAATTGCCATATTCGAAATAGTCAGGCGTTCATCCATAGACAGAGATTCAATGGCGCTGCCGTGGAATTCCATAGCCTGATACAGAGCGCCATCAACACCGATCATGCCGATGATATGCAGAATAATATCTTTGCCAGAAACGCCCGGATTCAGCGTACCGTCAATATTGAAAAGAATGGTTTCGGGAACCTTAAACCAAGCACGACCCGTTGCATAACCAATAGCCGCATCAGTAGAGCCAACACCCGTTGCAAAAGCGCCCAGTGCACCATAGGTGCAGGTGTGGCTGTCAGCACCGATAATCAGATCGCCAGCGCCCACAACGCCCTGTTCAGGGAGTAGAGCATGCTCAATGCCCATGCATCCCACTTCGTAATAGTGAGTAATACCCTGTTCACGGGCAAAGTCACGCGTAATTTTTGCCTGTTCGGCACTCTTGATGTCCTTTGCGGGAACATAATGATCGGGAACCAGTGCAATCTTGGTAGGGTCAAATACTTTGTCAACGCCAACCTTCTTGAATTCTTTAATCGCAATTGGCGCTGTAACGTCGTTTGACAAGACAAGATCAAGATCACACTCGATTAGCTGACCGGGCACCACTTCATCGAGCCCTGCATGAGCAGCAAGGATCTTTTCGGCCATAGTCATCGGACGTGCCATGTTGTCTCCTTCTTTGTGTCTTGTTATTGAGCTTCGCTATTATAACACCCGTAATAATCCCGCAATTAAGACGTAACATGCGTGATGACTATGGTCAAAGGGTTTTCCCACACCGATTCCACCATTAAAAAGCAATTACTATAAA
The DNA here is from genome assembly GCA_900539675.1 of uncultured Coriobacteriaceae bacterium. Lineage (GTDB taxonomy): Bacteria > Actinomycetota > Coriobacteriia > Coriobacteriales > Eggerthellaceae > Anaerotardibacter. The sequence continues at coordinate 8,885 of UQDJ01000016.1, read as the reverse complement.
TAAATGTTACTAATTTTAATTCTGTAACAATTTCTTTAATAATTATGGTAAAAATTCCTTTAGCATTCCTATTCCCATAAGACGTTTTGCGACATAGGTTCGCACATCCCCAGACGACGTATCCGCAGAGGACACTTTTCATCCTTAACGGTTGTTCACTCAAACAAGAACAAGGAGAAGAAAGGCTGCTGATAGCGATCATAGAAGGACTTGTCTATAGCGAAGGTTTTAATCTGACAAGACAACAGAGCGTCTGTTCACCGTTCTCAATTTGCTAGCTTTTCCGCCGCCCACTAGAAACGTGATTCTATGAAAGAAAACGAAATCGAACAGACAGCAAACCGGAATGATGATTCCAGCCGGCAAAACACGCTGTCTCAAAACAAGAAACGCTCTCGCAATAAAACGCGCACCCGCGACTTTACAAAAGGGCCCATTGTTACCTCAATTCTCTCTTTCGCAATTCCTCTACTTTTTACGAGCGTAGTCCAGCAGCTTTACTCAACGGTCGATCTGTTTTTCGTCAGCAACGTGTTGGGCAACCAAGCTGCAGCAGCACTGGGGATAAGCACGCTTCTCATTACCTGCCTGATCGGATTATTCACCGGCCTTTCGGTCGGAGCAAACATCGCAGTAGCATGCTTGTTTGGCACTAGAGATATCGATGACCTCAGACACGGAATTCACGTATCCATCGCGATCAGTCTTATTGCAGGTGCAATCCTTGCCTTTGCGGGCGTTTTACTCGCCCCCTTATACATTGAAGCGATGAAGACTCCCAGTTCAGCGATAGCGGATGCATTGACATACCTGCGGATGTATTTCATAGCAATGCTTCCTATATCGCTCTACAACATGGCTGCTGGCGTGTGCCGTGCCTTGGGAGACTCGCGAACCCCCTTGTTGGCTCAGACGGTCGGCGGTATAGGCAACATTCACCCTTTGTGTTCTTGGTTTAGGAATAGAAGGTGTTGCGTTGAGCACGTTGGCATCGAACAGCATCGCTGCGATAATTGTTGTGGTCTTTCTGGCAAAAACAGACGAACGGTATGCGCTACGCTGGTCCAGATTGTGTCTAGACCGTACTTTCCTCGCAACCATCCTGCGAATCGGCATTCCCGTCGGATTGCAATCGCTGGCTATCACTCTGTCAAACGTGGTCGTACAACACCAAATTGATTTGCTGGGTGTGCAGGCAATTACGGCGTTTTCCATTTACTTTAAAGTCGAGCTCCCTATCTACTATGCTATCCTCGCCATTGGACAGGCAACCACAACGTTCGTCGCACAGAATCATGGGGCAAAAAACTACAAGCGTGTTTCGCGCGGCGTTTGGGTTTGCCAAGGGCTTGGACTTCTTAGCGCCATAGTACTTTCGGTCACAATGCTGGCAATCGGCTACTGGACGTTCTGGATCTTTTCGCAAGATGAAGAGGTCATACACATTGGGCTTTCGATCATCTCTTTAACCTTTCCTTTCTACGCGCTCTATTCCATCCTTGAAATACAAGGAGATGCAATGAGGGGGTTTGGCCATTCAGTTGCCCCAGCAGTTATCATCTTCATGGGGATCTGTCTGACGAGAGCCTGTCTTGTATTCGCCTTTACCTGGAATACCGTAACCGTAGAGGCAATAGCGATAACCTATCCGATCACCTGGGCAATCACTGCAGCTAGCCTTGTGGTGTGTCGAATAGTGATCGAGCAGAAACGCAAATCAAGCGCTCGCAAATCTCAATGTACAGAACAATCATGACGATGAATCTGAGGAACCGGGTAACCAGGTCGAACCGATAACCTCTAACAGCAAACAATTAGATCTTCATACATCATCACCCCCATCTTTCACACGGCATACTAATTTGTGGGACCTTCTATAATGTCTTCTGTGGCATGGGTCATGGGACCTTCTATAATGTCTGCTGCAGCATGATTCATGGGACCTTCTATAATGTCTGCTGCAGCATGGTTCATGGCCCTTCCTTTGAATGGGGATATATGATATCCCACCGTATTCAATTCACCTCGCCCTGATGTGCTATAGCGCTTTGCTATACTGATTTAGTTATGTGCAGATCACACAGATAGAGGCTACACGTATCGTGAAATTTAACTTCCGAAATTTAATGGCTGGCTTGATCATCATTATTGTGCTGGCATTCGTGTTTTTGCGCGGCGACCAGATTAATGAGCTTGCCCAAACTATGGCACAGGGAGCCATGATTCCCCTGGTCATTGCCATTCTGACTCAGCTGTGTAAATACTTTTCCCAAAGCTTTGCCTACAAATTTTCCTTCAAGGCCGTAGGCGAACACATGCGTGCCCGCAACACTTTACCGCTGGTATTTGGCACCTTCTTTTTAAATACCGTCTTTCCCAGCTTGAACCTGGCAGGCACCACGTTAGTGGTGGACGATGCCCGCCGTCGCGGCATTGCACCCGGTAAAGCAACATCTGCCGCCTTGCTGATGCAAATTACGGTTGACTCCGCTTTTGCCACCATCATGATTATCGGCTTTGCCCTTCTGGCGCTCACCGTAGGCCTATCCCCTATCTGGCTGCTTTTGGGATGTGTCGTCATTTTGCTGGTGAGCTGCATGATTGGTGTCATGGTACTAGGTCATAAGAACCCTCAGTTGGTTATCAGGTTCTTAACCCCCATTGCCCGTCTTATCAATAAGATACTAGTGAAATTCAAGAAAGAACCTCTGGCACCCTGGGTGGAAAAAACCATCATCAGCTTTTCGGGTGCGGCAAAGCTGATCGTCGAAAATCCCAAACCAGCCCTTCAAGCATTTGGATGCTCGATTATTGCAAGCTGCTGTGAGCTTTCCGCCTTCTGTTTAGTTGGTTTTTCATTCGGCGTTGAAGTTCCCGAATCGTTGGTATGCGGCTATGTAGTAGCAACCCTGTTCGCCATGATCTCCATCACTCCACAAGGTGTCGGTGTGGTTGAAGCGGCAGTTACCGTTGCCTTTACTGCCTTTGGCGCTTCAGCAACGGCAGGCATGGCCATTGGCCTGGTATATCGCGGCATCGTATTTTGGATGCCGTTCTTAATCGGTGCGATCCTGATTCAGACCACCAAAACCTTTCGCCCCGATAAGAGGAAGAAGAAAAAAATTACCAACGAGGGCAATATCAACTACGAACGTCGCAAGGCAGAACGTCACAAGATTGCCGAAGAACAATATGAACAAACCAAAGCTTCACGCCCTCATCTTTCTCAAGATGATACGAACGAGTAGCTTTATCCGAAAGGATCTCCTATGCCAAGCTTCATTAAACACCTCGCTCACACCACCCGCAGTTTCCGACGTTTTCGCGAAAGCTATCCAGTCACTAAAGAGCTGATGACTCAATGGATAGACAATGCACGCATCACCGCAAGCGGTGCTAACAAGCAGCCCCTGCGCTATCGCATCGTGACCGATAAAACTACCTGTGCGAGTATCTTTTCCACCCTCACCTGGGCAGGTGCGCTGAAAGACTGGGATGGCCCTCAAGAGGGCGAACGTCCCACTGGCTATATCATCATGGCTATTCCCACCAACACTCAAGGTGATCTATGGCGCTTTGATGCTGGCATTGCCGCACAAACCATCATGCTTTCTTCCACCGAAGAAGGATTCGGCGGCTGTATTATGTCAGCATTCAAAAAAGAGGCGCTCAAAAAGGTACTCGATATGCCTGAAACATTGGAACCGATACTGGTTCTGGCGCTGGGTCGCCCCATTGAAGATGTTCGACTGGTGGATGCTCAAGATGGCAATACCACCTACTGGCGCGATGAAAACCAGGTGCATTACGTACCGAAACGTCGCCTTGAAGATATTTGGTTCTAAGGCACAGCCATGAAACGATCAACCGCCCTTAAAACCCTCGGGCTTTCTGAAGGTGCCACCGAAGAGGACATCAAGAAAGCCCACCGTAAATTGATCATCGAAAACCATCCTGACAAGTTTGGTCAGGATGCCCAAACACGCGCAAAAGCAGAAGAGAAGACAAAACTTATAAATGAAGCACGCGACGTATTGTTAAACCATACCTGGGAACCCGAATATGGCACAGCAGGCACAAGCTATGGAGCGCCCTTCTCTTACGACCCCTTTGCTGCAGCTCGTACCGGACAAGCAGGTAACCCACAAGCCTCAAATGGCGCTAATCCCTTTGCTGGATGGCCCTTCTCGGAATCGTTTGTATGGACGGTATGGGATAGTTCTGGCAACCAGCATACCTATCGCGGCACGCAAAGTGGTACAAATCCCTTTGAAGGCTTCAATCCCTATCAGACAAATCCCTTTAAAGAAGGCGCCAATCCCTTTGTGAGCTTCACTGTAAACAGCAACCCCTTCCAATCAGATGCCGGATCCGGTTCGCACACAACAGCGCAGAAATCCTCAGGGCAGCCCAATCGAAGTGCGCAAAACAGTCCTTTCAGCAATGCATTTTTCAACTTTGCCGATTTCTTCATGCGTCCGCCCACCAATGAAGAATTGCTCAAACAGGCTAAAACTGATCTGCTGATGGATATTAAGCTCATCGTGGCTAAGGTCATTATCCTAGGCTTGGCGCTTTTGCTTTCCGCTCCTGCCACAGGTCTCTATCTTTACACCATCATTTCTATTGGGCAGGGAATATGGAAACGCCTGAATTTCTTGTCGCTGATTTTCCTTATTCCCTTTGTCATGTTGGCTATTATTTTTGTCCCAAACGGCAATGCGGCCGTAGGAATATTCGCGTTCATCTTGTTTGTATGCTCGGTAGCCTTTGACATCGCTAACGTATGGCGCCACACCAAACGCATTCGCCATATTAAGAAGAATCTGTAGCTGCAAAACCCCTAGAGTTCCAAGTCGTCAACGGTAAGGGGCATCTTCACACCTGTCCATAGCTTAAACTGTCCCGTTGCTTGATTGAACAACATGTTAAGACCATTTTCATGCACACAGCCCGCTTCTTTGGCCATCTCCAAGAACTTGGTCTGAGCCGGAAAGTAAATGACATCCTGGACAAAGGAATCCTTATTAAAATACGAAGCGTCAGGAACAACTGACTGACCTTCAAGCTTACCCATACCAACATTCGTGGCATTGCAAACCAACTGAGCATCAGCCATTTCCTTACGCAGAAGGTCATGATCATTCAAATCGCACAGGCGCGCATGGCAATCGGTCTGTTCGTTAATCATACCCACCAGGTGTTCAGCGTGGTTCCAAGAATGACCGTTGGCACGATTGAAGATAACCAATTCGCGCAACCCATGCTCACGTGCTGCCGTGCCTGCAATAGCACTGCCGGCGCCACCAACACCAATCAGCACCATCTTCGATCCTTCGATGGTTGCACCCATATCCTTAAAGGATTTCATGCATCCATAGCCATCAGTGTTGTAACCAGAAATGTTGCCATTGCGGTTAACGATAGTATTGACTGAACCAATTATTTTGGCCGTTGGATCAACATAGTCCAAGTAGGGCAAGCACGTCATTTTATGAGGCATCGTAATGCTGCCCCCCGCAATGCCTAATGTACGGATTGCGTTAAGTGCCTCTTCGATCTTTCCATCACTTACGGTAAAAGCAACATATACCGCATCGATACCAGTTTTCGTAAACGCTTTGTTGTGAAGTGCTGGAGAACCACTATGTTTAATCGGGTCACCAATAAGACAGTACACATTTGTATGCGCAGTAATATGCATCCTAGCCCCTTCTCCTTTAGAACGAGCCTTCCCTCTAGACCCGCAATCTCTTTTTCTCTCTTGATCAGTATTGTGCATGTTTATGTTTCGTTTTGGTAATAGATATTCCAAAAATTTGAAATACTGATTGGAAATTCCAATACATAAGAGAGAGCTGGCTTATACGGCACTAAGAAGCGTTGGAGAACATTGGGATAGCGAAGACGTATCAGGGATGTTCATCGGGAAGGTTCATCGGGGACGTTCGGGTTTTGACGTCAGATGCCATCCATTGCAATACGGACAACGATACGCATGTAATCCGGTCGTACCATATGCAGCACACGAAGCAATAGCAGCCTCCGCATCGCTTTTACAGCTGTATCGATTCTTTGATTCGCAGGCCTTTTTGCGCAAAGCTGCCTCATGCTCTTCAGCGCGCCTCTGCTTACGGCCTGCCTCACGCGCAAAGGCATCATCAACTCCCGAATCGAAGCTTTCAAGCGATGCTCTAAATTCTGCTAATCGCTTTGCCTTAGCAGAACCCTTCTTGCTGCCCATACGACACCTTCCCCTGACACCTTGTTTTATAGTACCTGACCCACACCACTACCGACAATCTGATAACCCATTGTCCTTACAAGCATCTACTACGCTGGCATGCGTATTCAAGTAGAATGAGAACAAGCTTTATAGATCTTACGATCTCAATACCAACGGCATACACAGGGGGGCACTTGTATGAACATCAACGAAAACGCCTATCTTAAGGTACTTTCTTCACTGTATCCCACCAAGGACAAAGCAGGAGCAGCTCTCGCCTTCAATGAGCAGACGCTGCGTCTTCCTAAGGCGCCTGAATTGTATGCTTCAGATATTCATGGTGAATACGAAGCGTTTTCTTATATTGTGCGCAGTGGCTGCCATGCACTCGAAGTGTATATCGATGCCGCTCTTGGAGATGAAGCGAGCGACGAAGAAAAGCAAAGTTTAGCAACCCTCATCTGCTACCCGAAAGAAAAGCGTGCGTTTGAACTTGTCGATGATGTGGATGAATACACCTGGTACGAAGTGGCGCTCTCACAAGTTCTTTCTGTCCTGCAAGCCGTAAAACTTGATGCCGGTTGGAAACGTTATACCAATGAACTTGATAGCGACTGGCTTGTTCTGGCTGAAAGTCTGATAAGCTTGCCTACCTTCGCCCTGACGAAAGCAAGTTATGGCACAAATGATGCTCTGCGTACAGTTTCACAGGACGGCGCAGCTGAAGGCAGCGCTGCTTTTCTTACCACGATAGACGCTCTGGTGGAAGCCGACTGCGCAGCCGAGTTCTTAGATCAACTCTGCTTTGCGATTCAGCATTTGCTGGTAGGCAAGCTTCATATCATTGGCGATATTTACGATCGCGGACCGTCTCCTGAGTCTATCATGGACGAACTCATTGCCTATCCTAACGTGGATGTACAGTGGGGCAATCATGACATAGTTTGGATGGGTGCAGCCAAAGGTCAACGTGGATGCATTGCCCACGTGGTACGAAATTGTGCACGCTATGGCAACCTGTCAATTTTAACCGACGCTTACGGGATCAACATTTTACCCTTGGCCACGTTTGCTCTTAAAACTTACAAGGACGATCCGTGTACAGCATTCCAGCTTAAGACCAATCCTGGACTTTCCCCTGAAGAGCTTGACCTCAATATCAAGATTCAAAAAGCGATGGCAATCTTACAGTTCAAGGTTGAAGGGCAGCTTATTGATGAAAATCCTTCCTTTGGTCTTGAAGATCGCAAACTGCTCCATCGCATCAATTACGACACCAAAACCATTGTGATTGACGGCACAGAATACGACCTGACCGACACCTACTTCCCCACGGTTGACAAGCACAACCCCTATGCCCTTACTGAAGAAGAAGAATACGTTATGCAGAGTTTGCAGCAGGCATTCATGCACTGTGAAAAGCTACAGCGTCACATGCAATTCTTCTTGGAGAAAGGCAGTTTGTACGCCATCGAAAACAACATGCTTATGTTCCATGCCTGTGTACCCCTTACTCCTGATGGAACGTTGAAAGAAGTTAATCTGTTTGGCGAAACTTATAAAGGCAAAGCACTCTTTGATGCGGTAGATACCTATGTTCGTGCCGCCTTTAGCGCCACCGATCCAGCAGAGCAAAAACAGGGCTTAGATCTTATTTGGTATCTCTGGCTTGGCGAAGGATCGCCCCTCTTTGCCAAAAGCAAGATGGCAACTTTCGAAATATATCTGGTAGAAGACAAAGCGGCACGCAAAGAAGTTAAGAATTCTTTCTACACCCTCTTTGATAAGCCAGAAGTATATGACGCCATTTTTGAAGACTTTGGCATGGACCCACATACCTCACATATTGTTTGTGGCCATACCCCTGTCAAGGTTAAAGACGGCGAAGATCCCATCAAGTGCGGCGGTAAGGTTGTCATTATTGACGGCGGTTTCTCAGATGCCTACCAAAAGACCACCGGTATTGCAGGCTTTACGTTAGTTTCCGATACAAATGGTATTCACCTTGCCTCTCACGAACCATTTGCCGGTCGCAAAGCTGCTATAGAGCAAGATGCTACTGTGCACTCCACCTGGCGCGAATTGGAGAGCACAGAGACGCTTCGTCTTGTTGCAAATACCGATGAAGGAGCCGTGCTAGCTGAAACAAACGACCAGCTTTTAGCACTGATTCAATCGCGCTAATCACCTTAAAAACTCTAGCTACCTTTTAGAGGAAGAAACACCATGCCCTATCAACCGACAGAAATGAATCGATACGCATCAGAGCTCATTCACGGCAAGCATCCTTGGGATATTGTGATCATTGTTGCCGTTGTTGTGCTCGGTGCTGTTTTGGGTGGAATCGTAGGATTTACCCAAAACGATTTGGATCTTGGCCAGAAGATCATCGTTATTGCCACCTTTACAGTGATTTCTGCTCTTATTGCCTTTGCTGTTATCGTAGGGATACGATCACTTATTTACGTGTGTAGTCAATGGTATCCAGCACGAGTCGTCACAGCGATTGCTGCTACCCTTGCCCTGCTTACCGTAGCAAGCCAATCTTCATCGTGGGCGTACGACCCTTCCGATATTCTGCATCAACTCATCATGGGTATTCTCTACGGTGTATTTGGCGTTCTCGCCATCAGTGTCGTGCTGAATGTTGGGTATAACC